>JAUIKL010000187.1 GCA_030430625.1 Gemmatimonadota bacterium
TCGGGTGTCCGTCCGAAGTGCCCGTACGCAGCAGTCGGCGTGTAGATCGGGTTCCGCAGGCCGAGCGCCGAGATGATCTCGAGCGGCCGGAAGTCGAAGACCTCGGAGAGCGCCGTCGCGATCTGCTCGTCCGGGATGACCCCGGTTCCGAACGACTGGACGTTCACGGAGACCGGCTCGATGACGCCGATCGCGTACGCGAGCTGGATCTCGCACCGCTCGGCCAAGCCAGCCGCGACGACGTTCTTGGCGGCCCAACGGGCGGCGTACGCGGCGGAGCGATCGACCTTGGTCGCGTCCTTACCCGAGAAGGCCCCACCCCCGTGGCGCCCAACGCCGCCGTACGTGTCGACGATGATCTTGCGGCCGGTCAGCCCGGCGTCTCCGTGCGGGCCACCGATGACGAAGAGTCCCGTCGGATTCACATGGAGAGCGCAGTCCTCGGGGTCGTACAGGTCTTCCGGGAGCGCCGCTTTGACGACATGCTGCGCGATCTCGGCCTTCAGCCGCTCGTGGCTGACCTCCGGGTCGTGCTGGGTGCTGACCACCACCGTATGGATTCGGACCGGCTTGCCCTCGCCGTCGAACTCCATCGTGACCTGGGCCTTTCCGTCCGGGCGGACCCAGGGCAGCGCACCGCTCTTCCGCACCTGAGCCAGCTTGTGCGTGAGTGCGTGTGCGTAGTGGATCGTGGGCGGCATCAGTTCGGGCGTCTCGTTCGACGCATAGCCGAACATCATGCCCTGGTCTCCGGCCCCACCGGTGTCGACACCCATGGCAATGTGGGTGGACTGTTGATCCAGGTTCGTCAGGACCGCGCATGTCGAACCGTCGATACCGAAATCGGCGTTCGTGTAGCCGATCCGTTTGAGCGTTCCGCGCACCACGTCGGGCAGGTGAACGTACCCCTTGGTCGTCACCTCGCCCGCCACCATGGCGAGTCCGGTCGTGACCAACGTCTCACACGCGACGCGTGAGTTGGGGTCCTGCGCCAACATGTGGTCGAGGACCGCGTCGGAGATCTGGTCGGCGATCTTGTCCGGGTGACCTTCGGTGACGGACTCGGACGTGAACAGGGTAGCGCTCACGATGTCTCCTCAATGGTTGGATTGCAGTTCGAACCCTATCGAAACCCCACGTGAGCGACAACACAGCTCACGGGCCCCGCTCGGGCGACGAGACACTCGGTCACGCGTACCCAGGCATCGACCAGCGCACCGCGAAGCTGTCCTGGTCCACCGCGTCTCCAGCGCCCTCGACCAGGCAGGAGATCACGTCCCGACTCGTCGGCGCGGCCAGCGCCTTGCGGGCGGCCTTACGCGCGTCCTCCATCCGCACCTCGCGGACGAACTTCTTGATCTCCGGAATCGACGGCCACGCCATCGACAACGCGTGGATGTCGAGACCGAGGAGTAGGAGTGCACCGAGTGGGTTGGCGGCCATCTCACCGCACACGCTGACCTCGATGCCGGCAGCCCGACCGACGCGCGCCACCTGATGCAGTTGGCGCACTACCGCCGGATGGAAGGGGTTGTACAGGCGAGCCAGCCGGGTGTTCGTGCGGTCGACGGCAAGCGTGTACTGAACCAGATCGTTCGTCCCGATCGAGAAGAAGTCGCTGTAGCGGGCCAACTCCGCGGCGTCCAGAGCGGCCGCTGGTGTCTCGATCATGACGCCGAGTTTGTATCCCCGGTTGTACGGGATCCCGTCGCGCTCCAGTCCGGCCGCTTCCTCTCCGAGGAGTTCGCGGACCTGTCGGATCTCGTCGACATCGTTGACGAGCGGGATCATGATCCGCACGTCACCGTGGGGTGTGGCCCGGAGGAGCGCTCGTAGCTGTGGTCGAAAAAGATCCGGACGGTCGAGGCACACCCGCACCGCTCGCCATCCGAGGAAGGGATTCTCCTCCTGCGGCATGTGCAGGAACATCGGGAACTTGTCCCCCCCCAGGTCGAAGGTTCGGATGTAGACCGCTCCCTGCGGGAAGGCTTCCGCTGCGGCGCGGTACACCTGGTACTGCTCTTCCTCGCTCGGCATCGAGTTCCGACCCGCCACGAGGAACTCGGTCCGAAAGAGACCGACACCGTCCGCCCCGTGCGCGAGGGCCTGCGCAGACTCACCCGGGAGGTCGAGGTTCACGCGGAGCTCGACATGTTGCCCATCGAGCGTGACGGGCTCGAGCGCCGTCACGACGGCGATCTCCTTCTCCCACTCCGAGATGCGAGCGCGGCGGGCCTGGAAGGTGGCCTGATCGGTGTCATCCGGATCCAGGACCACCCGACCGATCCGACCGTCCAGCATCGCGGGCTGCCCGTCCTGTGCCTTCTTCGACACGTTGCCCAGACCGACGACCGCAGGGAGTTCGAGTGATCGGGCGATCATGACCCAGTGGGCGGTGCGGGTCCCATGGTCCGTGGCCACACCGCGCACATTCTCGAGATCCAGCTTCACGGCGAGACTCGGGGTCAGGTTCGGCGCCACGACGATCACGTCACCATCGAGAGCGACCAGGTCGGCCGGGTCGTTCTTGCCCAACAACCTGTGAAGCACCCGGATCATGACGTCTTCGAGGTCGTTCAGGCGATCGAGCACCATCGGGTGCGAGGTCCGGCTCCACATGGCGCGAAGCTCGAGCATTCGGAGCTCGAATGCCCACTCCGCGCTGAGCCGGTTCTCCCGGATGTAGCCCGCCGTCCCGTCGACCACCTCCGGGTCTTGCAGCATCAGGATCTGGGGATCGAAGATCCGGCCCTCGACCTCACCGAGCCGTTCGGCCGTGGCGGCCTTGTCCTCGACCAGGCGCGACCGGGCCCACTCGAGGGCCGATTCGAACCGATCGACCTCTTCGGCCAGGTGGCCCTTTCCGATGGAGCGATGAGGTACGACCGGCACACCCCATTCGAGGCGGAAGATGGTCCCCGCCGCCATACCCTCGGATCCGGGGGACCCGTCGAGGACGGTGGACACTAGGCCTCCGCCTCGTCGAAGCCGCGGCCCACGAGCTCCGACAACGCCTGGACCGCGTCCTCGGCGTCCGTGCCCTCCGCCCGGATGCGCAACTGGCTCCCTCGTTCCGCGGCCAGCATCAGGACCCCCATGATGCTCTTCCCGTTCACCTCGAGTCCGTCCTTCTCCAGGCGAACGTTCGCCGTGAACGTGCCCGCCAGCTGTACGAGCTGAGCCGCCGGGCGCGCATGCATCCCGGCGGCATTCACGATCTCGACCGTCCGTTCGACGACGGCGTCGCTCATGTCAGCATCCCCCAAACACCCAGAATCAACGTGACGGCCACCGTCACGGCGGCCGCTGGCCTCCAGGACCGGTGCCCGAATCCCAATCCCAACCCGATCGCTCCCACGCCAGCGAGCATCCAGCCGGGTCCCGCACCCGCGAGCCCACCGTCAGCGGTCAGCAACACGCCGGTCAGAGCACCGAGAACCACGACCGCCCCCGGTTTGAGCCGACCGGTCAGCCCGGCCAAGTCCGCCTGCGCGAGCTTCGCACCGACGCCCCGGCCGGCGGCGAGGCCGGCCCGAAAGCCCCAGGCCCGAAGCCCAACGTGAACGACGTTGTACACGATGAGGAAGGATACGGCCGCCAACCACCCCGGGGCACCCAGCCAGAAGGCGACCAGCGCCACCAACGACGCCGCGGGAAGCCACAGGGCCCACACCAGGGTATCCCCGAGTCCTCCCAGTGGTCCACGCACCGCGACCTTGAAGCGCCGAATCGCCTCGTCGTCCGCGCCCTCGGCCTCCAACCGGATTGCTGCCCCGAGGGCGACTCCACTGAGGTAGGGGTGTGCGTTGAAGTGGTCCAGATGCCGATCCAGGGCCCGGCGCAGCGCGTGGGGGTCGTCCCGGTAGATGGCTCGGAGGGACGGCATCATGGCGAAGGCAAAGCCGCATCCAAGCATCGATCGATAGTTCCACGAACCTTGGATGAGGAACGACCGGGCGAAGGTCCGTGCCAGGGAGAGGAATGGGACCGCCCTCACCCGAACCTGCCCCCGAGAGCCCCGACCAGAACGCCTGCCAGAAGGCCGGCGGCGAATAGCCAACCCCGCTTCCGGAGCCCGCCCCAGTCGTTGAGGAGAATCCCGATCGACACACTCCCCCCGACCAGCAGGAGCGCTCGGGAGGCTGGAACCCCGATCGGCCACGAGGTGGTGAGCGTCCCCATCACGATGCGCCCGAGCACAATTCCGGCGGCGGTCACCGCGGCCGCTCGGAGTCCGTCCAGCCCGATGGTTCCGAGGTGGATACGGGCGATCGCCCCCCCTTCCCCCTCGAGCCGCTCCGGCACGAGGTGGGCGTTACCCCGTCGAAGTGCGCTGACGGAGAAGCCCGCCACCTGGCCCCACAGGAGCCCCCAGCCGACGGCCAGGGGGAGAGCCGCACCGTCCGGGGACACGGCCGCCACACCGACGGCGACCACCGTCGCGGTCGGGCCGTCCGGGAAGCGCGACCCACCCGTCGGGTACGAAACGAGAAGGTAGATCTCGAGGATCGCGCCGATCAGCGCGCCTGTGGCGGGGTCACCCGTGACCGCACCCGCCAGGACACCGGCCACGAGCGGCCGAGAGACCATGAACTGACCGACCGAGGTCCCATCGAGGCCCAGGACGGCGCCGAGTACCGTCAGCCCGCCCAAACCGGTCATCACGGTCCGAGGAGTTGGGCAGCCGGTACACGGGTCGCATCGGGCACGTCGCGTGCGGCGACGCGAGCCCCCAAGGCCGTCAGACGCTCGATATCCCGGAGGTCGCCGTCCGTCAGGTGGAGGTAGGACAACACCTCCCGTCGATCGGCAGCGTGGTGTTGCCCCCCGAGGTTGATGTCGGCCCCGTCGAGGAGGCCGGCTTCCCCGAGGGCTCGCATTGCCGCGAGACCCCGGGTGAGAACGACGACTCGTTCCTCACCGGACGCCGCGGCGGGGAGTGCGTCGACAGCGTCGTCGACCGTGAGAAAGGCCGCCCGCGCCTCACCGGCCGCAAGTCGATAGAGGTCCCGCTCCC
This sequence comes from Gemmatimonadota bacterium, assembly GCA_030430625.1. GTDB lineage: Bacteria > Gemmatimonadota > Gemmatimonadetes > Longimicrobiales > Gaopeijiaceae > UBA2589. The sequence goes on from JAUIKL010000187.1 coordinate 5,018, forward strand.
ACTCGCTTGCGGCCAGGTCGTCGTCCACGACGATCAGCGTATCGAAGCGCAGAGCGTGCCCCCACGCCACGACGACCTGCCCGTGAATCAGTCGCTCGTCGACCCGGTACAGGACGATCGACACGGACTACGCCGAAAGCGTCGGGTGGGCGATCGAATCCCGGCCACAGCGCACCAATCGCTCGACGAGTTCGTCGAGCGGCATCTCACGATGGAAGACGAAGTCCAGGAGCATTGGGAGATTGACCCCCGTCACGACGATTCGGCGCGCCCGATCGCGGCACGACGACAGGGCCGCCATGCCACAGCTTCCCGCCCGCAGGTCGACGAAGACGATCACAGGATCGTCCCCCATCGCGGCATCCAGCTCCTCGCGGAGCTGGGGTGGGCTCTTCCCATCGTTCGAGAGGGGGTAGAGCGCATCGGCGGCTTCCCCGGCGATCCGGCGAACCGCGTCGACCATGGCCTGAGCCATCGGGCCGTGCGCCACCACGACGCCTCGCGGGGGTGTACTACTCATAATCCTGCTCCAGATACCGCTTCAACCGGGCGTCGAACGCTTCCGCACTGTTGACGCCCGAGTACTTCAAGAGGTGGTTCATGGCCACCACCTCCGAGATCACGGTGATGTTCTTGCC
>JAUIKL010000188.1 GCA_030430625.1 Gemmatimonadota bacterium
GATCAACGTCGCATCGTCGAGTTCGCGCTCGTCACGGCTGAAGTTGGCGAACACAAAGAACTCGAACTTCCACTCCTCGGTCGTGCGCCGGGCCTCGACCGAGCCACCGTACTCTCGCGATCGCTCGGTTTCCTCACCCTCCAGCTCCAGGTCCGCGCCGAGTTCGAAGACCCAGAAGTTCCACGGGTCGGTCACCTGGTCGGCCGACACCAGCGCGAGCGTGTTGTCCTGCTCGATCGTCGACACCTCGAAGCTCGAGATCTGCCCGATCGCAGCCGAGTACCGGGCCAGCCCGGCCCCGATGACCGCCGACAGCCCCGAGAGGACCTCGCCATCCGTGTCCGTGGCCAAGGTCGACAGTGCCAGCTGGTCGTCCCGACCGTCGAGGTCCTGGAGGCCCACGAAGTCGAGCGAGAAGAGCTGACCACCACCACCGGTCTGCGTCCCGGTGATGATCAGGTGTACCTGCGCCAACGTGCGGTCCCGCACCCAGTTCACGAAGCCGACCTCGGTGCGGAAGTACTCCGAATCACACTGGAAGGTGTTGCAGTCGAGAAAGACCCGGAGGGCGTCCGTTCGGACGCCCGTCGGCTGCGCGGACACATCGACGCCCAGAACCGAACACAGTACTCCACACGCCCAGATCGAACACCGTGTCAGGGCGCGACGATACCCCGACCGACGCCCTGAGGCGTCGGCTACCTGTGACAACCCACCCAACCGGCACCCCCCAACGTACGTACGAAGTCGACTCGGATCCGGTCAGACGATGTCGCGAGACGCAGGATCGTTAAAAGCGGCGATCGCTGTCGCCCTCGGGTCTACCTCGTCAGCAACCGGATCGCGAAGAGCACGATCGCGACCGTCAGGACATTCCGGACCCAAGCCTGACCCTTCAAGACCTGGAGCCGCACCCCGAGCCTGGCTCCGAAGAACTGCCCCGCGGCGAGGGAGAGGCCGGCGGACCAGTCGAGGAGTCCGCCGAAGGCGAAGAGGACGACCGCCAGTGCGGTGAACGCCAGAATCAGAGGAACCTTCACCGCGTTCGAGCGGATCAGGTCCAGCCCGTTCGACGAAAGGAGGGCGAGGAACATGAAACCCACACCAGCCTGAATGAAGCCGCTGTAGAGGCCGAGTCCGAAGAAGGCGACGCGGAGAAAATGCCTTCGACCACCCTCCGGGATGGGGACGTCCTCGGCACCGATCTCGGTCGGGGGTCGCCAGATCAGCCAACCCGCTCCGAGGACGAGCACGAAGGCCAGAATACGCTCGAATGCGACGTCCCCGATGGCCGTCGCCCCCCACGTGCCGAAGACGACGCCGATCAGCGCGGGAGGCATGCCGAAGCGCACCCAGGCCCACGGGATCAAGCCGCGCTTCTGAAAGCTCATCGTCGCACCGAGGCCGCCGATGAAGATGGCGATGCGGTTGGTCGCGTTGGCCACCGTGGCCGGTAGTCCGACGAAAATCAGGAGCGGGAGGGTCAGAAGGGACCCACCACCAGCAATCGAGTTCACCGTCCCGGCGACCAGGCCCGCCAGGGCCAGCAGGAGCGGAGTCCAAATGTTCTCGGGCACGTCAGCCGCCGTGGGCGAAGGCCAGGAGGGGAGTCCGACGGCTCCCTTCACCTCCGATCCTCGCGGCACCCGCCCCTTCCGTCCACCCCGGTGTCACGACTCCGTCACGCCAAAACTTCGCAACCCGAAGGCCCGTAGGGACGTCCAACCTTCTGACGTCCACCTTCTCACGCCGCCCCGACCGGGGCGCCCCCCGCCATGTCCCCGCGAAAGACCATTCTCAAAGAACTCGCCAAGGCCGAAACCGGCGGCACTCCCTACCGCCGCCCGTCCGAGATCTCCGGCTTTTCCTCCGCGCCCGAGAAGTACCAGAAAGCGGTCAACACCCTGCTCTCCGACCGCCTCCTCGAAGGCCGCAAGGACGACGAGGGGCACATGACGATCGCCATCAACGAGCACCGGAAGGCCGACGTCCAGAAGGAGATCCGACCCGTCTGGGCCCGCCCCGTCGTCTGGGCCGCGGCCCTGACTCTCGCGGCCGTCGCCACCACCCTGGCCACCCTGGCCGGCTAACCGCGAGCAAGCGAAGCAAAGCGAGCCCCACTAGCCCATGCGCAGCCCCACCCCGGCCCAAGCGGGCCAACGGCCCGCACCGCCACGCGACCAGCCCGAAGACCGCCCCCAGCCGGGGCGACAGCGCGCATCGCCCCCGAACGGGGTTCGATGCGACGCCCCCGAAAACGAAAGCGGACGCCGGCAACCCAGCCGGCGTCCGCATCGATAGCGAGCCCGCACACCTTCAACAGTCCGGCAAAGGCGAGCGCCCCGTTCGGGGGCGATGCGCGCTGTCGCCGCCCGCAAAGGCCGCGGTCTTCGAGCCTATTGCACCGCGTTGATCATGTCGAAGATCGGCAGATACATCGCGACGATCATTCCACCGACGACCACACCCAGGACGACGATCATGATCGGCTCCATCGCGGCCAGAAGCGCCTCGACAGCCGTATCGACCTCGTCGTCGTAGAAGTCCGCGATCTTCGACAACATCTCGTCGAGACCACCGGTCTGCTCACCGACGTTGATCATCTGCACCACCATGGGCGGAAACACGCCCGACTCCTTCAGCGGTCCGGCGATCGTCTCACCACCGGCAATCGATGCACGCGACCCCATGACGGCGTCGTGGATCACGCGGTTACCCGCCGTCTTGGCGGTGATCTCCAGGCCCTCGAGAATGGAGACACCGGAGGACACTAGCGTACCGAGCGTGCGCGTGAAGCGCGCGACCGCCGACTTGCGCTGCAGATCACCGAGGATCGGCATGGCCAACAGGAGTCGATCCAGAACCAACTGACCCTGATCGGTCTGGTAGTACTGCCGGATACCGAAGACGAAGAGGATGATACCCGCGCCCACGGCCCACCAGTACGCCTGGAGGAAGACCGACATCGTGATGACGATCTGCGTCGGGAGCGGAAGCGGAATCCCGGCCGACTCGAACATCGACTGGAAGGTCGGGATGACGAAGATCAGCAGGATGCAGATCGCCGCACCGGCCACCGAGAAGATGACGCCGGGATAGATCATGGCGCCTTTGATCTTCCGTACGAGGGCGTCGTTCTTCTCGAGGAAGGTCGCGAGACGCAGAAGAATCGTGTCCAGGATACCACCGGCCTCACCGGCGGCGACCATGTTCACGTAGAGCTCGGTGAACACTTTGGGATGTTTCCCCATGGCGTCCGCGAGCGTGTGTCCGGACTCGACATCGTAGAGAACGTCGGAGATGGTCTTCCGTAGCGCCTGGTTCTCGGTCTGCTCGGCGAGGATGTCGAGGCTCTGCACCAGCGGCAGCCCCGAGTTGATCATCGTCGCGAACTGTCGGGTGAAGATGACGATGTCACGGGTGGTGATTCCCGTGCCGAAGGAGAGACTGATCTCCTTCGGCTTCTCACGGACCGAGACGGGGATCAGCTTCTGCCTGTGGAGGTGCGCCATCACCTCTTCTTTGGTCGGCAGATCCAGTTCGCCGGTTTGGATCTCACCGCCTGATGCGGGACGGGCGCTGTAGGAAAACGTGGGCATGGCCTATCGACCTCCGAGTTACTCGCCGTGAACCGGTTCACCGACGGCGCGTAGAAGCTCGTTCGGGTCGCCCGAACGCTTCAGTGCCTCGTCGAGTGTGATCTCGTTCTTCATGTAGAGCATTTGCAGCGCGTCGTTCATCGTCTGCATGCCGTGCTTCTTCCCCGCCTGCATGAGCGAGTAGATCTGATGGATCTTCTCGTCTCGGATGACGGCGCGGATGGCGGGCGTGCACATCATGACCTCGGCGGCCACGACGCGCCCCTTCCCCTTCACCCTCGGGATCAGTGTCTGCGTCACGACGCCCTCGAGTACGAACGCCAACTGCGTCCGCACCTGACCCTGCTGGTGTGCCGGGAAGGCGTCGATGATCCGGTTGATGGACTCGGCGGCCGAGTTGGTGTGGAGCGTCGCGAACACCAGGTGACCCGTCTCGGCGATCGTGAGCGCGGCCGAGATCGTTTCGAGATCCCGCATCTCACCGACGAGGATAACGTCGGGGTCCTGACGCAACGCGTACTTGAGGGCCTGGCGGAAGGACTGGGTATCCGCACCCACCTCCCGCTGATTGATCATGCACCCCTGATGGCGGTGGATGAACTCGATCGGGTCCTCGATCGTGATGATGTGGCCCCGCCGTTCCTTGTTCACCTTGTCGACCATCGCGGCCAGCGTCGTCGACTTTCCGGAACCCGTGGGCCCGGTCACGAGGACGAGCCCTCGGGGCCGATCGGCCAGCTGGTTGATGATCGGGGGTAGGCCGAGCTTCTCGACGGTCACGATCTCGTACGGGATCTGGCGAATGGCCATCGCCACACAACCCCGCTGCTTGTACACGTTGCCGCGGAAGCGCGAGAGGTTCTGAACACCGAAGGAGAAGTCCAACTCGTCGTCGGTCTCGAAGCGCTTCTTCTGGTTGTCCGTGAGAATCGAATACGCCAGAGAAAGCGTGTCCTTCGGAGCGAGGACCTGCTTCGTGTTCGAGTCGGTCAGAGACCCGTCGATCCGGATCTTCGCGGGGTTCCCGACCGTGATGTGGAGATCCGACGCACCCCGCGTGATCATCTCCTGAAGGAGAATACGGAGGTTCAGTTCCTGTTGGGGGGGCTGCCCTGCCGGAGAGGCCGGCTGGTTCATGAAGATTCCCTTCCCTTGAATGTGCGCTCGCCGCTAGTCGGCGACCGTCGTCTCCTTGATCACTTCCTCGAGGCTCGTGACACCTCGCTCGACCTTCTTCAATCCGTCTTCGCGCAGGGTCAGCATGCCCTCCGACCGCGCGAGATCACGCAGGTCGTCCGTACCTGCTTCGGCCATGATCGCCTTCCGAAGAGGTGTCGACATGATCATCACCTCGTAGAAGCCGCACCGACCCTTGTAGCCCGAGCCGCCACACTTGTCGCACCCTTCGCCCTTGTACAGGGTGTTCGAGTGCACCCAGTCCAGGTCGATCTTGGCGGACTTGAGGTACTCCTCTTCGTACGTCGCCTCGACCTTGCAGTTCGTGCAGATCCGCCGAGCGAGTCGCTGGGCGGAAATGAGGTTCAGTGCGCTGGCTACGTTGAAGGGCTCCAGTCCCATGTCCAGCATACGGGTGATCGTGCCGGGGCAGTCGTTGGTATGGAGTGTCGACAGCACGAGGTGTCCCGTGAGCGCGGCCTTGATCGCGATACCTCCCGTGGAGATGTCACGGATCTCACCGACCATGATGATGTTCGGGTCCTGACGCAGGAACGCCTTCAGGGCGGCCGGGAAGTCCATCCCGATCTCGGACCGAACGAGCACCTGGTTGATCCCGTGGAGGTTGTACTCCACCGGGTCCTCGGCCGTCATGATGTTCGTGTCGATCGTGTTGATCTGCGACAGCGCCGAGTAGAGCGTGGTCGTCTTACCCGACCCGGTCGGACCCGTCACGAGAACCATGCCGTACGGCCGCGAGATGGACCACATGAAGTCCTTCTCGGCCTTCGGCTCGAACCCGAACTTCGTCAGGTCGAACGTCAGGTTCCCCTTGTCGAGGATACGAAGCACGA
>JAUIKL010000189.1 GCA_030430625.1 Gemmatimonadota bacterium
TCCCCCACGACACTCCTGGCCGCCATGGCGGCCCGGACGGAGCGGATCCGGCTTTCGAGCGCGGTCACGGTCCTGAGTTCGGAGGACCCGGTGCGGGTCTTCCAACAGTTCTCCACGCTCGACCTCATTTCGAACGGCCGGGCGGAGATCATGGCCGGGCGCGGCTCGTTCATCGAGTCCTTCCCACTCTTCGGCTTCGACCTGAACGACTACGACAGCCTTTTTCAGGAGAAGCTCGAACTGCTGATCCGCCTCCGAGAAGCGGAGCAGGTCCACTGGTCGGGTCGGCACCGCGCCGCCATCGAGGGCCGCACGGTTCTCCCCCGCCCCGTGCAGGACCCGTTGCCGATCTGGGTCGCGGTGGGCGGCAATCCGCCGTCCGCGCTGCGAGCCGGTGCACTCGGGCTGCCCATGGCACTCGCGATCATCGGTGGCATGCCCGAGCGCTTCACCCCCTTCGTCGACCTCTTCCGGAGGAGCGCGACGGAGCACGGGCACGGAGCCCTGCCCGTGAGCATCAACGCCCACGGCTTCCTGGCGGACGACCCTGCCGAGGCGGCCGAACTCACCTTCCCGGCCTTCGCCGAAACGATGGGCCGGATCGGACGAGAGCGCGGCTGGCCGCCCCCCAGCCGGGCCCAGTTCGATCAGGAGACGGCCCTTCGCGGTGCCATCGTTCTCGGGGACGCGTCGGCGGTCACCGAGAAGATCCTCTTCCAACACGATCTCTTCGGCCACGATCGTTTCCTGATCCAGCTCACCGTGGGTCCGATGCCGCACGACGCCGTGCTGCGTGCCATCGAGATCCTGGGGACCGAGGTGGCACCCGCGGTTCGGGCCGCCGTCGCCGAGCGGACGGCGGGGGACCAGGCCGCGGCCAGCGACTGAGCCACGGCCGAGGAGCTCCGGGTCAAAGCCGGAAGAGCGCCCGCCCGTACGGCATAAAAGGCCACGGGATCGAGATCACGGTCAGGAGGAGCCACATCGCCTGCGCAATCAACGCGGCGCGGTGCCATCGCACGTCACGCCCCAGGCGGATCCACCCGAAGTGCGCGGCCCCGACCGCGAAGAACATCCCGAAGGGGTGCTCGATCGAGAAGAAGCGAAGACTCGGGTCGGTGAAGGTCACACCCCAGTCGATCCATGCGGCCCGGATGAGCGGGCTCAGCCCGACGAACATGAAGGCGCCCAGAAGGAACTGGAGACCGAGGAGCCGGATGAACGCGGTGTAGAGTCGGGTCGGCCCCTCGGGGCGCCCCCGACTGGCCTGCCACGCCAGCTGCCCGAGAGCCGCGACGCCGAGAAGGAGGACGACCCATCGCAACCACGAGTGGGTCCAGAGGACCGCGCTGTAGGCGGCCCCGGTCAAATCACCTCGACCGCATCGAGCGGAATCCACCCGACCTTGCCGTCGTCCAGAACGACCTCGGCCCACGCACCGGTCCGCTCGTCGATGCGAACCCGGGTGCCCTCGTGGATCTGGAAGAGGGTCAGGTCGTCCTCCTCGGCCGGGGCCGATCGAACCGGTACCGCCTCGACCATGACGATCGCACGCTCCGGCTCGAGCACCCCGAGTTCACGGACGAAGAAGGTGCTCCCGAAGACGACGAGGACCCCGAGTCCGATCCGGAAGGTCCACCGTCCGGCGCTCGCGAGTGCGTCCCCTCCGGCCAGGAGGCGGACGACGACACCACCGGTGACCGCGAGCCAGGACAGGAGAACGACCATCCGAAGCGTCGCCCTCGGGAGGAGGTCGACCCAACGGGTCACGGCCGTGGTGAGCCAGAAGGTGGGGAGGGGTTCGACGTCGTCGACGGTGAGGGATCGAGCCAACTCGAGGTTGGCCAGGACGTCGTCGTCCGCGGGGGCGAGCCTCCGTGCGCGCTCCCAGTGGAGGATGGAACGCCCCAACGAGCCGGCTTTGAACCACGCGTTCCCGAGGTTGTACTCGAGGCCCGCACTCGAGAATCCGTTCTGGCGGACGGCGTCGTACGCCTCGATGGCGGACTCGTAATCCCCCTCCTGGTACGCCTGGTTGCCCCGGGTGATGATCTCCTCCTGGGCCGTGACACCGACGGGGCCCACGACGAGCGCCACCAACACCGCTCGGGTCAGTCGTCCGATCATCTCAACTCCCGGTCGAGCACGCCCATCAGCGAACCGGCGCGCTCCAGGAAGCGCTCGCGCTCGGTCGTATCGGTCGACGGTGGCGCGAAGCGCTGCCGATCACAGTCGTCGAGACAGGATCGGACGGCGTCCACGGTGTCGGCCGTGACACCGGCGCCCCGCAGCGCGTCCGTCAGATCGCGGGTCTGAATTCCCGCCTCCGGGAGGTTCAACCGGTCGGCCACCACCCCGCGGAGCGCACGAGCGACCTCCGCGTAGAACGCCCGTGCATCGTCCTCACCCGCCAACCGACGGGCTTCGGCCAGCCGCTTCTTGGCCACCCGGCTGGCCCGTCGTCCTCGCGCGTACGCCACGTCCCCGGCCAGGAGTTCCTGGTGCCGGCGAAGGCCGACCGCGCCTGCGACAGCCACCAGTGGGAGGAGCGCGAGCAGCCAGAAAGCCGCCGTGCCGAAGAGCCCGGGACCGGTCGGGCGCACGTCGAGCGCCCCGAGTCGGATGAAGCGGATGTCCCGCCGTAGCTCGGACACACCCGCACGGCCGAGAGCGGCCGGCCCCTCGACGACGCTCCCCGCCACCGAAAGGGGGATTGCCTCACTCGCCGCCGTCCTATACGCCCCGGCCGCCACGTCGTAGTACCCGAACTCGACGGGTGGGACCTCTCGCTGACCCGGCGCACGAGGGATCACCACGTACTCGAACGTCTTCGACCCGCGGAGGCCCCGACCGGTCGACGCCACCGATTCGGTGACCTCGGGCGGGAACACCTCGAAGTCGGCCGGAAGGTCGAGGGTGGGCTCGGGAATGGCCCGGACGTTTCCGTCACCGGACAGCCGCACGGTCAGGGTCACGGCCTCGTTGGCGTCGACCGAGTCCCGGTCGACCGTGGCCGCCACATCGAGCGAACCGACGACCCCGCTGTACGGTTCGGGGGCGCCCGACGGGAGGGGGCGAACTTCGACCGTCAGTGGGTTCGACAGCACGGTCACGGGGCGCGTCGTCGACCCGAAGAGGGACGAGCGGCCGAAGAAGTCCGAGAAGGGGTCGCGTGCACTTTGAACACGGACCTGCGCCTCGACCCCGATCGGTTCGATCTCACGTGTGCCCGCCCCCGTCGGAATCAGCGCGACTCGGCGGATCACCGCCGTGGCGTACTGCGTGCCGTTGCGCTCCCGCTGCTCGACTTCCGGCTGTCCCTGGGGTGTGACCTCCTCGACCCAGAAGCCCTGCGGCTCGGGGACCCGGGTCATGCCGAAGCTCGTCACGTCCACCCGCGTCCAGATCCGATACTCGACGATGAAGGGCTGCCCCTCGACGATCGACGACGAGGAGGCCTCCGCCGTAATGAAGAGGTCGTCTCCACCGACCCCGGTCTGCCCTCCCGACGGTTGGCCCGGCGAGGCGGCCACGACGACGTCGATCGGTTCGGTCTGGAAGGTCTGCCCACCGGCCTCCACATCGAAGGTCGGAATCGTGTAGTTGCCCTCGGTGATCGCCTGGAACCGGTACTGGATCGTGAACGTCGTCGACGTCCGCCCTCCCGCCATACGGGTCGAGGACTGCGTACTGCTCCCGAGGTACTGCGCGAAGTCGTCGAGGGCGGGGAGTTGCGGGTCCCGTCGCACGTCCTGCGTTCCACTGATCTCGACATTCAGGGAGAAGGTCGTCCCCACCCCGATCTCTCCGAGGGGTGTGACGAACGCGCGCGCCGAGACCTGACCCGAGAGCGGGGCCAGGAGAGCGCCTCCCAGGAGAGCGCAGAGGGCCAGAGCGAACGAGCGAGGAGACCTCATCGACCTACCAGGGCTTCCTCGGACGCCGACCGCGGTTGGCAGCGGGCTTTCGGTTCACGTCTTCCGGGTTCTCGTCGATGGCGTCGAGCAGGCGCTCGGCCTCCTCCTGGCTCAGCTCGCCGTCACGGGGCTCGGGCTGACCTTCGCCCTGCTGCGGCTCGTCCTGGGGCTGGTCTCCGGACGGCTGCTCCTCTTCGTCCTCGCCCTCGTCCCCCTCGTCCTCCTGCGGCTGGTTCGGCTGCTGTTGATCCTGTTGCTGCTCGTCGGGATTCGGCTGCTGCTGGGGGTTCTGCTCGTCCTCGTTCTCCTCGTCCTCGTCGGAGTCCGAATCCTGTTGTTCCTGCTGCTGCTGTTGCTGCATCTGCTCGAGCACGCGCTCGAGATTGTGCTTGGCATCGACGTCGCGAGGGTTCATCCGAAGCGACTGCTTGTAGGCCTCCAGCGCCGGTTCGAGCTGCTGCTGACGGTAGAGGGCGTTGCCGAGGTTGTACCATGCCGCGCTGGCCAGAGCGGGATCTCCCGTCTCGATGGCCCGCTGGTACGCCTCCATGGCGCGCTGGTAGTCCGCGTCCTGGTAGAGCGCGTTGCCGTCATTGAAGGGGATGACCGAGGACTCGGGAGCTTCGGCCATCGCCTCGAGATATTTCTGATGGGCCTCCTGGAATCGTCCCTCTTCGTACAGGCGATTTCCCTCCAGCACCCGTGAACGGCCCGCCTGCGCCTCGACCGCCGCGGGACGTGCGACAAGCGCGAGTGCCACCAGGGCGAGGGCGCCTGCCAGGAACCGGCCGCACCTCCGCGCGCTCCCCTTCCGACGGGGTGATCCCGCTCTGCACTCGTCCTTCATCATCCGAACCTCCCTCGCCAGCCGCCTTCCTTCTTCTTTCGATCGGACATCGTCGTTTCCGCTACGAGCAGGAGGAGAGCCAGCGCCAGGAAGATCTGGTACTGCTCCTCGAACTGTGTGATTTGCCGCGCGTCGATCGCCTCACCGTCTCCAGCGGCGATCGTCTCGATGAGGTCGTCCAGCGCGGCCGCACTTCCCCCGGCGCGGATGACCTGCACTCGCCCTTCCGATTCCAACTCCTGCAGAACGTCGTCGCCCACCCGCGTCGTGACCACACTCCCGTCTTCGTCCCGAAGGAAGCCCTGGCGATTTCCGCGCTCGTCGAAGACCGGGATCGGTCCACCTTCCGCCGTGCCGATAGAGACGACGAACACCCGACCCTCCATCTCACGGAGGGCCCCGATCATCTCGTCGTACCCCGCCTCGTGGTCTTCGGCGTCGGTGATGATCAGGAGGACCCGCTCGTCACGCGCGCCCTCCTCGAGGGCTCCCAGCGATACCTCGATCGCGCGGCCGAGATCCGTGCCCTGGATCGGCATGAGGTCGGGGTGCATCGCGGACAGGAACATGGCCGCCGCGCGGTAGTCGACCGTGAGCGGGCTCTGCACGAAGGCGTCGGCCGCGAAGGCCACGAGGCCGACCCGGTCTCCGTCGAGGCGCTCCAGGAGGCGCGTCACAGTCAGACGCGCGCGTTCGAGACGGTTCGGCGCCACGTCCTCAGCCAACATCGACTGGGAAAGGTCGACCGCGATCATGATGTCCTGACCACGGCTCTGGACCGTCTCGACACGGCTCCCGAACTGAGGGCGTGCGAGCGCCACCGCCAGAAGGGCGACGGCACCCAGTT
>JAUIKL010000190.1 GCA_030430625.1 Gemmatimonadota bacterium
CATGCAGAACGCTCAGGACGCCGTCGGGGACCGGGGTCGGATCGAGGTGCGCGTGGAGGCACACGACGACAACGCCCGGATCGACATCGTCGACGACGGACCGGGCATCGGGGACGACGCCCTTCCGCAGATCTTCGACCCGTTCTTCACCACGAAGGCGGACGTTCGGGGTGTCGGCCTCGGACTCTTCACGGCGGCGGGGATCGTGCGCAGCCACGGCGGGCGGATCGCGGCGGCCAATCGCGCCGATGGCGGTGGGGCGCGACTGACGATCGAGGTCCCGCTCGTCGAACCCGCGCGACACGAGGCCATGGCATGAGCCGGGCTCGTCTCCTCGTCGTCGACGACGACCGGATCTTTCGTCTGTCTACAGCTGCTCTCCTCCGTCAGGACGGCCACGAGGTCGTGGAGGCGGCCGACGGCAACGCCGCCGTCGAGACCCTTCAGCGGGATCGCTTCGATCTCGTCCTGCTCGACATGCGCATGCCGGGCCTCGACGGGATCGGCATCGTCGAGGTTCTCCGGACGTGGGGTCACGACACACCCATTCTGATGATCTCCGGGTTCGGCACCGTCGACACCGCCGTGAATGCCATCCACACCGGAGCGGACGACTTCCTCACGAAGCCGGTCGAGCCCGACGTCCTGAGCGCACGGGTCGAGGCGCTCCTCTCCCGGAGGCCCACCCTCGAGACCGACGGGGACAGCGCGCCGGGCGGCATGATCGGACGCTCGCCCGCGATCCGCGCGGTCCTCGAAGTCATCGAACGGGTCGCCCCCACCGACGCCACCGTCCTGGTGACCGGGGAGACGGGTACGGGGAAGGAACTCGTGGCGCGCGGCATCCACGAACAGTCGGAGCGCGCGAAGGGCCCGTTCATCGCCGTGAACTGTGCAGCCCTGTCCGAGGGCCTGCTCGAGTCCGAGCTGTTCGGACACAAGAAGGGAGCCTTCACCGGAGCGGTCCGGGACCGGACCGGGCTCTTCGAGGCCGCCTCGGGGGGCACGATCCTCCTCGACGAGATCGGAGACGTGTCACCCGCCATGCAGCATCGCCTTCTCCGGGTCCTCCAGGAGCGCGAACTGACCCCCGTCGGGGCGGTCCGCCCGGTGTCCGTGGACGTGCGGGTCGTAGCCGCGACGAACAAGGATCTACGCGCCGAGATGGAGGCCGGCCGGTTCAGGGACGACCTCTACTACCGGCTGAACGTCGTGCGGATCGAGCTGCCGCCGCTGCGGGCCCGACGGGAGGACATCCCGCTCATCGCCGAGCTGTTCTACGCTCGGGTGGGTCGTCGGGCTCACGCGGGCTGTTCGCCACTGGCCATGCGACTCCTCCAGGCCCACCCCTGGCCCGGCAACGTTCGGGAGCTGCTCGCCTCGTTGGAGAGTGCGCACATCCAGGCCGGTGATCGGCGGATCGAAGCGCAGCACCTACCGCCGGAGATCCGGGGCCCGGACGGTCACGGACATGCAGGCGACGGGCCGGGAGAGCGCTACCGCCGCGAACAGCCGGCCGAGGACGAGAAGAGCGCCATCGTCTCGGCCCTGGCGGAGACGGGCGGGGCCAAGAACGCCGCCGCCGAGCGACTCGGGATGAGCCGAACGACGCTGTGGCGGAAGATGAAGGAGCACGGGCTCGGTGACGCCTGAGCCGCGGATCTCCGACGATGGGGAGGAGTGATGGCTGACGGACTGCGCTCGATGCGGTGGCGGGCGGCGATCCTCCTGGTCGGCGGAGGACTCGTGCTGGCCTGGGTCGTCCTCTCGGGGCGGATGACGCACACCATCCAGATCGACTTCGCCTGGCACCGCGTCGCGCTCGACAGTGCGGTGGTGGAGATCGACGGTCGGTCGGTCGGTGTGTTGCAGCCGTACGGGCGGAGCAACTACGTGACCGGCTTTCGTGTCGAGCCCGGGGAGCACGTCGTGCGCGTGTCGAGCGAGGCGTGTGAGGGCGTGCCCGAGCGGGTTCGGCTCGGCGGTCAGGACGGGCGGGTCCGCCTCCTGGTCGCCGACATCGACGAGGGTTACGACTGCCGTGTCGTCCTCCGGTAGTATCGACGGCCCATGGCGGCCGACGACTTCCGCGGCGTGACCCTACGTGACCGGAGTCGCCGCGTCGGGGACCTCGCCTGTCGTGTGTTCGTCCTCCTCCTCCTCCTCCTTCTTCACCTGGACGAGGTTGATCGAACGGAGCTGCTGAGCCCTCGCCTTCCGTCGGTTCGTCATCAGGTTCACGGCGAAGAGCAGGAGTCCGATGCCGACGGCGATCATCGGCAGGTTCCACGTCGTCTTCCCGATGGCGAACGAACCCACGATGGCGCGTAGTGTGTCCGGCGCGGCGAGCTTGAGCGACGGTTCGCCCGAGGTGAACTCCACCGTGTACGTCATCGTGTCGTACGGGATCACCGCACGGTAGGCGACATCGACGAGCCCTCGTTCGACCGACTCGACACGCTCCTCCCAACCCCAAGCGTCTCGCCCGTCGATCGTCAGCGCCTCGAGGTTGCCGAAGCGGGTATCGGGATCGCCTGCGTTCCCGCGCATCGTCTCGACGGCGGCCAGGACGTCGTCCTGCGTCGACGTACCCGGATATCCATCGATGAAGATCGTGCTCACGCCACCGAGGTCGGTGTGCACCCACGCCGTATGGAAGGCGATCTCCCGGTTCGGGAACATCCGATGGGCCTGGGACGTGCCCGGCTGCTGGAAGAAGCCGGCCGGCGGCGACTGGATCTCCGGTCCTTCGAAGCGAGGCACGGAACACCCCGCCGTGGCGACGAGTGCTGTGGCGATGACGAGACGACGACGGTTCACGATATCCGCTCCCCCGAGACAGATGGGCCTACTACAACGGTGTAAACAGATGTTTCGAGTCGCCAGCTATTTGTGTCGGGCCGGTTCGGAATCATTGGGACGTCACTTTCGGCCGATCCTTGCGTCGCTGTAGGCTGTGGGACGTTCCCGGCCCTTCGGCCGGCCATCGGACTCCGACCAGCCCCGAAAGAGGAAGGCCCCGTGAAACGCTCGATGACCGTAGGTGCACTCGGCGTAGTGGCGACCCTGATGACGGCGATCCCAGGGGCCAGCCAGTTGATGGACGATGTGCAGATCCGGACGGAGCAGCTGGCCGACGGTGTGTACGTGCTCTTCGGCCAGGGGGGCAACATCGGTGTCTCCGCGGGCCCGGACGGGGTCTTCCTCGTCGACGACCAGTTCGCGCCGCTCACGGACCGGATCCTCGCCGCGCTGTCCGAGATCACCTCCGAGCCGGTGCGTTTCGTGTTCAACACCCATTGGCACGGGGATCAGACGGGTGGGAACGAGAACCTCGGTGAGGCCGGGGCCCTCATCGTGGCCCACGACAACGTGCGCGAGCGGATGAGTGCCGATCAGGTACTGGAACGGATCGGGCGCCCGGTCTCCACGACGCCGGCGTCACCGGACGGGGCGCTGCCGGTCGTGACCTTCTCGAGCGATGTGAGCTTCCACATCAACGGAGACGAACTCCACGCCTTCCACGTGTCGAACGCGCACACCGACGGGGATGCCATCGTGCACTTCGTCGGGGCCAACGTGGTGCACATGGGAGACACCTTCTTCAACGGTCGCTTCCCGTTCATCGACACCGCCACCGGCGGGTCGATCGACGGTGTGATCGACGCTGCGGGGCGGGCGCTCGCCGTCATGGACGCGGAGACGCGGGTGATTCCCGGGCACGGTTCGGTGACGACGCGGGAGACCCTGCGCGACTACAGGGATCGCCTGCGCTCGATGCGCGACGCCGTGGCCGAGCTCGTCGACGGCGGCCTCTCCCTAGAGGAGATCCAGGCTCGACGCCCGATCCGGGACCACGCCCAGGCGTGGGGACAGAACCTGGAGGCGGAAGAGAGCTTCGTGGCGACGATCCACCACGGGGTGACGGGTCGGTAGGAGTGAAGCCCGTGGCCTGACCCGTCGAGGCCCGAGCCCTGCTCCTGGCCCCAGCCCTCTGGATCAGTTCTCCGCGTACGCGGCCTTCGCCTGTTCGATCAACTCACGCCACGCGTCGTTCTCGTCCGGGTTCCACACCTCGAGCATGGTGGCTCGGGCGTCGGCCTCGGGCTCCCCGAGCACCAGGGTCCGGTAGAGATAGACGAAGGCGGTGGCACGCATGTTAGCGAAGCAGTGCACGAACACCTTCCGACCCTCGTTGGCCCGCATCACGTTCAAGAACTGCTCGACGTGATCGAGGGTCGGCGCCTGCCACTCGACCGGGATGTGCACGTACGTGAGACCCTCCTGGGTGACCAGGAAGCCCTCGCGTCCGTTCCTCTCCTCGTCGGCGATCGCCAGGTTCACCACGACGTCGTAGCCGGCGTCGTCGAGGAGGGGGATCTGGTCGTACCCGATCTGCCCGGCAGAGGCCAGCTGGTCCGACACCCACGTGTAGTTGCGGATGTCCTCGAGCGGGGCCTGCCCGGAGAGCCCGGACGTCATGACCACTCCTGCGGCGAGAGGCAGAGCGACCCGCGTGATACGATGCAGCATCGAATGTGTCCGGGGACGGAGGGGTGAAGCATCCCGAAATAGGCGATTTCCGTTCGGGCTGCGCAATTTCTCTAGTGGCTCTCTCGTAGTACGAGCAGAACCTCGCCGAGGATCCCACGCCACTGACGCACCGTCTCCCGCGTCTCCAACCGCACGCGCGTGAAGGCGTCCCGCTGGTGCTCCATGTGCGCGACCATGTCGCGCTGGAGGCGGCCCGCACGGGGCAGAGAGCGGGCGACCTTCTTCGCGGCCCGCTTGGCCGCTTCGGCGTCCTCGATCTCGAGGACGTCGGTCACCGTCTGGAGTCCCCCCGACCGGCGCGACGTCCGCTCGTAGCTGAACTCCTGCGGGAAGACCTCGGGGTCCTCGGTCTCGGCGAGCTCGCGGAGTGCTTCGAGGACCTCTTCGATGCGGTCGGTCTCACCGAGCTTGTGCTCGATCTCGTTGTCGGCGCTGCGCTCCAGGGAGCGGGCGCCGCTCTTCACGACCTTGCGGAGTTCGGCGGCGGCCGTGTCGACCGCGTCGTTCTCGTACGTGGCGAGGAGGGGCCAGTGCAGCTGCCTCCCGACGCGGCGGATCGAGCGTCGAACGATCTCGCGGCGACGAACGGGAAGGGGGCCGTCGAGGGTCACGCGCTCCGCCGCTTCTTCGGCCAGGCGTCGACCCAGCTCGCGGAGTTCGGGGGAGCGGAGGGACACCTCCGGGCGGTCGAGGTCGGGTGCGTCGGGCGTATGGGTGATCGTCGTACTGATGGGATGCTCCTGGTCAGGGTCGTGGATTCGGCGCCGCTGCATCGAGCGGATTCGAGCCGAGGTCCTCCGCGCCGAGGAGGACCACAAGCCGTTCGGTGGCTTCGAGCAGACGCGACCGCTCGGCCTCGGGAACTGCCTCGAGTTTCCTGGCCAACGCCTCGTTCAGTGGCTGTCGGATCGAACGGGCGATCTTCTGGCCCGTCGTCTCCAGGTGGATGAGGACCCTCCTTCGGTCCCCCGCGTCACGCTCACGTCGGATGAGGC
>JAUIKL010000191.1 GCA_030430625.1 Gemmatimonadota bacterium
CGTTGCTCAGCAGCGAGCGCGTGAGATCGTGCGGGAAGAGCGTGAGATCTCCCGCCTCGTTCTCGTGCATGGTGTAGTCACCGCTGATCTGCAGCGTCGTCCGGAGGCGCTCCTCTCCGTTCATCATGTACCCCTGGAGGAGGTGCGCCGTGGTCTCCCACGCGCCCGGTGTCACACTGAGGTCGAGGATCGGGTCGCCGCCCCCGGAGACCCGGATACGGAGGCGGTCCGCAGTCTCGATGAACTGCGCGTCGATCGACTGGTCGTGATAGGGAAAGTGGAAGCGTTCCGCCTTGATCCGGCGCGCCTCCTCCGAACTCGTCGCGGCCAGAAAGGGGTAGAAGCCCGCCTTCGCGTGCCGACCCCAGGCGAGGACCTTCGGGGGCACGACGACGGAGAACATGATCTCCGTGTAGGGCCCCACGACCGAGTCGTCGAAGAGGAAGGCCGTGACGGACAGGACGCTCCGCTGGTGCCGAACTTCGATCGGCTCCAGGTGGGACGGCAGGAGTTCCCGCGCGTCCGACGTCGCCATGTCGAAGAAGGCGCTGACGCCGGTGTGGAACCGGTAGCTGCCGACTACGGACATATACCGTACCGCTGCAGGACGCGGACGATCGCCGCCGCGCCCTCCTCGAGGTCCTCCTGCGTGTGCGCCGCCGAGATCGACATCCGGAAGCGAGATTTGTGCTTGCCCACGGCCGGGTACTTCACCGGGTTGATGAAGACGCCCTCGCGGAACAGGTCCTCGCCCATGGCGAAGACACGCGCGTCGTCGCGGACCATGATCGGAATCACCTGGGACGTCGAGTCGCCCATCGGGACACCGGCGTCCGCCAGGAGCCCCTGCATCGTCTTGACGTTGGCCCACAGCTGGTCGCGCAGCTCAGGCTCCTGGCGCGCCAGCTCGAGCGCCTTGCGGAGGCCGGCCACGACGACCGGCGACAAGGCGCAGGAGAAGAAGCGGGAGCGGGAGAAGCCGCGCAGGTAGTTGATGAGGCGCTCGGACCCGGCGATGTAGCCGCCCTGACCACCGAGGCTCTTCGAGAAGGTGCCGAGGTGGATGTCGATGGCGTCGTCGAAGCCCTGGGCCTCCGAGACACCCTTTCCGGTCTCGCCGAAGACGAACGCCGAGTGAGCCTCGTCGATCATCAGACGCGCACCGTGTCGCTGGCAGACCTCGACGATCTCCTCGAGCGGCGGCGTGTCCCCGTCCATCGAGTACACACCCTCGATGATGACGAGCTTCTTGCCGTCGAAGCCCTTGAGCTTGCGTTCGAGGTCATCGGCCCGGTTGTGACGGAAGAAGCGTGACTTCGCCTTCGACAGGATCATGCCGTCGACGATGCTCGCGTGCGCGAACTGATCGGCCACGATCAGGTCACCGGAGCGCATCAGTCCTGCGATCGTGCCGACGTTGGCGCTGTAGCCCGTCGGGAAGATCATGGCCGCCTCGGTCCCCTTGAACGCCGCTACTTCTTCGGCGAACTGGCGGTGCAGGGCCGTGGTACCCGAGAGGATCGGTGAACCGGAGGAGCCGCCGCCGTAGACGTCGACGGCGTCCTTGATGGCCTGCTTCACCTCGGGGCGGTAGGACAGCCCGAGATAGTTGTAGGAGGCGAAGTTCACGAGGTTGCGGCGGATCTCACCCGTCTTCGTGTCCTCGACGTCGACCCGCGTGCCGGGGGCCGTGTGGAGGGGCAGCTCGTACAGGTAGTACCCGGCCGGCTTGACCTCACTCCACCAGTCGTCGAACGGCTCGAGGAGGGCGAAGGCGTCGGATCCGGCCCCGAAATAGAAGTTGGTGTAGTCGTACTCCATCGCGCCCGGCACGGCCGGACTTTCGGCGTCCGCGGTGTCGGCTGCGACACCACGATCGTTGGGCGCGGTTTCCACCTTCGCGGCCGGGCTGCTTTTGCTGGACTGGGACATATCTGTTACCGGTTTGAATCCGCCTTTCGGGCAAACCACAATCTCCGGCAAGTCGAAAGGCAGATCAAGGAGAAAGACGAATGCCGAGGTGGGCCGAAGGCGTTGCAAATTGGGTGCCGCCCGAGGGTTGGACGCGCGTCTCGACGATCGATGCACACACCGAGGGGGAGCCCCTGAGAGTCGTGCTCGAGGGGTACCCCGACCTCGGCGTGGGCCCGATCCTGGAGCGGCGGCGCAGGGCGAGGTCCGATCACGATGCGCTCAGGCGATCGTTGATGTGGGAGCCGCGTGGTCACGCCGACATGTACGGCTGCCTCGTCGGTCCCCCCGCCACGAACGATGCGGACATCGGTGTGCTCTTCACACACAATGAGGGCTTCTCCACCATGTGCGGCCATGGGATCATTGCCGTGACGACGGTTCTCGTGGAGTGCGGACTCCACCCGGCGGCCCCCCTGGGGATCGACACCCCGGCCGGTTTCGTGCGTGCCACGCCCCACATGGAGGGCGCCAGGGTCCGACGCGTGTCGTTCTCGAACGTCCCCTCGTTCGCGGCGCGCCTCGATGCGCGGGTCGACGTGCCCGGCGTCGGTACCGTCCGCTACGACCTCGGATACGGGGGTGCGTACTACGCCTACGTGGACGCGGCGGACTTCGACTTCTCCCTCGACCGGGCGGAGACACCACGACTGATCCGAGCCGGCCGCGCGATCAAGGAGGCGGTGCAGGACCTCGACCCTCCGGTGCACCCGGACGACCCCGACCTCGGCTTCATGTACGGCACCATCTTCGTGGGAGCGGCGCACGAGAGCGCACACCACAGCCGCAACGTGTGCGTCTTTGCGGACGGTGAGGTCGATCGGTGTCCGACGGGCACGGGAGTCAGCGGACGGCTCGCGCTGCACCACGCGCGCGGTGAGCTCTCGGTCGGTGAGGAGATCACGGTCGAGAGTATCCTCGGCACCTGTTTCTCGGGCCGGGTGCTCGAAGAGACGTCCGTGATGGGCCGACCGGCCGTCGTACCGGAGGTCTCGGGTCGGGCCTGGATCACCGGGCGGCACGAGTTCCTCGTGGCGCCGGATGACCCTCTGGGAGACGGGTTCCTCCTCGGGCGATAGGTCGGGCTGATCCCAGGACCCGTCGTCGGCCCCGCGTGGCGGGACCCGATATCGGCGGCGGGTCGCCTCGGGTTGACTATGTGCGTGGCGAGTATATTCTCAGGGAGACTAGCTCCTGGGAGGTGCCGTGCAGTCCGAGCCGCTGACCCCGATCGCATTCGACGTCCTGCTCTGCCTGGCCGAGGGTGAAGCACACGGGTACGCCATCATGCAGAGTCTACGCGCCCGTCGAGGGCCGGGGCGGCTGCACGCCGGCACCCTGTACCGTGCCCTCGCTCGACTGGTCGACTCCGCACACATCGTCGAGGTCGAGGACGACGGCGCCGAGGACTCGGACGAGCG
The DNA here is from genome assembly GCA_030430625.1 of Gemmatimonadota bacterium. Lineage (GTDB taxonomy): Bacteria > Gemmatimonadota > Gemmatimonadetes > Longimicrobiales > Gaopeijiaceae > UBA2589. The sequence continues at coordinate 3,393 of JAUIKL010000191.1, forward strand.
CCGCCGCTACTACGCGATCACGGACCTCGGTCGGTCGGCGGCCCGCGCGGAGGCTCAGCGCCTGGAGGAGAAGGTCGGTGCCGCGCGTGCGCTCGGCCTGCTCGAACCCGCCTCTCCGTGACGAAGAGGTCCCGGGCGGCCGCGGTGGTCTACCGCTGGCTGTTGAACTGCTATCCGAGGGACTTCCGGGACCGGAACGGCCTCGAGATGGAGCGCCTCTTCGGTGAACTCGAGGACGATGCCCGCCGGACATCGGGCGTCGGCGGCGTGTGGCTGTACCGCTTGGGGGCGTGGTGGGATGTGATTCGAAACGGGACGGGCCTTCGGGTCGACCGCGCCAGGGAGCGGCGGAGGCGTGCGGGCACACCGATGGGACATACGAGCCGTGACGGCGAGGGGGGAGTGGGGATGGAGACGTTCGTGAGAGACGTGCGGCACGCGGTGCGTGCGCTTCGGAAGAGCCCGGGATTCACGGCGGTCGCGGTGCTGACCATCGCCCTGGGGATCGGTGCCAATACGGCCATCTTCAGCGTGGTCCGCGCCGTTCTGATGGCGCCGCTCCCGTACGACGAGCCCGGTGAGCTGGTCGTCTTGTGGGGCGAGATGCAGAACCGGGGCGTGACCACCTTTCCGATGTCGCCACCGGACTTCGCGCGCTTCCGAGACGAGGTCGACGGCTTCGAATCGCTCGGGGCCGTCTTCAGCTTCAACACGCCCCTGACCGGGGACGGCGACCCGGTCCAGGTGACGGTCGGCAACACGACCACCGACTTCTTCTCCATGCTCGGGATCGAGCCGATCCTGGGTCGCACCTTTCTGCCCGAGGACGGGCTTCCGCAGCCGAACACGGGGCAGGCGGGCACCGGCCCGGGGCCTCTCCCCGGGATCGCCCTTCTCGGGCACGGGCTCTGGCAGAGTCGCTTCGGAGGGGATCCGTCGGTGATCGGCCGAACGATCCAGTTGGGTGGGGCCACATCCGAGGTCGTCGGCGTCATGCCTCCCGACTTCGAACTGCTGATGCCTCCGGCCGCTGCGGTCGCGGACGACGTCGACCTCTGGCTGGCCGCTCGGATCGACTTCGTGAACGCGCCGGCCAACAACGTCTTCCTTCGTCCGGTCGGGCGGATGAAGCCCGGCGTGTCCGTGGAGGCGCTCCAGGCGCAAATCGACGTGGTCGCTGCCGACCTCGCCGCGAACAGCCAGGTGAAGGCCACGGCAGGATATGCCGTGCGGGCGGCCTCTCTCCACAAAGACCTCACGGGGCATGTGCGCCCGATCATCCTGGCGCTCTTCGGTGCCGTGGTCTTCGTGCTGCTGATTGCCTGCGCGAACGTCTCCAATCTACTGCTGGTGCGAGCGTCGAGTCGGGACCGGGAGCTGGCGGTCCGCGCCGCACTCGGTGGAAGCCGCGGCCGACTGCTCCGGCAGATGCTGCTCGAGAGTGGGTTGCTCGCAGCAGGGGGCGCGGCGCTCGGCATGGCCATCGCCGCCCTCGGGATCCGAGCTCTCCTCTGGATGACACCCGCCGATCTGCCCCGGGTGGCCGAGGTCGGAATCGACGGCGTCGTCCTCCTCTTCACCGTCGCGGCCGCCGGGACCGCAGCGCTGGTGTTCGGGCTCGTGCCGGCACTCCAGGCGTCGCGCGTCGACCTGGCCGACGCACTCAAGGAGCGGGGGAGTGCGGGTTCGAACTCGTCGCGTCGACTCGTTCGGAACGCCGTCGTCATCGTCGAGGTGGCGCTCTCGCTCGTCCTGCTCATCGGTGCCGGGTTGATGGTGCGGTCGTTCGTCGAACTGTCGAACGTCCGACCGGGCTACGAGGCCGACGGGCTCCTGACTTTCAACGCGAACCCGCCGTTCGGTACGTACCCGGGGGCTGCCGACCGCTCGAACTTCAACATGGATGTCCGGCGGAGCCTGGAGGCGATCCCGGGTGTCGAGCAGGTGGCGCTGGCGGGCCCCCTCCCGCTTACCGGCCAACCCTTGAACGGGCGGTACGGCGGCGAGGAGGCACTGACGGACCCCGAGGCCTTCGGGCAGGCGGCGTACCGGGCGGTCACCCCGGGATACTTCGAGACGATGGGCACCGCCCTGCTGGCCGGTCGCGCCTTCACCGACGCCGACTACAACGACA
>JAUIKL010000192.1 GCA_030430625.1 Gemmatimonadota bacterium
AGGACGAGCGGGCCGAGGATCCTCCGGCCGAAGGTGAAGAGGAGTCGATCGCCGTGCTCGGAGACGAGACACCCCTCTCGCTCGACGAGGCGACTCAGCTCCTCGGGCGTACCCACCTCGACGCCACTGAGCTGTTGGGTAAACTGCTGGCTCTCGAGAGCCGGTCCCGCTTCGGTCGACGGACCTCCCGAGGGGCGCGACGCTGGTAGCGATCGGCAGGCAGGGATCAGTCGGGTCGAACGGCCCAGCCGACGAGCTGCTCGATGGTGTCCTCCCCGGCCACCCCACCCGATGTGCCGGAGCTGCACGGCATCGACACGACCGAGCCCGTGCCGAGCAGGTGGAAATCCTCCCGTACCGTGTCGTCGACACCGCCCCGCGCGCCGTCGACCTCGATGGGGTCGCGCATCGTAAGCGCCACACCGTCGGAACCCTCCACCGGCTCACACGCGGCGGAGAGCCGGTAGGCAGATCGGCTCCCGCGGACGATGCGGATATCGTCGAACGCGGGCTCGCCCGGCACCCAGAGCTCGATGTCCAACTCTTCGAACTCCCGCACCTCGTCGCCGGGTGAAATCGGGACGGTCGGGTCGTCCCCGTGGAGCGGAATTCGCCAGTGCCAGGTGCTGACCGAGATGTGGGCTCGCAGCAGCCAGCTGGCGCGGTCTCGGAACGCGCGATCGACGTAGACCTTCCTCGACGCCATGCTGACGTAGGCCACCACCTGCAGCGGCTCGCGGAAGTCGATCCACAGCATCCCATCGGCCCAAACCCGCGGCCGGACCACGGCGTCGAGTGCCTCCCCGGTCACGACGTCCGCAACGCCAGACCGCTCCGCTTCCCTCTCCTGGGCCGGTTCGGACCGGCACGCACCGAGTCCACCGACGGCGACACCGAGGGCGTAACGAACCACGTCGCGACGGGTCGGGCTCATGCGCCGCTCATCTCCCGGATCCGGATGGAGACGTTTCGGACCTGCTCGGAATCCACGACCTCCCGAACGTACTCGTCCGGGGTGTAGGACCGTCCCATAGGAAGGTCGGTGACCCGGTGTCGCATGGGGCCATCCTCGAAGCGGCTCGCCCCGACGTGGATCTCCCGGACGCCGGGAACCGCCAACACCTCGGGGACGTGAGCGGCACGAAGGCCTCCGCACGCCACGACGGTCAGCCTGTCCGAGCCGGCCCTCGCGACCGCCGCCAGCGTATCGAGCGCGTCGACGACCCGGGAACGACCGGCGGAGGTCAGGACCCGATCCACCCCGGCCTCGATCAGGGCGTCCACCGAGGCGAGAAGGTCACTCGAGACGTCGAAGGCACGATGGAAGGTCACCGCGGCGGGACGTGCGCGATCGACAAGGGCGCGCGTCCGCGCGATGTCCACACATCCGTCCGCGTCGAGAATGCCGAACACGACCCCGTGCGCACCGGCTTCACGTGCGGCGTCCACGTCGCGCTCCATGATTCGGTACTCGACGTCGGAGTAGAGAAAGTCTCCCCCACGTGGCCGAATCATCACCATGGCCGGACGATCGAGAAGCTCGACCGCCGTGACGATCTCTCCAATGCTCGGCGTCGTCCCCCCTTCCGTCAGGTCGGCACACAGCTCGACCCGGTCGGCACCGGCTGCCACGGCCTCGACGGCGAAGGCCGTGGAGGCGCAGCACACTTCGAGGAGGGGTGGGGTCGAGTCGGTCACCATGGGCGGAGCTTCGCAAAGCACCCGCTTCCACGCCAGTTTCCTACATGGACACCCCCCGATTCGACGCCCACACGATCGTCGTCGGCGCTGGCGCCGCCGGGCTGATGGCCGCCCTGACGGCAGCGCGCGCCGGTGGCGACGTTCTCCTCGTCGAGCGCACATCCGACGGCGGCCGGAAGATCCTCATCAGCGGCGGAGGAAGGTGCAACATCCTGCCCCACGTCCTGCGGCCGGAGCGGTACGTCACCGACTCCTCCCCGAACTCACTCAGAAAGCTGTTGCGAGCCTGGCCGCTCTCCGAGCAGATCTCCTTCTTCGAGGCCGAGCTCGGGATGCCCCTCGAACTCGAGGAAGAGACGGCCAAGCTCTTCCCGTCGAGTCACCGGGCGCGGGACGTCCGGGACATGCTCGTTCGTCGGTTCCAGGAGGCGGGGGGGCGCATCTGGTTCGACGCGACGGTCGGCGGTCTCAGGCCGGAGGGCGACGGTTGGGTCGTCGAGCTGGACGGTGCCCCGAGCGCCCGGGCCGAGAAGGTCGTCCTGGCCACGGGAGGGCTATCGGTACCCAAGACCGGAAGCGACGGAACCGGCCTTCGACTCGTCGAGGCCCTCGGCCACACACTGCATCCGACGTACCCGGCGCTGACACCCCTCGTGGCCGACCCGCATCCTCAGGCGGAGCTGGCGGGGATCTCGGGCCCCGTGTCGATCATGGCCCCCGATACCCGACCGACCTTCGAAACCCACGGGGGATTCCTGATCACCCACGACGGATGGAGCGGGCCCACCGTCCTCGACGCGTCCCACCTGGCCATTCGCGGGCGCGCCGACGGTACCCGCCAGGAGCTGCTCGTGTCGTGGTCTTCAGAGGACGCGGACAGCTGGGACGAGCGGCTGCGCGGCTCGAACGGGACGGTGCGCTCGGTGGTGTCACGCCACGTCTCTCGCCGACTAGCCGAGTGGCTGATCGCGGACGCCGGGGCCGACCCCGCCACCTCTCTCGCGCAGTTGAAGAAGTCCGAAAGGCGCGCCCTCGTCCGATCCCTCACGGCGTGGCCGATGCCGTGGACCGGGAGCGCCGGCTACAAGAAGGCCGAGGTGACCGGCGGGGGGGTGCCGCTGGATCAGATCCATCCTCGAACGATGGAGTCGCGGGTTCGCCCCGGACTGTACCTTTGCGGAGAGATCCTGGACGCGTTCGGTCCGATCGGTGGTCACAACTTCGCGTGGGCCTGGTCGACCGGACGGACGGCCGGGATGGCTACGCAGCGCGGGCAAGGCGAATAGACGACATGCGAAACGAGCGGCCGGATGCGCCGTGCATCTCCCGACGGACGTGGCTGCGCCGGGTCGCTGCGCTGGCGGTCTGCCCGGTGGCCGTTCCGTCGGCCACCCCGGACGCGCCCGTACCCGACCCGCGCCTCACGGCTCGACCGTACCCACCCCGGATCAGGGCGGAGCCGGGCCTCACGACCTTCGGCGAGCAACTCGGACGCGGTGGGCTCCTCTACGTCCCCCGCGGGCACGATCCGGAAGACGCCGTCCCCTTCGTTCTGGCGCTGCACGGTTCCGGGGGCTCGGCCGACCGGTGGTCCGCGCTCTTCGAGACCTGTGATACGCGGGGCGTGGCGCTCCTCGCTCCGTCGTCCCGGGAGCGGACGTGGGACCGGGTGAACGGGGACTTCGGTCCCGATGTCCGCTTCATCGATTCGGCCCTCCGATACGCCTTCGATCGACTGGTCGTCGATCCCACACGGATCGCGATGGCGGGCTTCTCCGACGGAGCCTCGTACACGCTTTCCCTCGGCCCGTCGAACGGGGACCTATTCACACACCTGATCGCGTGGTCCCCCGGCTTCACCAGCCCGGCCGAGCCGATCGTCGGGCAACCTCGCGTCTTCGTTTCCCACGGTCGCGCGGACCGGGTCCTCCCTGTGCAGGCGAGCCGAGACGGGATCGTGCCGATCTTCGAGATGGATGGATACGAGACGCGCTACCTCGAGTTCGATGGGGTGCACGAGATGCCGACGGACGTCGTCGACGAGACCTTCGACTGGTTCCTGTCGGAAGAACTGTAGTCGCTCGGGTAGGGACGATAGCCGCACCTTGAGTAGCCTTGATCCACTCCGGACTCCGCATCATGTTGGCTGCGGCGACCGATCCTCGCCCAACCTCTTCGACTCCACCCCGACCGGAGTCCCCGTGAGGCAAAGGAGGGCACACCTCCGGATCGGCATCGACGAACTCGTCGTGCCACGGAGGCCAGCCGTCGGGGGGTGGGCCTGGCCGTGGCGTGACTGGAGAGACCGATGCCGAAGGACAAGGATTTCAAGCGCCTGATCAGGGCGCGCATGGCCAAGACCGGTGAGTCGTACACGACCGCTCGCGCCCATCTGTCCGGCGAAAGGGGGAGCCGACACCGACCGGGGCAACTCCCCGACGCGTACGAGACGCTGGCCGGGATGAGCGACGACGCGGTGGAGAACGCGACGGGCCGTACCTGGCCCGAATGGGCAGCCTATCTCGACGGAGAGAATGCGTTCACATGGGAGCATCGAGACATCGCGGCCCACATCGACACGTCCTTCGACTGTGGGGGCTGGTGGGCGCAGACGGTCACCGTCGCCTACGAACGATTCCGCGGGCTGCGCGACTACGGGCAACGCAGAGGGGGCGGCTACGATGTGAACAAGAGTCGTACGGTCCCCGTTTCTGTCCATGACCTCTGGGAGGCCTTTGCCGACCCCGGACTACGCAGTCGATGGATGAGCGCACCGGAGGTGCACTTCCACCTACAGACCGAGCCGAAGTCGATGCGGGGTTCACTCCCCGACGGGACGAAGGTCGACGTGTACTTCACATCGAAGGCGGAGGCCAAGAGCGCGGTATCGATTCAGCACCGGGGGCTCGCGTCCCGGGACGAGGCCGATGGGGTCAGAGCGGCGTGGACGGAACAGCTCGAGCGACTGGTCGATCTCCTCGACCGCGGCTGAGCCCGCTACGAGCCGTCCTGGGTCACCGATGCGCGAGCGAGGCGAACGGACGCTTCGATGGCACCCCGCAGAACGACCGGAATCGACGCCACACCGCGGTCGGCCACGGCCTCGGCCACCGCCAGCGCCAGGAAGGGTTTCGATCGTTTTCGCACGGCCTTCTGGATGATTCTCTTCGGAGGCGGGTTCTGTCCGTCGGGTCGATCCGCGATACGAGCGGCCTCCCGGTAGACGTCGTCAAATCCGTGGTGCCAGAGGCACTGCTCGATGTCCCGGTGCCCGAGCATCGAGATCCGGTCCCCCACCTCGGCCCCGTCGAGGAAGCTCTCGGCGCCCTTGGCGTATACGCTGCCCGACTCGTCGCCATCCGTGAGGAGGTGCCACGGAATCCCCAGGTCGTTCGCCAACTTCGCGAGCGGCGCGACGCCACATTGCGCGAACTCGATCATACGAACCCCTTCGGCCTCGAGATCGAAGCCCACGACCTCGGAAAGCTGATTCAGGAGCCAGAACTCCGACTCACCCTCCACGAGGAGCCAACAGCGGGCGAAGAGGACGCCCCCCCGCTTGGCCCGGACGTGGTACGCCACCCGCCTCAGATCACGGGGCGTCAGGGTATCGTGGCGGAGCCGGTGCACAGCCACGGCATCTCCGCCGCGCACGAGCCGCCTCAGGAAGACCATCGGCACCGAGGAGAGCAGTTCTCCGGAGTTCGTCGTGACGATCGTCTGGGCCCGGAGGGCCTCGATGACGTCCCACGTCGAGGCCAGAAGCACGGGGTGCAGGTGCGCCTCGGGTTCTTCGATCATGATGATCGGGTGCGACGGACCGG
>JAUIKL010000020.1 GCA_030430625.1 Gemmatimonadota bacterium
GCGGTCACTCCGTACACGCCGAGTCCGCCGAGCAGCAGGGTCACCCCCGCGAAGGCGCCGAGCACTCCGACCAGGAAGCGGGACTGCGCATGCTCGGACGAGATCCGCGCGCCATAGCCGATCATTTCGGTGACGGGCACACTCGGCGCGACCTCCGCAAAAACCGACTGGATGGCGTTCCACCCCGCCCCATGGCTCCCCCGGGGCTCCGCGATCACGTACACCGTGGTCTCGCCGAGCGCCTGATCGATCACCTCGTACCAGTGCGGCCTGGGGTCGTCCACGATGGGTGGACGCCGCACGGAGGAGACGACTCCGATCACGTAGCCACCCTCGCCGTAGGGTCCGTAGTTCTGGATGAAGTCACCGATCGGACTCTCGCCGCCCCACACCTCTTCGACGGCCGCTTCGTCCACCAGCGCCACGCGCTGGGCGCCGGCATCGTCGGCCGCCGTAGGGAATCGACCCTCCAGCAGTTCGATGCCCATCGTCTCGAAGTAGTCCGGCCCGACCGCCTGCTTGGCGAACGCAGTGAGGGCGTTGGGGTCCGGCGTCACCCCTTCGATGTAGGAGGCGACCGCGTTCGGCTGTCCGCTGAACGGGATCCGGGTGGCGACGGACGCCTGCACGAGGTCCGGTGCCGCGTCCAGGCGCTGCTCGACCTCCGCGAGCGCAGCCAGCGCCGACTCGTACGACCCGAAGGTCGACTCCGTGAAGTCCACACGCGCCGTGATCAACCGGTCGGCATCGAAGGCGGGGTCGATACTGCCCAGCTGCGAGAGGTCGCGGGACAACAGGCCCGCCCCCACCACGAGCACCACCGCCGCAGCGATCTGCGCCACGACGAGTCCCCGCGCCAGCCGTTGGCGGGACCCCGCAGCTCCGCGGTCGGAATTGCGGAGGAGGGTCGCGGGGCTGGCGTCCACGCCGCGAAGGGCGGCGATCGTCCCCGCCACGACGCCGACGAGGGCGGCCACGACCGCGGTCATCGCGAAGACCCGGAGGTCGATCGACACACCGGCCACACGGGGCAGCGTGCCTGCCAGCAGTGGACGCAGCCCTTCGAGCGCGACGACGGCGAGCATGAGGCCCACGACGGTTCCGGCGGCCGAAAGGGCCAGACCCTCCGCGAGGTGTGTGCGGACGAGGCGCCCCCGACCCGCGCCGAGCGCGGCCCGCACGGCCATGTCCTTCCGACGCGCGATGCCCCGCGCGAGCATCAGGTTTCCGACATTCGCGGCCACGACGACGAGGACGACGCCGACCACCGAGAGGAGGAGGAGCAGGCGGCTTCTTACATCACCGACCAACGCCTCCTGCAGCGGCGACACGCTGTTCGAAGCCCGGTAGTTGTCGAGCGGTGTCCAGATCGGGTTGTCGGCGATCAGCGGGCCACCGGCATACGCGCGCAGCTCCTGAGTCGCGGCGTTCGGGTCGGCACCCGGAGCCAGGCGCCCGATCATCGCGATCCCGTAGTTGCCCCAGTAGTTGCCGAGTTGCGCGGCGGTTCGATCGATCCGGAGCGGGAGGAGGACGTCGTCGACACCCGATGGAAACGCGTGCGTGTCCGGAAGCACGCCGACGACGGTGTGCGGCACTCCGTCGAGGAGGAGCTCCTGTCCGAGGATGCCCGGGTCGCCCCCGAACGCGGTGACCCAGAGAGCTTGGGACACGATGACTTCGTCCGAGCCCCCGACCTCGTCGGCGGTCGCGGTGAAGCCACCGCCCATGGCCAGAGGATTCCCGAGGATGTCCATGAACGATCGGGTCACACGTGACGCGATGAGCCGGCGCGGTTCAGCCGTCCCCTCGAGATTCACACCCACACCGGTCGCATAGCCGCCGATCGCGGCGAGGGACTCGGCGTTCTCGTCGAAGTAGTCGTATTCAGCCGCCGGACCGGTGGCACCGGCCCAGACCCGAACGATCCGATCGGCGTCCGGATAGGGAAGCTCCTCCAGCAGCACGCCGTCGACGAGGCCGAACACGAGCGCATTCGCGCCGATGCCGATCCCGAGCGTGAGAACCGCCACGGCCACGAACCCTGGAGCTCGCCCGAGCGCCCTCACGGCGGTCTTCAGCTCCCTCACCATCTCTCCCATCGTCACTCCCTGATTCGTAAGTCGTCTTCGGAGCGGGTCCTGCAGGCGCAGCCCCGCGAATCGCACGACCTCCCTGCGAAGGGCGGCGTCGGCCATCGCCTCGCCATCCCGCTCGGCCCGATGCGCCCACAGCTGCTCGAGCTCGTCGAGCAGCCAGCCTCGGTCCTCCGCCGGAAGGACCCGCTCCGCGATCGCCAGCCAGCGCCGACCGGCGGGTGTCACCCGTGCGCTTCCAACACGCCGTCGAGGCCCTGCCAGAGCCGTTCGTACGCGCGTCGCTCCTCACGCAGGCGCTCGAGTCCGATCTCGGTGACGCTGAAGATGCGACGGTCTCGCGCGCCCTCGACGGGCTGCATGCGCGAGGCCGCCCACCCCTTCTCCTCGAGGCGCCGGAGGACGATGTAGACCGACGACAGCGTCGTGCTCCGACCCGTGCGTTCCTCCAGCTCCGCGACGATCGGTGCGCTGTACGCGTCGTCCCGCAGATGGAGCACCGCCAGCATCACCTGGTGCTCGAGCTGTCCCAGACCGTCCCTTCCCATGACGCCTCCGTGTGACCGTCGTGCCCGCGCTACGGGGATGTGAGCGCCGTGTTCTTACATTCTAAGTATCTGTACTTAAAAAACAAGTATGTATGCGTGGGTCCCTTCGATGGCCCCCTGGACTGTCCGCCCGCGACCTGATCCATATCGCGTCGTGCAGACGCCGAGGCGTGTCCCGAGCCCTCACCTTCGACCGGAGCCTGCCGCGGTCCTGGGTTGAGCCACGCTCTGCGCCCGACCTCCCACACGGGCGGCCTGACGCCTAGGTTGGGCCGCCATGGACTTTCTCGTGGCGTTCGGCGGCCTCGGCCTCCTTGTCATCGCTGGGCTCGCACTCCGAAGCCGCATCCGGCTGCTGCGCAGCCTCATGCTGCCGGTCTCGGTGGTCGGTGGCTTCGTCGGCCTCGCGCTGGGCCCGTATGCGCTCGACCTCACCCCGGCGGACACCGTCGCTGTATGGGCCAGCCTGCCGGGCATCCTGATCAACTTCGTGTTCGCCGCGCTCTTCCTGGGCGTGGCCATCCCATCGGCCGGCTCCCTGGTTCGGATCGGGGGACCGCTTCTTCGCTTCGCGGCCGTCGTCGCTTTGGGTCAGCTGGCGGTGGGAATGCTCCTCACCTGGTTGGTGCTGGTCCCCTTCTTCGGCACCCCCGAGCTGTTTGCGAGTTTGCTCGAGGTCGGCTTCATCGGTGGTCACGGGACGGCCGCCGCCATGACCCCGGTCTTCGCGGACCTCGGCTTCGAAGCCGGTGGCGCCTTGGGTCAGATGTCGGCCACCGTGGGGATCGTCGTCGGTGTCGTGAGCGGTCTCTCATTGGTGCACTGGGGCGTCCGACGCGGTCACACCAGCGTGCTCGAATCCTCCGCGGAGATCGCCGATCCGGGAGAGCTCACGACCCTCCTGCCCGAGGGTGAACGCACCACCGCCGCGACACACACGACGCGAAGCGGAGCGGTCGACACCTTCACCCTGCACGTGTGTGTCACCGCCGTCGCGATCCTGATCGGCTGGCTCCTGATGTACGGCATCCGATCGCTCCACCCTTCGTTGAGTGGCTTTCCGCTCTTTCCCCTCGCGATGATCGGCGGGATCCTCGTCCAGCTCGGCGCCGACCGCACCGGCACCGCCCTCTACTTCGACCGCGCCACCTTCGAGCGGATCCTGGGGCTGTCTCTCGACGTGCTCATCGTGGCCGCCATCGCCTCCCTACGGCTGGACCTCTTCCTTCAGAACATCGTGCCGTTCACCCTGATGATGATCGCCGGGATCGTCTGGACGCTGGGGGCCTTCCTCCTGCTCGCCCCCCGGATGATCCGACGCGACTGGTTCGAACAGGCCATCGGCTTCTACGGCATGTCGACAGGGGTGACGGCGATCGGGCTCATGCTCCTTCGTGTCGTCGACCCGGAGAACCGCACGACCGGCGCGCAGGCGTTCGCGGCTCAGGCACTGGTGATTTCACCGATGGTCGGGGGAGGACTCGTCACGGTGACGATTCCGATTCTCATCCTGAACTTCGGTCTCGGCGTGGTCTTCGCGGGCGTCACCGCGCTCGCCCTCGCTCTGGTCCTGACGGCGAAGCCGTGGGCTCACGGCGGAGCGTAAGCCTGTCAGGGCTCTAGCAACTCGACGGTCGGGAAGTAGCGGCGATACCGCCCGGGATCACGGGTAAGGAGCGCGTAGCCCCGCACCGCAGCGTGCGCGCCGATGAAGAAGTCGGGTAGCGTCGAAGTCCGCGTGCCCCCCGCGCGTCGGTAGCGCACGAAGGCCTTTCCGGCGAGGAAGGCGGCGTCCCACGGGATCCCCTCCCGACGGATCTCGGCCGGGAGCGCGTCCTCGAGGGCTTCGATCTCGCGGAAGCCAACGCTCACCTCCGCGAAGACGACGGGGTTGATCGCGAGGTACGCGTCGTCCGCGGCCCGAGCCAAAGCTTCCGACGACACGGCCTCCCACTCGGGATCGGGAAGGAGGACATCGAGGAGTACGTTGCTATCGACCAGGACCGTGCTCACTCCTCGCCTCGCGTGAGCGCCATGATCTCGTCCGTCGTCATGCGCGTCTGTGCCCGCCCTCGCATCCGTGCGACCAGCGCGCGCCCGCGCGTCGGATCATCCCCGTCCTTGATCAGCCGGACGACACCTCCGTGCTCGACGAAACGAACCTCGGTACCCGGCAGGAATCCGTGGCGCTCGCGGATCTCCTGGGGAATCGTGACCTGACCTTTGATGGTGACACGCACGTTGTCGGCTCCATTGGTATTACTCGGCACAGTAATACTCATGAGCTGTACTCGCGTGGGTCAAGACGGGGCGTCGGAGCGTTCCAGTGTAGTGTGCGACGACGGGCGCACCCATGACGTGACGGGACCGGGCGGCGGTCACACGATCACCGGTGGATCCCTCTACCGAATCGCCCGGCGGACAATGTCCAGGATCTGTTGGCGCAGGCGCGACGGATTGGCGGGCGAGCTCTGCCACATGGTGACGACGATCGTTTCCGTGCCGGGGTCGACCCAGAAGTCGGCCCCGACGCTGCCGTTCCAGGTGAACTCTCCGGCCCGCGCTCCGTCTCCGTCCTCCATGCGGACGGAGGCGTTGGCCATCGACCACCCCGCACCGCCGCGCCGCGTGGCAAGAATCTCTTCGGAGAGGCCGTTTCTGATGAGCTCCGAGGTCGTGGCTTCGCTCAGCACGCGCACTCCGTCGAGCTCCCCTCCGTCGAGGAGCATCTGACAGAAGCGCAGAAAGTCGGGCGCGGTGGAGAGCATGCCGACCGCGCCGTCGATCAGCGCGGCCCGGCGCGTGAACGGAACGTCCTCGGTTTCGAACGCTTCGAGTCCGCCGCTATCGAGTACGCGGTACGGAGTCGCGAGGCGCCCGGCCCTCTCGGGTGGCACGTGGAAGCCGGTGCCGTTCATCCCGAGGGGGTCGAGTACGGTTTCGCGCATGTACTCGTCGAGGGGCTGCCCGGAGGCGGCTTCGACCACCGCGCCCGCGATCGTCGAGGCGGTCCCGTACCGGAAGCGTGTGCCGGGGTCCTCGTAGAGAGGCACGGTCGCGAGGCGGGTGACGAAGTCGTCCAGACTCCGATCCCGTGAGCGGACCTCGGCGGCCCGGTAGTCCTCGGCGTTTCGGAAGTTCAGCCCCGCCGTGTGGAGCAGGAGGTCACGGACGGTGATCGGGCGGCTGGGTGCACGATCGGGTCCTCCCTCCTGGCGCACCCGAACGCCCTCGAAGGCGGGTAGGTAACGATGCACCGGATCGTCGAACGACAGCCGACCCGCATCGACCAGGGTGCCGATGGCCACGGCGGTGATGGCTCGGGACATCGAGTAGATGCGGAAGATCGACTCGTCTCGCATCGGCTCGCGCGTGTCGATGTCCTGGAGGCCGGTGGCCTGCAGGTACGCGATCTGCCCGTGCCGGGACACGGCGACCACGGCACCTGCCAGCTCCCCGCGATCCACCACGTCGGTGATGGCGTCGGTGATCTGCGCGAGCGTGGCCGGGTCGAGTCCTGCGGTCCGCATCGCTACCTGGGCGCGGGTCGGCGTCGAGACCACCGCCAGGGCCGCGAGGGCTATCGCTAAAGGTTTCATGCTCAGAAGCGACTGTAGGACAACCGCTTCGGCAAGCGTTGTTGGAGGGTACCGGTCCTCAGCGGCACACCACTAGCGACGGGCGGTACGTAAGCTCGTGTCCCCTTCCGCGAGACGTTGCGCGGCGGCGGCGAGCCCTACGGTCCGGCGCGCCATGCGCTCGACGTCGGGGTCGTTGGATGCCCGCGTCTCCGCTGCGCCTTCGGCACGGGAGAGGGACTCCCTCGCTTCCGCGAGCCGGCCGGCGGCAAGGCTACTCGCTCCGGCTGCCTCCGCCAGATGAACAGCGATGTGTGCCTGTCGCAGCGCGCTGAAGACGCGGCCGTCCACCTTCTGGACGCTCCGCAGTGATTCGAGTTCGTACCGATAGGTCGGTCGGTTCCTGAGCTCGACCCGCACCGTTTCGGGCGGCCGTCGCATCGAGTCGTTCGGCTCTCGATTGACCAGCACGACGAACGGGCTCGGCCGATCCACCATGAAGTGCGGCTCAGCGGAGACGATCAGGCCGAAGGTGTGCAGCCGTGTCGTCGCCTTCAGCTCGCTGCGGTCGCCGTCGAGCGGCAACTCGCCCAACGCATCGATGTGGCCCTCGGGAGAGACGGCCCAAAGCACGTAGGTGTTGATGTCCCCACCGAACGACCACGCCGGCTTCATCTCGTCGAGCTCGATCTCGACGGCCGTCACACCCCCGCGCTGCTGGACCGAGGCCTTGGCCTCGGCTCCCGGCAGTCGGTCGGTCGTGTTGAAGCGTACGTCGACGGAGCGGTCGTCGTACGACAAGGTCAGGAAGGTCAACGCGAACGCCTCGGGGGTGTTCCGGTACGTCGTCTCCCCGCTCGACGCGGTGGGTTGCTCCTGACCGGCTACCGGCACGGCCAACGCCAACAAGGTGAACAGGACGGTCGTCGATCGGCGCATTTGCGTCACCTCCGGACTCGGCGGTTGCTGACTTCGCGAAACCCAGCCCGCAAGGGAAGCATGAATCATGCCGGTGGGTGCGAGACAGCCGTGACTTATGCACCCCACGCCCGCAAGGACCCCGCCTATCGGTACTGCTGCCCGTTCCAGTCGATCCAGCCACCTGCCCGCCGCCCGTCGGGGTCGTGATGCGTCCAGTGCAGCACGCCGCCGCGATCGTTCCACTCGTACTGACCGCGCACGGTCACCTGGTCACGAACCGCCAACGGGACGCGCTCGGCGAGGTCGATGTTGTGTGCCACGAGGAGTGTCTGGTCCGAGTCCAGTCGCACGATGAAGCGCTGATGCCGAGAACCGTCGTTGTCATCGGACAGCACCGCGTCGACGACACCCGACACCTCGACCATCTCTCCGCTGCTTCGGCTGGCGAACAACTCGGCGACCCTCGACGCGCCACCGTCGTCCCCGATCGACGGGACGGCGGGTGACCATGGGCGGGTGAGGACCACGGCCATGACGACGATGGCCAGCGCGACGAGTCTCGACTTTGTTTTCACGTCAGCTCCCCTTCCAGCATCACGGCTAACCCTCCACCCGACAGGGCGTCAGAAGATGAAGGTGTGTGTGTACTTGAGCGTCAGCGTCCGCGCGTTCTCGAAGGGAAGCGTCGGCACCCCGAGGATCTCCCGCTCGAGGTTCAGCCCCTCGTTCCAGACCAGCCAGAGATCCTGGCCCTCCCGGAAGTTGTAGCGGACACGGGTGTTCGTGCTGAGCAGGTCGTTGAGCGAGTTGTACTGCACGAACGCGTCGACGGAGAGCTTGGTGTTCACGGCCCCGCGCGCCGTCAGGCGGAGCAGGTTCGAGACGAACTCCTGCCCCCGCTCAGCGAAGCGGATCCGGTTCCACTCCCACCCGCCCTGGAGCTCCAGGTGCTCGTCGACGCTCCAACTCACGTTACTGCTCACGCCCACCCTCCGCCCGTCGAAGAACTCTCCGGCGGTCAGCGTCACGTTGGGGCGGACCATCCATCCGCGCGGCGCCCGGAACTCCGCGGCCCCCTCCGTGAACCAGTACGCACGGGCCGGAATCGATGCGTCCGGTGAGAGCTCGAACTCGGTCAGCACGTCCTCGTACTGCGTGTTCGACGAGATCTTGAACGTCGTCCCCGGCTTGGTCTCCAGCTGGATGAAGGGGTTGATCTGCGCGGTCTCGAACGCCCGCTCGATACCGAGCGCTTCGCTTCCGTTGCGCATCCACCCGTTGGTCTGGGCTCCGACCCAGAAGCGACGGAAAGCCGACTCGGCGCCGGGGAACCACTGGTAGTTCCAGTCGCTCTGGCCGCGGACGAAGTCGGCCCGTGACTCGAAGCCGACGCCCGGCACATATCCCGCTCCGGAGTACGTGAAGGCGTGCTGGTAGCTGAGCCCTCCCTGGCGTCGGCGCGTCCAGTCGAAGACCACACGCGCGGCGTCGAAGCCACCGGGGGTGGCCTCCAGGAGCGGGTCTCCGCCCTGGAAGGTCTGGAGCCACTTGAGCGTGACGTACTCGTCTCCCGCCACCCGGAACAGCCCGTCGGTCCCGTAGGTGACGTTGTAGCGCCCGTCGACATCCACGCGCGAGGTCGACATCGCGCCGATGAACGAGTTCTCGTTCAACACGCGCCTCTTGAGGCGCAGCACGCCGAAGTTCTCCGACGCGGTGGTCTCGTTCTCGGCCGTCTGCATGTTGATCAAGCCGACGTCCCACGTCCCGATCCGACCGACGAGGCGGGCGCCTCCATAGATGGGGAGCGGCTGGCCCGTGCCACTCAGGCCGATGCGCCGCGAGTAGAAGAGCGTGCCCCGGTCCGCCCCGGTGTCGAAGCCGAAGATCCCGGCGCGCTCCTGAAAGAAGGGTCGCTTCTCGTCGAAGAAGAGCGAGAACCGGGTGAGGTTGATCTGCTGCTGGTCGGCCTCGACCGCCGCGAAGTCCGTATTCACGGTGAGGTCCAGCGTGAGATTCGGGGTCGGGTTGAGCTTGATGTCCCCACCGATCTCGTACTGCTCGGTGCTGGCGTAGCCCCACTGGTCTCCGGCTTCGTTGAGCTCCGCGGACCGGGAGGCGCCCGTGAGCCCGTACGGCATCAGGTAGACCGGGTTGCGTGGCTCGATGTCCTCGAGGCGAACGTCCTGCCACGCAGAGATCTGCGTGTAGGGGAAGTCCTGGGGGATGGCCGGGTACGTCCACCGGGAGCCGAGCCCCGGCTCGTAGGCGTAGGCCATCATGCCCATCACGACCCCACCGTCCTCACCACTCTCGAAGCGAAGTGAGGAGAACGGGATGCGCATCTCACCGAACCACCCCTGATCGGTGACCTGGGTCTGCAGATCCCAAAACGCGTTCCAGGAGTTGTTCCTCGGCCCCCCGGCGCCGCCACCTCCGCCCCCGCCGTCGGCTCCTCCTCCCGTGATCGTCATGTCCATCCGCGCGCCCATGGGGAGGCCCACGAACCGGACTGCGTTCTCGTTGTCGTTGAAGGTGTCCAGCAGGACACCGAAGCCGTCGTCTCCGCTCCAGCGGTCTCGCGTGAGTGAGAAGGCCCGGATCTCCGACGGGTCCTCGTGGAAGAAGCGCCCAGCGACGTACAGCGCCTCGTCGTCGTAGCCCACGAGAAGCTGGATCCTGCGATCGCTCGCGCCCCGGAAGGTCGGCTCGTACATCGTGAGCGTCAGCGGCTCCACGCCGCTCCAAGCCTCCTCGTCACTCAGGCCGTCGAGCGTCACCGGCCCGGTGAGGCGCTGCAGATCGATGACCCCGGAGGCCACGGGAGCCTCCCGGCCGGCGTCCAGATCCGCCTGGGTCTCGACGACCGACCGCTCGCCGACGCCGTTGCCCGACCGATCCTGGCCGGCGGCCTCCGATCCAGAGATCGGGCTGATGAGGAACCCCGCCACCGAGAGTCCGACGACGGCCGCGCGCGTGGACATCTTCAAGAGTCTCTGCCTGATCGGTGGTACGGTTCCGTAAGCTGACCCCCGCGCAGCAAGAAGCGTTGTCGACCGGGACGGCCGAGCGGGTCGAGACGCGGGATCCCCCGTCGGCGCAGCGATCACCCCTCCAGACGCTGCGTCACGACGAAGCGTGTCCCCTCGGCGTTCACGTCGTACTCCGGGTTGTACGACGTCATCATGTTGTCCGCGCCCATCCCGACCTGAGCCCCTGTGAAGAGCCGGGTCGGTGTATCGAACGAGAAGCCGTCCTCGTCGCTGAAGGGCACGGCCATCAGGTCGTTGCCCTGCCAGTAGAAGAGTTCGTCGTCACTCCACTTCGGCCAGGTGCCGCCCTCGCTCGACACCTTCCACCGCGCGTCCGAGGCCGGGAAGGTCGTGACGTAGATCTCCATCTGGCCGTCCTGGTCCGACTGGTACGCGAGGAAGCGACCGTCCCGCGAGAGACGGGCGAGCGCCTGGATCCCGTCGTCGCCGACCACGACATCGGTCTCGCCGGTCGCGACGTCGACGGACCAGAGGTCACGCGCCTGCGTCTCGGGGTTGTTGGTGTGGAAGACGACCGTCGAGGCGTCAGGGGTCCAGGACGGGTACCACTTGTGCATGCCTTCGCTCACGATCAACGGCTCGTCTCCACCCGAGCCGTCCGCGGCCCGCACGTACAGGTTCGATACCCCTTCGGGGTTCTGGATCGAGTACGCGATCCGCGACCCATCCGGCGACCAGATCATGTGGCGCTCGAAGCCCTCGTTCGACGTGAGCCTCGCGCCCCGGCTGCCCTCGAGGATGTAGAGGTAGTCCGTCTGCCCCTCGACCTCTCGCCCGCGCACGGCGATCCGCTCGCCGTCCGGTGAGATCGACGGGTCGAGGATCGAGTTCATGCGAGGCCCGATCGGCTCGAGCACCGTACCCGACCGGTCGACCCACGCGAGCTGTCGGTTCGCGGTGGGGTCGACGGCTTCGACCACCGGGGTGGTGTCGTCGGGGGTGTCGGCGCCGCAGCCCGCGAGGGCCAGGGCCAGGAGGGTGGTCGGGAAGAGACGGGCGGTCGGGTGGGGCTTCATGGTCTGTCTCTCGATGGGGAGCGGAGGCGAAGGGGCAAGGTCGAGGGGATGGGGCGGCGGCGCTACTCTCGAGCGAACGGCACCTTCGCACCCCCCACCCCGCTCACCCACGCCAGCACCACACCGAAGACCACCCACACCACCGCGCCCCACGCCATCGCGTCCATCGTCACCCCTCGATCGATCAGGGCGCCCATGAGCACAGGCGAGGCGGCTGTCCCGAAGACCATGACCCCGTGCGCGAGGGCTCGAATCGACCCCAGGTGGCGGACTCCGTAGACCTCGGCCCACATCGCCCCGACGACGGCCGGGTTGAGGCCGGCGGTGATCCCGAGGCCCAGCATAAATCCCGCCGCCACCCACGCGGGGGAAGCGATGGCAAGCAGGGTCAAGCCCAACCCCATGGGGAGGGTGAAGAGGACGAGGAGTCGCCGCCCCTGGAACCTGTCGACGAGCGGGCCCGACACGATGCCGGTCAGGAGCTGCCCGACAGCAAAGACGACGAAGCACGTCGCGAACCACTCCGGCGTCCAACCCTTCGTGGCCACGAGGTGGTTCTGGTGGAAGAAGAAGCCCGTCACGATGAAGCCGGGGGCGATCACCGCGGGGAGCATGAGCGCGAAGCGGCGATCCCTCACGACCTCCGCGAGCGTCCACTGCCTGGGCGCGGTGTGGTCTTCCGACTCCTGGGGCGGTCCGAGAGTCGGGGCGTCATCCGCTCCCGACACCGACCGCTGCCCGACCGCGGATTCCGCGAGCCGACGCCGGAGAGCTTCTTCCCGTTCGTCGTGTCCCACCAGCAGCAGCTGCGTGCCGGGAAGCGCGACCAGCATCACGAACACGCCCACCCCGATCCACGTCTCGCGCCACCCCAGAGCCCCGATCCCCGCGACGGTCAGGATCGGGAGGACGGCCTCACCGAGAGGGAAGCCGAGACCCGCGATACTCATCGCCTTCCCACGACCCGCTTCGAAGAATCGGGACATGCTCGTCAGCGCGGTGTGGCTGAGGAGCCCCTGCCCCGTGAGGCGGAGGAGGAAGAAGACGACGAGGAGCGAGCCCGTGCCCGCGACGAACGCCATGCCGAAGGCCGCGATACCGAGCGCCAAGCACAGGCCAGCGGTGAAGAGTCGGAGATTCGCCGTGTCGAGACGCCGGCCGATCCACGCCAGGGTGAAGCCGCTCGCGAGCGTGGCGAGGGAGTAGGTCGCCCCGATGCTCCCGTGCGTGAGCCCGAACTCCGTGCGGATGCTGTCGTTGAACAGCGAGATGAAGAAGGTCTGACCGAACGCGCTGAGGAAGGTCAGACCGAGGCCGTACCCGAGGAAGCGACCGTGGTCCCGGATGAGGGCCGGGTAGGTGAGCTGGTCGGGGGGTGGGGGCGGGTGGGTGATGGTTCAGCTTCAGCTACATGTCGGTGGGGGCAAGCGGCAACGGTGCGTACGCGTGCCGCTCGCACGTCAGTACTTCGGTCGCTGCCGACGGCACGTCAACCCGACAGGTCGCCAGAAGAATGTTCCTGCGACACATGGGGGCGCAGCGGGAGACTGCGGCCTTATTCAGATTTAATCCCTGCCCGCAGGGCACTATTCGTAATTAGATTGCATTCCTGACCCGCAAATTGCGTTTTAATCTCAAACGCACGATTCTCGTCCCATTCTAATCGAGATGTTCGAGCGATTCTTCACGAGCGACTCCACCAACGCCACGGCAGTAAGTCGCGCGACTGCCCGCGGCGAGATCCGTCGGATTCGTCGAGGTCTCTATACGACGGACACCGTCACGCCACTCGAAGCTCTCGTCCTCCAACATCTCTGGGAGATCGTCAGACTCGTCGCTCCCGGCACCGTGATCGGGTATCGGACTGCGATCGAACTCGCGCCGTCTCCCGAGGGAGTGGTCCACCTCGTTGGCCGCAGGGAGCAGAGGTTCGAACTCCATGGGACGAAGGTTTGGATCCACGAGGGGCCAGGGCCGCTGGAAGGCGATCAGCGGTACATGGAGACGTTGTTTCTCGCCTCGCGAGCCCGCGCCTATCTGGAATCGCTGAAGCCCAGCAGATCCGGAAGGGAGTTCGGAAACAAAGGACTTCCCCGTGACGAGATCGAGAGGCGGCTGGACCAGAAACTGAGAGTCCGAGGCGAGGACGACTTGAACCAGCTCCGCGACGAGGCGCGCGCGGTCGCCGACGAGCTGAACGCGCCGGACGAGTTCCAGGAGCTGGACGGCATCATCGGGGCGCTGCTGCACACCCGAGATGCCCCGCTGGCCTCGCCGGTCGGCCGCGCACGCGCTGCCCGTCAACCGTACGATCCCGACCGCATTCCGCTCTTTCAAGCAGTCCACCGGGCGCTGCTCCTCGAGCCGCTGAGCGATCGTCCCGATCCATTCGCGCCGGGCTCCACCGGCTTCAGCCATGCCGCGTTCTTCGACGCCTACTTCTCCAACTGGATCGAGGGCACGGAGTTCGAGCTCGAGGAGGCAAGGAAGATCGTCATCGAAGGGGCCGTGCCCGAGACCCGGCCCGCCGATGGACATGACATCCTGGGCACCTTCTCCCTCGTCAGCGACCCCGCGTTCATGACTCAGGCTCTGGACCATGTTCTCAGCGGCCCAAAACAGTTCGAGGAAGTCCTGCACGACGCACATCGCCGGATACTGTCGGGCCGACCCGAGCACCACCCAGGGCAGTTCAAGACCGCTCCGAATCGAGCCGGAACGACGGTGTTCGTCATGCCGGAGCTCGTCAGAGGCACGCTACGTGAGGCCCATGGCCTGTTGGAGAGCCTCCCAGACGGTCTCCCGCGCGCCGCCTACCTGATGTTCGTCGTCAGCGAGGTGCACCCCTACTCGGACGGCAACGGGAGGGTGGCCCGGGCGCTCATGAACGCGGCCCTGGTCGCAGCGCGGCAGTCCCGTGTGATCATCCCAACCGGGTACCGGGACGACTACATCCGAGCCTTGAAGGCCCTGTCTCACCAGGTCACCCCCGGGGCCTTCGTGAGCATGATGGATCGCGCTCAGCGGTACGTCGACGAGCTCCCCCTGGGCGACTACGGTGAGACTGCGGCGTTGTTGGAGGCGACGGGGGCGATGGACGAAACCGGAGACCGAAGGCTGCGG
This sequence comes from Gemmatimonadota bacterium, assembly GCA_030430625.1. Classification (GTDB taxonomy): domain Bacteria; phylum Gemmatimonadota; class Gemmatimonadetes; order Longimicrobiales; family Gaopeijiaceae; genus UBA2589. Next base: position 14,336 of record JAUIKL010000020.1, read on the forward strand.
CTGCCTAGTGAGTTGGAGTAGCCGCCGTCACGGGGCTCTCTACCGACCGACGCATACGAGAACTCCCCCTGACCAAGAGCCAAAGGAGTTCAAGTGGGCCTGGGCGGAGGGGCCCCCGACTCCAGCCCTTCGATGAGGGCCCCGATCGCCCACCATTGGTTCAGTTTATCGCCCAAACTGAACCAAGATGTCGATGTGGTTCGGGATCGCTTTGGTGACATAGCGGAAGGGCCACCGACAAAGACGAGCGAGCTGCATGACGGTTGGCCCAAACTCCAGGGGAGGCCATCGGCCGCCCACGCTGCGCGCGGCGACGGAAACGGAGACCCTAGGCGCCGCTGATCTCGTCGGCCGTCACCTGAATCCATTTCGTCATCCGCCCTTTGGTCGTGTCATCGACCGAGAGCTCATCTACCCGGGCCAGCAACACGTCGGCGCTCACGAGTCCCTCAACGAGCAAAGTCCGAACGAAATCTCGGTCCTTCTCACGATATGCGTATAGCTTGCTGGCTGCTAGGTCGTGGGCCTCGAGACACAGGCCGCGGTTCTCAACCCTCCCAAGCGCGTCCAGCGTCCTAACGGTGACCGTTCGCTCCTCCCATCCTGCAGGCAACGTCGCCGCCTCAATGGACAGGCCATGGACGTAGAAGCCCCACGTGTCATGAAATGTCGAGAGTTCGCCAAGCACGCCGTCGATTGCATCAACGGTGTCGGGCCGGTTCGCGAGTCACTTCACTCCTCCATCAACCGAAGCACCTTATCGCGTTCATCACCCGTTAGAACCGCGAAGAACGGCGAACTCTGCCGCAGGCGTTGGGCGCGGGGAGTGTCAGACACCAGGAAGTCGATGATGCGTTGGCGGGAGTACCTGGCCAAAATCGATCTCCACTCCTCGAGATCGTGAGAGGCCATGCCCTGCTCACTTTGCAAGAGCACCTCGACGTGGCGCGCGGCTCGCTTGATCAACGTGGGATCCCTATCGAGCAGCTCCGAGATGGCTTGACTGAGCTTGGCAGCCCGCCGGTCTCGATCCTCGTGTCTCACCGGCCCTCGTTGGCTCTCTGGATGCAGCTCATTCGGGCGACCGGCAAGGAGGAGGACATCGTTCCAATTGAGGTGTGGGACGTCCGCCCGTGAGAAGGCATGGACCTCGATCGTAGTGTCGAAGTCAGCTTCTATATCCTCTATTCGCTTTCGGATCTGTTCACCGAGATAGGCCAGCGATCGAGAGTCGCTCAGCACGCCGATATGAAGCGGCTCGCCTGGGCTCGACGGCGAGGAGTCGATCCACGCGGTGCGAACCTCGCGGAGTCCCGTGAGCAAGTCTCGTAGGCGTGTCAGGAACGACCGGTAGCGGTCGTCCTCGGTTCGAAAAAGTTCTTGTAGGCGCTCGATCAACGGGTCGCCCGTTCGCAGCTCGTACTGCTGATACCGGCCGCCCCCCACCCTTCGTACGAACCCTGTCTTGGCAAGGCGAGTCAGGGCCCGCCGAGCCCCAGCCTCTGTCAGACCTGTCCGATGAGCTGCTTCGGCGGCACCAACCGGCCCCTCTGCCCCCTCCATCAAGAACCTGAGTAGCCGCACGTTCGCTTGCGTGCCCAGGAGATCATTCAAAGGGTATCGGAGCGCATCTTGCTCGACCGCTATTGGACGCATGGAGTTACTCAACTTTCGTGGTCGATACTATCGTATCGTCGTAGATATTATAGTATCCACGCGATGGCAAGGAGTATCAGACGAGCCGCCGATCGTTCACTCGCCGCGCCCCCCTTGGGCGTCGGCAGGATCACTCCGCAGCTCCGCCTCTCCCAGAGCGTGAACAACCTCTCTGGTTGCGACGCCTACCCCGCCCGTTTGCCAACCAAGCCCGGCCGGGTTCCTATGCCCCATCATGCCATTCTTCGACGACCTGCGGCTCGCCGTCCGGTCCCTGGCCAAAAGCCCGGGTTTCACCGCGGTCGTGGTCCTCACGCTCGCCGTCTCGATCGGAGCGACGACCGCAGTCTACTCGGTGGTCGACGGGGTGCTCCTCCGCCCGCTTCCCTTCGACGATCCGGGGCAGCTGGTGCGTCCGACGTGGGATCGGACGGTGCGGCCGGGGTGGCCGTTCAATGCGATGGGCCTTCGGCTCATCGACGAGCGCACCCGATCGTATACCTCCTACGGCATCCATAGCGCGCAGCCGGGGTCGGTGACGGTCCTGGCCGACGGGGTGCCGGAGCAGGTCTCCCTCCTTCAGGTGAGTGCCGGCTTCTGGACGACGCTGGGGCTGACGCCGGTGGCTGGGCGCTTCTTCACACCGGAAGAGGACCAGCCGGGCAAGGCGTTCGTGGCCCTCCTCTCCGAGCCGTTCTGGGTCGAGCGGTTCGGCGGGGATCGGTCGGCGATCGGCTCGACGCTCGTGATGAACGGCACTCAGGTCGAGATCGTCGGCGTGACACCCGACCTCGAGTACCCGTTCCCCGACGTGGACGTATACGTCTCGGCTCGGTTGGACCGCGGCGCAACGACCGTCAGCCACAACTGGTTCGTCGTCGCGAGGCTTCGGGAGGGCACGACACTCGAGGCTGCCGATCGCGAACTGGAGTCGCTGGTTCCGGCCCTGACAGAGGTCGGCTACCCGCCGGACTTCGCTCAGCTGTTCACCGGGACGGGCAGTGTGGTGAGGCTCCGCGACCAGCTCGTCGGGCCGGTGCGCCAGCCGCTGCTCACCCTGCTGGTCGTCACGGGCTTCGTTCTGCTGATCGGCTGCGTGAACGTGGCCAACCTCCTCATGGTGCGCGGGAGCCAGCGGCTCGGGCAGGGGGCGGTCCGTCGAGCTCTCGGTGCCACGCCGGGTCAGATGGCGCGCTACGTCCTCTCGGAGAGCATCGTGCTCTCGCTGGCCGGTGGACTTCTCGGCGTCGGCATCGCCTGGCTCGGCGTTCGGGGGCTGCTCGCGATCCGGCCCTCGTCGATCCCGCGCCTCGATGGGGTCACGACGCTGTCGTCGAGCGTTCTGCTCTTCACCTTCGGCACCGCGTTGCTCACGGCGGTGTTGGCGGGTGCGGCCCCGGCTCTTCGCATGGGCTCGGTGAGGGCCCTCAGCGCGGTCCGCGGTGGGGCCTCGGCCGGGGGTGGTTCGGGAGCCCGGCGCTTCAACCGCGTCCTGGTGGTAGCGGAGACGGCGCTCGCGGTCGTCGTGCTCGTGGTCTCGGTCCTGCTCGTGCGCTCGGCCGATGCGGCTCGGACGGTGGACAAGGGTTTCGGCTCGGAGGACCGCCTCGTTTTTCGGACGAGTGCCATCGCGACGGGCTTCACAGGCGTGGAGGATCTGGTTCGGCTCCATACGGAGCTTCTCGCGGCGATCCGCGCGCTCCCGGGCGTAGTCGCCGCGGGCTCGGTCAATGCGCTTCCGCTCACGCCCGAAGGACTCGTCCAGCAGTCGATCAGCCCCGTCCAGGACTTCGAGTCACAGGAGGGGGAGGCGATTTCTCGGAAGATTCGATCGGTGAGTCCGGGGTACTTCGATGCGATGGAGATCCCGATTCTGGCCGGGCGCGACTTCGAGGAGGCGGACCATCTCGACGCCGGCTCGGTGGCGATCGTGAGCGAGAGCATGGCCGAAGAGTTCTGGCCGGGACGCGACCCGATCGGCCTCACCATCATGGACTCGATCCGTGGCGTCGGCGTGGCCGGCGATGTGCGCGACGTGCGCATGACGGATCCCGAACCGCCCATCGCCTACTTCCCGATGGTGAGTGCAGCGTGGGGTCCGACCCTCAGCGGTCAGATGTACTACGTGCTGCGTACGGAAGGCGATCCCCAGGCGCTCGCCGCGGCCGTTCGCGACGAGCTGCGCCGCGTGGCTCCGGGCGCACCGATGTTCAAGGTCTCGACGATGGACGGGCTCGTGGCCGATTCGATCGACACCTTCACCTTTGCCGGTGTGATGATGGCGTTGGCCGCGGGGGTCGCGCTCTTCCTCGGAGCCGTCGGGATCTATGCCGTGCTCGCGTATTCGGTGCGCCTGCGTCGCGGAGAGATCGGACTGCGTATGGCGCTCGGTGCTTCCGGGCGAGACGCCCGGGGGCTGATTCTCCGCGACGGCCTCTCGTTGGCTGCCGTCGGTATCGGGATCGGAGTCGTGGGGGCGATCCTGGCTGCGCGGGTGATGTCGGCGCTCCTCTTCGGCGTGACCCCGTTCGATCTGCCCACGTACGGCGCGGCTGTTGGGATTTTCGCGGCCGTGGCGGCGGGGGCGTGCCTGGTGCCGGCTATGAGGGCGGCGAGTATTGCGCCGGCGGTGGCGTTGCGGGGGGAGTGAGGGGGGGAGTCAATGACTGGGGGTGGCGCCGGGCTGAGCGGTCGAACTACCCGCGATTCGTTGAGCTGAGTTGGAACTGCCCAACCAGGCGCGCACGTTGTCGCCAGCGATTCGACCCCACGCGGTTTCCCCGATCGCAGATCGGAGCCCCAGTCCGAACTGACGTTCGGTAGTCGACCTCTGGATCATGAAGAAGTCCGAACCGAACAGGACGTGATCGCGGGTCTCAGGCCGGGAGGCGAGCACCGCAATGAGCGGCAAGGTATCCGGACGCGCTGCAGTGGCTGAGACATCAGCGTAGACGTGGGGGAACTGCGGGTTCTCGATCAGGCCGTTGATCTTACGAATCCAGGACTCCCGTTCGCTCACCGGCTCGGCATTCCGGAGGTATCGGCGCCACTCCTCGCCGCCGCCGTAGTGAGCGAGACAAAGCCGGAGGTCAGGGTTACGCTCGAGAACTGGAAGCCACCCATCGGGGTTCGCGTACTCACCGAAGAGCGCCGAGCGCCGCCCACCGACTCGCTTCCCGGAATGGGGGGCGACCCGCATCTCCTCCCGAATCCGACCCCGGTAGATCGCGCCGCCTCGTGAACAATGGGCCAAGACCGGGATCCGCTCCGACGCAGCGTAGTCGAACACGGGATTCAGTCGGGTGTCTGACGGCCAGAAGCCGAGCGGCGGGTAGACCTTGATCCCGACACAACCGTTCTCGCGTTCAATGTTGGCCCGCACGAACTCCGCCACATCAGGCCGCCTCGGATCCGCGCAGACGAACGGCAGTACGACATCGCGTAGCTCAGGGTCAGAGCGAAGCTCGATCACGTCTCGCAGTTGCCTCTGATAGTCGTGCCGAGGCACACCCGCCCCCATGTAGTCCATGTCGAGAGTGAGCACGACGAAGCGGAACTCGTCGGTATAGAACCCGCGCACCCTCTCGAACACCGCTCTCTGGCTCGGGAGTCGTCCGATCGTGGCAAAGGCTGCAAGGCGCTCGAACCGATCCGTCGTGCTGAACGGCCACAAATTGCGCAGGATCCAGCCGGCCACAGGGCCCGTGAACCGGCCCCTCGCGATCGGAAGAAGTCCGAAGGGCAGGAAGCGGGGTGGTGCAGCATTGGCCGTGAACGTATGGATGTGGCAGTTGAAGAACTCGGGCATCGTAGTCTCTCCGTCCGTCTGATCTCGTGGCCGCAGGGCTCTGGCCCGGCGAAAGCCGGTCTAGAGCTTCCGGATCCAGAACACCTTCAGGTGCGGGGGCTCGTTTCGGGCGGCGCCGATCGACACATCGTGCCGATGCTTGTAGTGACTCGGCTTCCTGCTGGAGCCCCCATCACAGTTCTCCTTCTTCCCCGTCGCCCGACTGACGCGACCCGAGTGCGTGTGGCTCGCTTGCCCAGCGAAAGTGCCGACCACATCCCGCCCGTCACCGTCAACCGAAGTACCCATCAGAACGAAGGCATCGTCGGTCTCCGGATGGGACAGAGCTTCGTCGAGAAACTCCCACCCCTCAGGGGCATGGATGACCTCCGTCCCATCGACATCCGGACGCCAGTGCTCGGGCTTCGGAATCCACGCCAGGACCGTCCCGGTCGGGACTCCATACACCGGAGGAGGGCCGAGTTTGGCCCCCTGATCGCTGGGCGCCAACAGTCGAGCGGTCTCGGCATGATCGCCGAGCGTGGTGCGGTAGGAGCGGACACTCACACTGATGGGGGCCGGATAGACAACGGCCTTGTTGCTCTCGTAGTCCTTCAGGAAACGGTCGATCGAATCGAGACCGCCACCCCCGAACGGGTAGCCGTCGCCCGAGTCCTTGTAGACGGCCGTCCCCACGAGCACAGCGTTGCTCTCCACATGCTCGCTCTGGAAGACCTCCCGCAGTCCCGCACTGATCTCACCTTTGCTTTGAAAGGAGCTCAGCGCCGCCTCCACCTTGGCCCGGATCTCCGATCGGTCCTTACTCACCGAGACCTCCCAGACCAGCCGCCACCCCTCTACGCGCGACTCGATGTAGTGCGAACCATAGGTCTCGACAAAGGCAGCCAGGAGCGCCAATTCGTCGCCCGGAGAGTCCGCATTCAGCAGCGCTTCGGTAAAGGGGGGTTCGGCCCAAGTCGTGTGGAAATCACCCGGGATGGGCTCGGCCGACTTGGAGGTGATCTCGAGGAACATGGTGTCCCTCGTCGATCGTCTTTCCTGGGCGTACGAAAGAGCCGCTTCGAAGCCCCCGAGAGCGTAGTCGGTCGAGAAGTACGCGTTGAGATAGAGCGCCTGTTCGATGACCGTCCGGCTCTTCCTGAAGCGCCACTGTGTTTGACCGGATCCATCCCCGGCTTGAAGCGGCGTCGCTTCGGCAACCGAGTCTCCCTTGAACGGGCCGGCGGCGATGAACTCGGGGCTCCAAGGTGTATCGACGATCACCCCGGCCCCGACAGAGGCGCGAGCCTGTGCCGAGAGCGGCACCAGGAGTTCAGCGAAGGACCGACGGGTCCACCAGTACCGGTGTTCTCGAGCATGGAAGGCAGTTGGCATGATGTGCTCCTGAGGTCGCGAGGAAAGCTTGTGAGGTGCTATCGAGGAACGGCCGCGGATACCGCGGCCGGCTTTGCAACTGCGTCAGCTACAGGCTCCAAGGGACTCGAACCGAATCTCCACTCGCCGGTTGAGCGCGCCGGCAGGAAGCGAGTAGGTGGCGTTCCTGGAGACCCAGTCGGAGATCATCCCGGCGGCCACGGTCGGGTAGGCTTGGTGCGCCTCCACCTCGATCTCCGGACGTACCGATCCGGACGGGTCGAAAGCCGTCAGCGAATTCGCCACCCACTCCGCTCTGTCGTTGGCGAGCGTGACGTTGCCGTCGTTCGTGCCCGAGCTACTCGCGTAACCTCGGACTGAAACGCGGACGGGATCGTCCTGGTCGGATGAGCAGGCCAGCATCGTGGCGGCGAGGCTCTCCAAGAAGTCTCGCTGCGGCTCGTCTCCCGCCCCGAGCGAGTCCACACCCTCATCGAAGAGCAGGTGAATGACCGCGCCGGGAGCCAAGAGCGACTCACTTCCACCGGGGGCGTCGAACGCGAGAACGGGGAGTTTCGGGCCCTGCGAGGACGAACCATCGTCCGCATTGAACACCGCAACTGCACCCGTCATGATGGTGGCCACCGCCAGGATTATTGGCGGGGTGGTGCGAAGAAGGTCGCGGCACCATTGGCGCCAGGGCTTCTCATCCTCGAGCAGAAGGCCTACGACCTCGGCGGATGACTTCGTGAGACTACCCCAAACACCAACCAGGGCACCCGCGCTCAGACCCGTGACCCCGAGGGTAACGGGCGTTTTGAAGTCCGGAGTGAACAGGCCCGGATCCACTTGCATGGGCGGGAGCCGCTCGTTGAGTTCCCCCATCCATCCAAGAAGCCACACCAGACCCACTTCACCGTAGACGGTCCAGAGCACCAGCTGGGCACCCAGGCAACCGACCAGAATGACGGCGAGGCCGGTGAGACACATGACCAGCAGGCGCGATACCAAGTTTGGGTGCCGAGGCGGGGTGTCGTTTCGACCGCTTCCGGTCCCGCCCGAGGGCGCATCTTCGAGCGTCATTGGTGCTCCTCGTTGCTGGTGAAACGGCTCCAACCGCTACCGCCGACCGGGGCGCCACTGTTATTGGGCACCTCAAGACGCAAGCATGCTGCGTGTATGCAACTCCCCTTGGGGCGGCAGCATGGAGGCGTGACGTATCTACCCACGGTCAGAACGTCCGGGTGACGAAGACCAAGAGCGACCAGCGGGCCTTCGTGAGGAACCGAACCTCAGTGGCACCTGAAGGGGCGGGCTGACCCACCTCAAAGCCGTCGGCGAGGTCGGCTACGTTGTCGTCGAGAACCAGTCCAACTCCGAGCGAAAACCCATCGTTGTCGGCAGCGGCGGACTTTCTGCCGTACATGAAGCCGAGCCCCACGCCGGAGAGTACCTTGTCCTCGGTCGCGGCTACCGCAACGAAGGGGCCACAGCCCGTTGTCCGGGATACGCCACTGCCCTGGCACCAGAAGTACTTGTGGTACTCCAGAACTGCTCGAGGGCGTTGTCGACGCTCTTCTGTGGCCAGAACCACACCGTCGACGACCTCGGCCTGCGACTCGATATCATCTCTGGCGATCGAGAAACCAAGACCCACCCCCCAACGAAGGCCCAGGAACTGCTCCTCGGACTGCCGCGCTTGAAGGTTGGCTCGGTACGTACTGAGCGCGGACGACAGGGCCGAACTGACTTGGAGATAGCCCTGAGCGGGCGTAACAGCCGCCCCCACCTGTTCAGCACAAAGGAAGGCTTCACGCGCCCTCAGCGCTCTTTCGCTTGTGCTCCCAATTCCTTGCGACTCCGAGAGAAGGAGCCCGCATTGCATCGCGACGAAGTCCAACGCCGCTGCCAAGTTCCCCTCCTCGACGGCCGAGCGGGTCGCTTCTAATTCAGCGAGATCTAGCCGGACGAGCTCTTGGGCCGCTGTCGGCTTGGCGACTAGAACCAGGACTGCGACTAGGGTGAAACGGATGATCATGCTGTGCGCTCCTCGGCGACGATCGCCTGTCGGGTACTTGTGAGTGACTGAAACGAGGGATTGAGTCTTGATGCCGACCACCGCCCGCGCGCGTCGAGGGGACTCCCGGACGAACACGAAGCTCCCCTGCCTCGTCGCACACATCCGGTGAGGTCAGCGTCGGGACGACGTCCAATGACAGACAGACCCAGACGCGCCCGGCGAATCGATCGCCGCCGAGCCGCACTCGCACGTACGGCCAACGAGATCGTTCAAAGCCCCGCAAGGTCTTTGCCTCGGCCAGCACGTGCTTCGTGGAGGGCAAGTAGCAGTTCTTCGGGTCCGTTAGGAAAACGGAGAGAGAGAGACTGACCGTCTCGTCCGTCCGGTTTCTAAGTCGGAGGTGCGCCTCGCGAGTGACGCCATCGTATCCGCACAAGCGGTAGTCCCATGCGACCCCGAGGACATGGCTAACACGCTCCGCGGAGAAGCCTGAGCAGAGGACGGTGTCCAGACCGTGGAGAGGATACCAGAGCGCCAGAGCAAGGCCGGCGGTGACGGCGGGAGGAGTACTACTACGGTGTGTCATGACCAGCAGGGTGGTCTGACCCGATCAACTACGAGTCAATCGGTAAGGCCGCGCCAAGGACTGCCCTCACCCCCTTTCGCCTCAAACTAAGAACCGGCAGTGCTTTACGCGGTTGATCGCCCCTTCGGCTCTACGCCTTGCCGCATTGCGAGGTGGCGGTCACTCTGTCGCCTCGATGGCGGCCATCACTTCAATCAAGAGAGGGGACATGCGAGCTAATTCTCAGAGGGCCTACAATGCGGCCGTGCTCAAACGAGCGGGTGAGGCCGCTCACGGCCTCCGGGACTCTCTTCCGGAAGGGGAAGTCGGAGTGGTCTTCGTCAACTTGGAAGACGTGACCGACGTGCAGATCGGCCTTACCGAAGAGAAGATTCAGGAGTTGAAGGACACAGTGGGACAGGAACCAGAGAAGTGGGTCGATGTCTGGTTCAAAGGCGAGGCCAAGACCAACCCGGGGGACGCTCGGATCCGCGTGACCCTCGGACGCCCCGGCGGGGAACCGTACGTGTTCTCTGCAAACGCCGACCCATCCGACCCCGGAGCCCCCTGGGTCGACACGGTCTTTCTCAGCTTGTCCGCGATCGACAAATTTGCGATCCCCTACTACGCCGCCCTGTACGGCCCTGAGGTTGCGATGAGCATTCGGCAGAAGTTCATCGACTCCGGGGCCGAGGCCCTACTTCACGACCCGGGCACCGTGTACGAGTACGTCGATCTGCCCGAGCTTCACGGCTTCACGATGAGCTCGATCAGTTCCCTTCTCGGGCAGTCCTTCGAATAAGCTGCCACGCCTCGGCATCGGAGGTCAGGTCTCGAAACAGGAAGCTACTCTTCAGGTAGTTCTCGTTCACCGGGTGGGTGCGGAGCCAGAACGCGAGTTGTTCGACGGTTCTGGCAGTGTCCGCCAGCAACCAGGACACGTGCGCGTCATCCCAGCTGAAGGGCGCCCGCCAAGCGGGTTGCTGGTCCACCAGCACGCGTAGCGAGTCCATCGTTCGGCGGGCGCGCTGCACCTCACCGGATCGTACCAGCGCGCCCGCCGACGCAGCTTGGCGGTAGATGTAAGAATATTCACGTAGCAGCCCACTGGGTCGGACTGTTTCCAATCTCTCCAAGTGCTCGAGCACCCGATCGATGCTGTCAGGGGGCAGTGTGACGACCCCGGACCACGAGCTCACCGTCAGAAGCGCTTCGGCAAAGCGCCGGTCTTGGGGGAAGTTTCGCAACCCGCGCTCGACCCACGTCAGGGCTTCGGCCGGTTCCTCGACCTCCAATGACGAAATGATAAGCCGATGGAGGATGTCCGACGCATTCTCTAGGTATGGGTCGGCTTCCAAGGCCCGTAGGGCAGACGCGCGAGACGCCCCGACCCGACCCGTCATCCGCTGTACCTCTCCGAGAGTTGCCCACGCTTCGGCATTCTTGGCATCCGCTCTCACGGCCAACCCCAAGAGCGAATCAGCCAAAGCCATTTGAAGGCTCGCGGAAGGGCCATCGTCCAACCTCAGTGTCCGAGCCTGCTCGTACGCGATCGCCCCCAATACCCCCAGCGCGCGTGAGTCGTCTGGTAGTATCGAAAGGGCGGAGTCAGCCCAATCCCAAGCTCTCTCAAGGTGAGCCAAGTAGCGCATACGAGACGCCGCCTGATCCACCAGTTTAGCGCGCGCCACCTCCACGCGTGCCTTGAGTAGAATCGGCTCACTCCACATGGGGTCCGCCACGGCGCCAACATCGAGCAGCGAATCAGCGGATGCGAGGAGAGCAGAGGCGCCAACCGCCGTCTGGTCCGGGATGGGCCCCTGAGCGCGCCACAGGTGTTCGGCTAGATCCTGTGCTGCATTGACCGCCAGCCACGATTCCTGAACAGCTGAAGACCTACGCACCTCCAGGGTCAATTGGCGCCCCAGTTCTACCCTCAGCAAGTGTGCGACCAACTCAGAAAGCTGGTCTTGGAGGTCAAGCACCTGGGATGCGGGAGTGACAATCCGACTCCTAGCGGAGTAAGTCTGGTCGTTGGCATCGACGAGCTGCACGTGGACCACGACCTCCGCACCTATACGTTGCACTGTTCCCAGCACAACGGTCCCCACGGCAAGGCGCCGTACCACCTCGTCCGAAGCCACGTCGGGCGGGCGGAGCCCCGCCGTACCGTGATGCGGGACGACCTCGATCGCGTCTACACTCGCGAGGGCATAGATGACTCCCCGGGTAAGCCCACGAGCGACCACCGCAAGCGAACCATCAGCTGATCGGTCCTCAAAATCGAAGATTGCCACCCGACCCGACTCGACCGACAGGACCTCGCCGGCCTGCGGTTGACTCGTCGACCAGACGAGCCCCACTGCGGCAGCAAGCACCGGCATCGCGACGAGAGCCCTTCGAGTGCGCCGAGGACGTGGGAGGCGCTTCACCTCCGGTCCGGCCGGAAGCGGACCTACCGGCCCCCCATCGGTATCAGCGCGAATCCGGCCAACGAGATCGACTGTCCCCTCCAACGGCTCAACGGAGAGCTCGTCCCAGAGGACGCGGCGATACTGCTCAAAATGGGATAACGCCGCACCTCGGCGACCCAGACGGTGGAGCAACTCGATATAAAGGTGCTGCGCCTCATCCTCCAGTGGGTCAGCGGCAACCCACGCTGACGCGATCTCTAGGGCCTCGGGGTGTCGCCCCAATGCAACCAATTCCGTGATCCTACTCGCACGAGCGATTCGCGCAGCCCGGCTCAGGCGCGACTCCCACCGAGTCGTCCACCGTTCGAAATCGTGAGAGGGCCCCGACCAAGTCGGGGGAATGAAGGGTCCAGTGATTTCGGCGAGCCCACTGGAGAGGTCGCCGGCTTCAAGAAGGCCAAGAGCTCGCGTGAGGTCGACCGAAACCGCAGAGCCTACTCCAATCGTCTCATTGACCGTCTCGAGGGATCCCGGCCCCAAGTCCTTTCGGATCAGATACACAGCTTGGTTCAATGAGCGCCGGGCGCTCTCAGGAGCGACATCAGGCCAGAACAGTGTCATGAGCTCTGATCGAGTTGCGGATCCCTCAAGCGCAAGGAAGGTGAAGAATGCCCTCAGGTGGGGACGGTTCTGCAGTACCTCCCGTTCCCCCACCAGAACGATCCAAGCGCCGAGTGTGACGATCCGGACGGTGGTTTCTTCAGCGGATCGGGGGCACATGGGGGCGGGGCGCTCAGCCTTGGTGAGGGGCTATTGGGGGGGCTCCTCATTGAGGTGTACAGGCTATCGGCTACGAACCTCATCCTCAAGCGCTTGCACCAACGTCCGCGCGGCATGGGTCTCCCACGTCCGAGGCTGGGTGCCTCACACTTCCATCCTGACTAGGGACGATCCCAATCCTGCTCGGGGCCCACGATGGGTGGCGCGAAGGGCCGTGGCATTTCGTCCTCCTTGCCCCCTACTGCACGTCGAGCGTGTACCCCCCTGTCGTGGTGCGATTCGTCGCACGAACCGCAACGACGTACGTACCCGTAGACGGAAGCGACCCGAGCGGCTGGGTACCGTTCGTGAAGCTGGTCAGGACGTTTCCGGCCGGATCGTACACCGTCGTGGTCGTAGCAATGCCACCGACCGTGATCGTCACGGCGCTTCCCGAAGTACCCGAGAAGGTGAACAGGTCGGTCTCGGCTGCAGCGCCGATGGATCGGTTCAGGACGCCCCCACCCACGGTGACGGCCTCGGCATCGCCCGATGGGGGCAATACGCTCTCGACACCTACGGCGTACGTCCCTGTTCCCGTCAATGTGCTCGACCGCACGCGGATTCCGTAGGTGCCGGTGGCGGAAGCGGTGAAGCTTCCCTGACCGTTCGAGAACTCACCGACGACGACCGAACCCGACGGGGAGTAGACCGTCGTAAGCGGATTGGACGTCCCGAAGCCCGAGGTCTCCTGGGACGTGATGACGATCCGATCCCCGGACGAAGCGTCGAACACGAAGAAGTCCATCTGGGCGCTAGCGGCGATGGAACCCGTGACGACGGCGCCCGGCACCACCCGGATCGTATCCGAAGCGAACGAAGGTGGTACGCCCTCCAGCGACAGCGTGTACGCCCCGGTCTGGGGGCGGTTCGCGAGCGTGGACGCTGCAACCGACAGCGTGTAGAGGCCCGTCGATGGCAGTGTGACCTGCACCAGCTCGTTGCTGATCTCGGACCCGACCTGCTGGCCGCTCGGCCCGTACACCGACGCGGTGACGCCCGTGAAGCCGGACAGCTGGACGAAGACAGCGGACCCCGCAGTGCCCTCGAAGACGAACTGATCCGTTTCCGCGACGGTGGAGATCGACGTGTTGACGAGCGCCCCGAGCGAGATCCGGACTGTATCCGGGCTCAGAGGCTCGAGGCCCTCCAACCCCACGGCGTAGCTACCGGTGCCGACGATGTTGCTCGCCCGGACTCGCACCGCGTATCGCCCCGCTGACGGTAGAGAGAAGGCCTGACGCCCGTTCGAGAATTCGCCTACGACGACGGAACCGGTGGGTCCGTAGACGGTCGTGAGCGGGTTCGACGTGCCAAAGCCCGAGCTCTCGCGCGTGGTGAGGACCACGTCGTCCCCCGCCGCACCGTCGAAGACCACGAAATCCATCTGGGCAGTCGCGGCGATCGAACCGGTCGTGACACCTCCGAGACTCACGCGAGTGCTGTCCCCCGCCATGAGCGGAGGTACGCCTTCGAAGCCGAGCGTGTACGAACCGGTCTGGGTCGCGTTGTTCGCGGTGCTGGCCCGGACCCGCAAGGTGTACTGGCCGGTGGCCGGAAGGGACAGCTGAGCCAGCTCGTTGCTGACGTCACTCTGCACCACCTGACCGTCCGGGGCGAACACCGCGGCGTTCACGCCCGAAAACCCACTCATCGTCACGAAGACCGATGATCCCGCGGTTCCGTCGAAGACGTAGAGATCCGTCTCACCCACGGCCCCGACCGATCCGGAGACGAGAGCGCCGGGCTCGATCCGGATCGTGTCGGGACTGAGTGGGGCGAGCCCCTCCAGGCCGATCGCGAACGTCCCCCCGAACTGCGTGCCGCTGCTCCGTACCCGGACCGAATAGAGCCCCTCGATCGGAAGGGTGACGCGCACCTGGTCATTGGAGAAGTCACCGACCACGATCGCGCCGGTAGAATCGTGAAGCGAAGTCGTCGGATTGCTCACGGTGAATCCGGACACCTCTCGCGACATCAGCAGGATGTCGTCGCCTGCAGCCCCGACGAAGGTGAAACAATCGATCTCACCCTGACTGGAGAGCGTCGACGTGACGAGGTCGCCCAAAGCCAGGACCGGTGCCGGGCAGACCTCGGCCTCCGTGGAATCGGTCGCCGTCTGCCCGAACGAGTCACTGACGACGGCACGCAGCCGGTGCACCCCGGGGCCGAGCACGGGGAGTAGCGTGGCACCACTCCCCAGGGGTCCGTCGATGGAGGACGACCATTCGGTCTCCTCCGAGATGTCGCCCTGCTCGGGATCGGTCCCGGAGCCCTCGAGCCTTAGTGACATCCCCTCGACGATGAACGTATCCGGGGGCGAGATCGTCAGTGTGGGGCGCCCGTCCACGGTCACGAGCACGGTGTCCGAACCCACCAGGCCGGCGCCGTCGACGGCACTCGCCACAACCTCGTGACTTCCCACGGAGAGTGAGTCGACGATCGAGTCGGCGGGGCCACTTCCGAGTGCACCGTCGAGCGACGAAGCCCACGCGAGTCCGTCGATGATCGTGCCGTCTTCGGCGTCCACCGTGCTCCCCATGAACACGACCGCCGGATCGGTTTCGAGTACGGTCGTGTCCGAGGCCGGCACGGCAATCGTGACGGTGGGTGGCTGATTCGCGGTCACCGTGACGAGGGTGGTATCGGTGGCCGTGAGGCCGCCGGCGTCGACGACCGAAGCCACCACGGTGTGAAGACCCTCGGACAGCGTGTCGACGACCGCCGCACCCGGGCCGGCTCCGAGTTGGCCATCGAGATCGGAGACCCATGTGATCGCCGCGGACAGGTCCCCATCCTCATTGTCCGACGCACTGCCTTCGAAGAGCGTCGCGCTCCCCTGGGCGACGGTGGTGTCACCTGCAGGTACCTGAATCGAGACCGTCGGCGGGGTGTTGGCACCGACGACGACGGCCACCGTGTCCGAGACGGATGCACCGTGAGAATCCACCACGGTAGCCACGATCGAGTGCGTGCCGACCTCGAGGGTCACCGGCAGAGCCGCTCCGATCCCCAGCGCGCCCGAGAGGGTCGAGGTCCACGACAACGATGCGGACAGGTCACCGTCCTCGGCGTCCGTTCCGACACCCTGCAGCGTGATCTCCTCGCCGTCCGCCACGGTCGTGTCACTGGACGGGGCCGTGATCGACACCTCGGGTACGGTGTTCGGGTTCACGGTAACCGTCACGGTGTCGGCCCCTGTCAGGCCGTCACTGTCCGTCACGGAGGCCGTGAGGCGGTGCGTGGCGACCGAGAGCGTTCGATCGAGCGGCGCCCCGGTTCCGAGTGCGCCGTCGACATCCGAGCGCCAAGCGACCTGTGCGGCGAGCCCGGTATCCTCGTCGTCCGTGACGGTCGCGGCGAGCGTGACCGTCGCGTCCTCCACGAAGGTCGCCCCGTTCGCCGGCGTGTCGATCACCACCCTCGGGGCTACCGGATCGTCCGGCGGCTCCGTTGTCCCTTCGCCGCATCCGACGTAGGTGAGAACGATGAGTGCTGCGGCTGCGGATCGGAGGGCGGGTGATCGCATGGGGTCGGTCGCGGGAGGGAGCGTGATGGCGACCGCGACCCTAGGACCCGCCCATAACTGCGGCTATGGCGTGATTCCGCCATCTTGCCCCCCACCGAGCCCGGCCGGGAGGGGAGCGGCGTCTAGATCAGGCCACGCTTGATCGCTCGCGCCACGGCGGCGGCCTGCGTTCGGACTCCCAGCTTCCGGTAAATCTTCCGGACGTGGGAGTCGATCGTGTGAGGGCTCAGGAAGAGCGCCGCCGCCACTTCGGACTGGGTTTGTCCGCTCGCGAATCGCTGCAGGATCTGAATCTCGCGGGGCGTCGGCGCGGGTGCGTCGACTTCATCCGGCATGCGAGCACTGAACAGCTCCAGTACGCGCCTGGCAATCCGCGCATCGATCGGTGAGCCCCCTGCGAGGGCCGTGGAGACGGCCTTCACGATCTCCTCTTCACTGGCTCCCTTCAGCAGGTATCCGACCGCACCCACACGAATCGCGTCGAGAATGCGGGCGTCGTCTCGGTGCACCGTGAGAGCGATGACACAGGTATGCGGTCGGTCACCGAGGATGGCTGCCGTCGTCCGGGTCCCATCCATGCCAGGAAGCTCGAGGTCCATTAGGACGACGTCCGGAGGGAGGGAGCCCGAGAGGGCGGCGACGGCCTCCTCACCCGTGCGTGCGGTCAGGGTGCACCGAAGACCCGGCGCGGCGTCGACCGTGTCTCGAACCGCGTCGCGGAAGCCAGCATGGTCCTCGACGATCCACACGCTCGTGAGGTCCTCCTGCTCTTGCTCGGTCGCCATCAGACGTCTCGCAGCGGCAAAGAGAAGACCGCGGCGGTGCCGCCTTCGCTCGTCGAGCGGACTTCGAACCGTCCGCCCGCCTCCGTTGCCCTCGTCCTCAGACTCGCGAGCCCGTAGCCCTCAGGGCGCGTCTCGGGGAGACCCACACCATCGTCGGTGACCCGCAGTTCGAAGCGATCGACGTCCGCTCGTACTTCGACAGTGGCGCGGGATGCATCGGCGTGGCGAGCGAGGTTGTGGAGCATCTCCTTGGCCGCCAGGACGATCGTGCGGGCGTCACCCGGGTGAACTCGGGCCTGCGGAGCGGGGACGTTCATGTGGAACTCCTTCTCGATCCCTGGGAGTAAGTCCTCGGTCACCTCCCGTAGCTTCGAAGCGAGGGCCCCGACGTCGTCGTGCGCCGGGTCTGCGACCCAAATGGCGTCACGTAAGGTCGTGCTCGTCGAAGCCGCCATGGAAGACAGCTGGCGCGCCCTCTCCGACGCGGGGGAGGTCGGGTCGAGCATCTTCTCGACCTGGGCCGAGAGGAGACGGACGGCCCCGAGACTCGCACCCAGGTCGTCGTGGAGGTCGCGGACCATCCCCTCCCGGAGCTGCTGGATCTTCAGGACCTGACGCACCCGCGCTCGGTGAAGCAGGTACGCGACCGCCA
>JAUIKL010000021.1 GCA_030430625.1 Gemmatimonadota bacterium
CTGGATCCCGGCGCTCCGGGCCACCCGGGTCGATCCGGTGACCGTGCTCAGAGAGGAGTAGGGGAGCCCCGCGCGCACAGTCGGGTAGTCGTCCGCGTCGGTTCCCACGCCGCGCCTGCCCGGGCGGCGCATCGCAGCAACGGCCCGTGCGCTTCGGCTCTCGACCCCACCACGCCCGATCCTTCGGCCCGTCGGCCGCCCGCCTCGGCGGCGCCCTCCTCGGGGGGGCGCTCGTCCTGGGCGCGGCGGCCGACGCGGTGCGGGCGCAGAACCCGACGCGCACCCGTCCCGGCGCCGGCCCCACCGTCGGGATCGCGCTGAGCGGCGGGAGCGCCAAGGGTTTCGCGCACATCGGGGTTCTCGAGCTTCTCGACGAACTCGAGGTACGCGTCGACGTCGTGACCGGAACCAGCATGGGCTCCGTCGTCGGTGGGCTGTACGCCATCGGTGTCTCCCCCGACTCGATTCGACAGCTCGTGTCGGAGACCGACTGGAGCGGCATCCTTTCCAACACGCCGGACCGGAACCGTCGCTTCCTTCACCAGCGGCGCTTCGACGAGCGGACCGTGGCCACCCTCCCGATTCGGGACGGCGGGATCCGGCTCCCGCAGGGCGCGAGCGATGGCGCCAAGGTGTACCGACTGGCCGAGCAGGCCACCTGGCGCGCCTCGACGATGCGCTCGTTCGACGACCTCCCGCGCCGGTTCCGCGCCGTGGCGACCGACATCGTGACCGGAGAGCCCGTCGTCTTCTCGGGCGGAGTGCTGGCCGAGGCCATGCGCGCCAGCCTCAGCATCCCAGGCGGCTTCGACCCCTTCATCGTCGACGACCGCCTCCTCGTAGACGGCGCGCTCGTGCGAAACCTCCCCGCCTCCGATGCGCGGGATCTCGGCGTCGACATCCTCATCTGCTCCGACGTCTCCGATCCGCTTCTCACCGCCGAGGAGCTCACGTCCGTCGTCGACGTCTTCGATCAGATGATCACCCTCTTCATGAGGAGTGCCGCCGCCGAACAGCGCGCCCTGTGTGACGTCCTCATCCGCCCCGACGTGGAGGGGCTCGGGACCCTCGACTTCGACGCGTGGGAGCCGTGGATCGAGCGGGGTCGAGCCGCGGCGGAGGAGCATCTGGCCGAACTGCGTCCGCTCTCCGGTGGGGCGGGCGCTCCCTGGGCCCTTCCGAATGCGCGCGGCTTCCTCGGGGATTCGATCCGGGTCGATGCCGTCACCATCGTCGGCGCCGAGAACCCCCACACCGAGGCCTTCGTGCGAAAGGAGCTCCGGCTGGCGGACGGGGCGTTCGTCACGCCGCTCCAGCTGGCCGACCGGATCGCCGACATCGACGCCACCGGCCTCTTCGGCCTCGTGCGCTACCGGATGGACGACACCGGGGATGGCGTCTCCCTCACCGTCCAGGTCGAGGAGCGCCCCGCCGATCGGTTCGGGCTCGGGATCCGCTACGACGACGAGTTCCGGGCCGCGCTCCTCTTCAGCACCACCCTCCACAACAAGATCCGCTACGGCTCCGTCACCCGCCTCGACCTGCGGGTCGGTGAGGAGACCCAGGCGTCGATCGCGTATCTGCGCCGCCACGGGGTGACCGGCCGGTACGAGGGCGGGACGTCCGGGAGTTGGAGCCAGGGCCGGATTCTTCTGCCACCCACCAGCATCGGGACGCTCGGGCCCCGGCGCGAAGAGGTCGGCATCGAGCTGGCCCGGGTCTCCACCTGGCTCGGCCTCGTCGGTGGACGCTCCTCCTTCGTCGGTCTCGAGGCCGAGGGCGAATGGGCCGCGACCGACGGCGCCGCCACCGGGGACGTGGCGTCGGGCATGGTGTCCGCCGTCGTCGATTTCGAGACGCTCGACCGCGCCGACCTCCCGCGCTCCGGCGCGGATATCCGCCTCCGCTGGGGCGTCGGCGTCAGCGACGTCGCGGAAGGGAGCAGCTTCTCCCTCTTCAGTGGTCAGGCGCAGGGGTACCTGCCCCTCCACCGGCGGGTCGTCATGGACATCGGAGCCTTCGTCGGCTCCGCCGCCGGCGCCGACCTCCCCCGGCACAAGGCGCTGTACCTCGGCGGCGCGCACCGCTCCGTCCTCTTCCCGCACACGCAGACCACCTTCCTCGGCGTGGACCGGGAGGAGATGACCGGCCGAGCCGCCCAGGTGGCACGCTTCGGCATCCGGCTCCACGCCCTGGCCGGCACTTTCGTCCGCCTCGGCGTCGATGTCGGCGGCACCGCGCCGTCGTGGTCGTTCCCCGTGGACGATCCCGTTGTCGGCTGGGGGATCCAGGGCGGGCTTCAGACGCCCGTCGGGCCGGCGTGGATCCTCTGGTCAGGCGCGACCGACCGGGGTAGTGGGCGGCTGTCGGTGGGGGTGGGGCGGATCTTCTGAGGGGGAGGGAGTTCTAGCTGTCTTCGGACGGGCGTCACCCGTCGACGACAGAGTCCAGATCAGCGAGGACCTCTTCGACGGTCATCGTCGTGGTTTTTCCGGCATCGATTTGCTCAGCTCTACGGCCGGCTTCGGCCACCCACGCCTGATGCAGGCTCTCGCTCCGATCCAGGCTGGCGAGGAGCGCCTCGGCCAATTTGGCCCGCTCCTTCCGAGGCAGCTTCTGCGCCTCCCGCTCGAGCTGTTCCAGCGTCCGTTGCATGAGGACTCCCGTCGTCGGTTTCTGACCTACGCTACGGCTGGCCCGATCACACCGCCATGTTCGATTGGGCCACGGACCGTATCTCGGTACACGAGACTCGCGACGGGGCTCCGCAATCGCCAATGTGATGTGTCCCACCACCATCGGTCCCCACCGTATGACCCCACAGTCCGTGCTGCGCAGGGCGATTCCCCATCGTGGGACGCTCGTGTTCGCGGCTCTGGCGTTCTCCCTCGGCGCGCTCACCGGCTGCGGCCTCCTCCCCGGTTCCGGGGACGACGAGGTGGCTGCCGACAGCGTGATGGTCGACAGCGCCGGTGCGGTCGAGGCGGTCGGTGTCGTCGGCCCGGAGGACGGGACCGACCCGGCGATCGGGCCGCCGGTCGTCGTCGGGCCGGACGGGGTCGTAGCCGCGGGCGCAGCAGGCGACTCCGGTGTGGCCGCAGCGGACTCGATCGTCGGACCGCCGCTCCCGGCTGACGTGGCCGCGGCGAACGATCCGACGGGTGGTCAGGCGGGTGCGGCCGCGGCCGGCGCCGCGCCCCAGAACGTGCAGGACCGGCTCGACCAGATCCTGGCCGGTCAGCAGCGACTCGAGCGTCGCATCGACTCGCTGGCCGCCGTCGGCATGGCCGCGCAGGACAGCGCCGGTGTCGCCTCGGGTCAGGAGATCATCGGCGAGGCCCGTCAGCGGGTGCAGAACTTCGGGATGGGCATCGCCTGGTCCCTGATCGTGCTCCTGCTCGTCAACTTCACCGTGCGCGGCTCGGTCTGGCTCCTCGACACGCTGGCAGAGAGCAACGCCTCCCGGCGCCTCTTCTACAAGCGACTCGTGCCGATCGTCCGGATCATCCTCTGGGCGTTCGCCGCGTACTTCATCGTCAGCGTCATCTTCCGCGTCCAGCCGCAGCAGCTCTTCGCGGCCGCCGCCGCCATCGGTGTCGCGATCGGTTTCGCCGCCCAGGACCTCCTCAAGAACCTCTTCGGCGGCATCATCCTCGTCTTCGACCAGCCCTTCCAGGTCGGGGACAAGATCAGCGTCGGCGGCACCTACGGTGAGGTCGTTTCCATCGGGCTGCGCTCGACCCGCATCGTCACCCCCGACGACAACCTCGTCAGTGTGCCGAACGCCCAGGTCGTCGATCAGCAGGTGGCCAACGCCAACGCCGGCGAGCTGAACTGCCAGGTCGTCACCGACCTCTACCTCCCCGGGTGGGCGGACGAGGTGCTGGCCAAGCGGATTGCCTTCGGGGCCGCCGCCAGCTCGAAGTACGTCTACCTCAACAAGCCGATCGTCACCCTCGTGTCCGACGTCTTCAAGGAGACCTTCCTGACCCGCGTGCGCGTGAAGGCGTACGTCCTCGACCCGCGCCTCGAGTTCGCCTTCCAGAGCGACGTCACCGAGCGCGCCCGTGAGGGCTTCCGCGAGGCCGGCCTCCTCGAGCCCGAACACATCGAACGGCGCTTCCTCGACCACGCCGCCCCCGCCGTCCTCCGGCGTCAGCAGGAGGCCGCCGCCGCCGCATCGAGCGCGGCCCCCACCGCGCACGCCGACATCGAGGGCGCCGGTCAGGCCGAGGGCCAGTCCGGCCGCCGCGGCCACGACGGAGCGGGTCACGGAGCGGGTCATGGAGTCTAGTACCGCCCCCGCGCCGCCCGAGACGAAGGACGAGCTGACCCGCCTCGACGAGGCCGTCCTCCAGCCCTTCAGGGACGGCTTTCTGCAGGCCGACGACCAGATCGTCCACGGTGTCATCGAAGTCATAGGCGATGGCCTCGAGCGGCTCCGAGCCGTCTCCGAGGAGGTCGGCCTCGGCGGCCCCGTGCCGACCGACTGGACCGTGCGGGCCGAAGCCGCGCTCGAAGTCCGCCGCGCGGTGCGATCGGCCCTCGTGGCCCCCCTCCGTCAGGCGTTCGCCGGAGGCGGCCCCTGGTCCGTCATCCACAAACAGGTCGAGGAGGCCCGCGCCGAGGCCGACCGGCTCAGCGCCGAACTCCCCGAGACCCTCGACGCCACCTGGCCCAAGGACGCGCTCGCCAAGGCCCCGTCCGACACCTTCCGCCGCCGGATGGCGAAGGGCCTCGGCTTCCTCAGCGCCGCGCGGAAGGGCGGGGAGGCCCGTGAGCTGCCCGCCCGCGCGCTCGCCCGTCAGCACTTGGCCGACTCCGCCGTCGGAGCCGCCGACCTCGGCGCCGAGGCGCTCGGCCGCGCCTGGGCCAACTGGAGCGCCACCCTCGAGGGTGCCTTCGTCCGCTGGAGCGACGTCGCCCTGCGCGCCCTCGCCCGTGTCGAGCGACCCGAGCAGGAGAGCGCGGAAGAGCACTGGAAGGCCGTCTCCGCCGCGTGCGCCGCCCTCGTCGGCGACCTCGAGACGTGCCTGAACGAGAAGCCGACCCTCGAGGACCCGCTCGCCCGGATCCGCGAGAGCAAGTGGAAGCTCAACGCCGACGCCGCCGTGGCCGGCTCCGTCGTCTTCCAGCCCACCGCCAAGGAGACGCCCGCCCTCAAGCGCACCGAGCGAGTCACCCGCGCCCTCGACGAGTGGGACGCCGGTGTGGCCGCACGCCTCGAGCTCCTCGACGGCCTCCTCTCCCTCTTCGTCGGCCTCAGCGGCGCCCAGCAGCGCCTCGCCGCCCGCCTCCGCGAGGGCCTCCTCTCCAACGTCGGCGCCCTCCACGAGACCGCCGAGGCCCTGGCGCAGCTCCGCCCGGCCGAGGGCGCGACCCTCACCGAAGCCGAGCACGTTCAGCTCGCCGAGCGGGTCCGCTCCCTGCTCGAACCCGCCCTCGCCGCCGTCCCCGACGCCGACCGGACCGACGAGCTCGTGCAGACCGGCGCCAACGCGACCGTCGAGGCCGTCCAGGCCATGGTGCGCCAAACGCCCTCCGACGTGCGCGTCCATGCGCCCGACGCCCGCCTCACCCCCGGCGTGCGCCCCGTCGAGACGCGGACCATCGCCGTCCAGGAGCTGACCCGTCAGTCGTTCGACGCCCTGCGCGTCGACCGCATCCGCACCGCATCGCTCGGACTCTCCAACGCCGTTGCCACCGTCCGCACCAACGTCGACGAGTTCTCCAACGTCTTCACCTTCGCTCACGACGCCGCGCTCAAGGAGATCGAGGAGGACGGCGACGACTGCGACGCCCGCGCCACCGGTCTCGTTCGGGAGGCCATCGACAGCATCGGCGACGGGCTCCGCGCCGAAGCCAAACAGCTGAACAAGGTCTACCTCAACGCCCTCTCCGCGCTGGCCGACGAGGTCGGGGCCGGAGCCAACGCCCTCATCGACCGGATGGGCGCCGGCCAGGTGGCTGCCCGCCTCCTCGCCTTCCGCTCCCTCTTCGCCGACGCCCGCGCCTGGATCAACGAGCGATGGGGCCCGCACTTCGATCGCCTCTCCCAGGCCCTCACCGCGCGCTTCCGCCTCGTCCGCATGTGGCTCAGCCGCGGCGTCCAGGTCGGCGGCACCATCGTCGGAGGCCAGGGGCAGCAGGGCGCCGAGTCCGCCCGCTCCATGAAGGAGCTCGCCGACTCCTCCTCCCTCACCGATCAGCTTCCCCTCGTCTACCAGCGACTCTTCTCCTTCGAGCCCCTCGCCGACGCCTCCCTCCTCCGAGGCCGCGCCGCCGAGCTGGCCGAGGGCATGGCCCAGTGGCGTCAGTGGGAGTACGAGGACGGTGTCCCCCTCATCGTCACCGGCCGCCCGGGGACCGGCATCACTTCCTTCCTCAACGTTTTCGGTGCCGGCGTCGAGGAGGACGACGAAGCCAAGGTCCTCCGCATCTCCCTCACCGAGCGCATCACCGACGAAGAGACCCTCGCCCGCATGCTCTCCGCGCAACTCGAGATCATCGCCTGCGATACCCTCGATGCCCTCGCCGACGAGATCTTCGCCGCCCCCGACGGCGCCCTCCCCAACGCCGTCTCCATCGACAACCTCGAGCACGTCTACCTGCGCGTGCCCCAGGGCACCGACCTCGTCGAACGCCTCCTCACCCTCATGGCCGAGACCGAGCCCCGCATCTTCTGGATGGGCGGCGTCACCCAGTCCGCGTGGCAGCTCATTGCCACCGCCGAACCCACCGCCGTCTCCCAGGTCGACGTCCTCGACCTCGACCCCCTCACCACCTCCGAGCTCCGCGAAGCCGTCATGACCCGGCACCGGCGCTCCGGCCTGGCCGTGAAGTTCCACGAGCCCGATACCCGCCGGCACCGCATCCGCCGCTGGTTCCACCGGATCCGGGACGAGGACGCCGCCAACGAGATGGCCGAGTCCGACTTCTTCGACAGCCTCCACAAGACGTCCGCCGGCCACCTCCGCCTCGCCCTCTACCAGTGGCTCTCCACCGCCGACTTCAACGCCGGCGAGGGCGTCTCCATGCCGCCGCCGTCCCGCCCCAACTTCACCGTCCTCGACACCCTCACCCTCACCCAGAACTTCACCCTCAAGGCCTTCCTCGAGCACCGCACCCTCTCCCTCTCCGAGCACGACCGCATCTTCCGACTCCCCCGCCACGAGTCGTACCAGATCTTCGAGTCCCTCGGAAACCGGCACCTCATCGAGGTCCAACCCGCCCCCACCACCAGCGCCCCCGACGACGGCGAAGAGCGCTCCGAGATTGCGGAAGAGCTGCGGTACCGCGTGACGCCCCTCCTGGCCGGAGCCGTCATAAACCACCTCCGCGCCCGCAACATCGTCCACTAGCCCCACAGCCCTCCGTCGGGCGTTGAACCCGGCCCCGTTCGTGCCTAGCGTTGAGCATGGCCAAGATCCTCCTCGTCGAAGACGAAGCCGACAGCCAACGGCTCATCGGCTCCATCCTCCTCTCCGCCAAACACGAAGTCGTGCTGGCCGAGGACGGCCGAGAAGCGCTCGCCTACGTCCGTGAAAACCACGTCGACGTCGTCGTCACCGACCTCCGCATGCCCGTCCTCAACGGCCTCCGCCTCATCCGCGAACTGCGCGACAAAGGCGACACCATCCCCATCGTGGCCGTCTCCGGCCACAACCGGGACCAGCTCATGCTGGCCGAGGACCTCGGCGCCAACGCCGCCATCGTGAAGCCCATCAAGCCCGACCAGCTCCTCAAGCTCGTCGACAAGGTCCTGGCCGACACCCGCACCAGCTGGAGCGGCGCCTGGATCCACCCCGAGTTCGGCAACGTCGGAGAGCGCTAAGCGCCCCTCTCGATCGGCGGGGCAGGGGGGCTTCCAGGTGGCCCGTCGGTGTGCGTGCCCACGCCGTGTGAAATGGGTTGAGGCCACCGCGCTACGAGGCTAGCTTTTTCGGCTCGGTGTGGCGGTTCGTCCGAACTGCCGCGCCGAATTGCTGGGCCTGTAGCTCAGTTGGTTAGAGCGCACGCCTGATAAGCGTGAGGTCGGTAGTTCAAATCTACCCAGGCCCACTGGAACTCTCTCGGTCGCGAAGACCGGGAGAGTTTTTCATATCCAGGCGCTACCGACCTCGCGATCGCGAAGCGAGCGCCTGGTCGGTTGTTCACCCGGAGCGGCATGTGGGGTGGTCGCGATTAGCGGCTGGTAGGTCTTCCGCGTAGGGGAGCGAGGGCCTGCTAGCGCCGCGGAGCGGCGGCCGAAGGGGCTGCCAGGTAACCCCGCAGCTCAAATCTACCCGGGACTCGGGCCGGCTTGGGACTTGGGCGCCCTTGGTCGAGGTCGGGCGGTTGTTGGGCCGGCGAGGTCTTCCCGCCGCCGGGCCGCCGACCTCTGCGACCGCGAAGCGGGCGCCTAGTCGGTTGTTCACCCGGAGCGGCATGCCTGCGGGGCGCGAGAGCGGCTGTGAGGTCTTCCGCGGAGGGGAGTGAGGGCCTGTATGCGCCGCGGGACGCGGCGAACGGGCTGATGGGCAACCCCGCAGCTCAAATCTACCCTGAACTTCGAGCGTGCCCTGGGGACGGACGCCTCGTTGACGAACACCATTGTATCTCCTC
Organism: Gemmatimonadota bacterium; assembly: GCA_030430625.1. GTDB lineage: Bacteria > Gemmatimonadota > Gemmatimonadetes > Longimicrobiales > Gaopeijiaceae > UBA2589. The sequence continues at coordinate 8,605 of JAUIKL010000021.1, forward strand.
CTGTTTTGCGCCTGCGAGGCGCCGGGCGCCTCCCATTTACGGTCGTACGCAGGGTGTCTCTCAGTAGAGCTGACTCGCAGACGCGGGTGCGAGGGTCGGCGCGAGAGACCGCCTTACGAGCCCAACTGGCGCGCCAGTTGAGGACTCAACTGATGAGGCAAGGTCACTACGGCGTTCCCTACGGCCTCGAAGGCAGACTCGAGACCATGTCGGCTGCGGTTCGGGAGTGTGACGGGCCCATTTGGTAGACACCCCGCATAGGAGGCGCGCCGCGCAAGGGCGAACGCAGTGGTCACCTGGTGGGAGAGGGCCTCACCCTCCGCTGGCGCACACTCAGGATATCCGCCCCCACCCGCTGCCGCTGCCCCGGCCCGGTTGACGGGGGACTCCGGATTGACGTCGACGCTTAGGTGCGCCGAAAGCGGAGGCCATCGTAGGTTGATGTGGTATTTGGTCGAGTAGACGAGCATGCCGCTCGCAGGCGACAAGGACAGAGGTGCAATTGGGGAATGGCGACGTGACACGAGGAGCGATAGCCCGAACGGGAGACCATGACCGTGGCTAACCCGTTCTTCGACGCCCCGATTCTGAACTCCCCCTACGACTACCCCACGCGCCACTGGGAGCTCGACGAGCACGGCCAGCCCACACAGCAGATCATCCCGTCCCGACGTTCGGCCGAGTTCATCACCCCGATCCCCAAGCCGAAGAAGAGGACGAAGAGCAAGGCGAAGCAGGAGGAGCTGATCCTCGACGAGGGGAAGGGGCTCTCCACCGAGGACCAGCAGTACGATCCGACCTCGATCATCAACGAGGTGCGGAGCCACGTCGACCGATGGCGGGAGCTTCCCGAGAGTCAGTGGCGGGTGACCCCGGAGACGGCGCGACTCCTCAAGCACTGGCGGCACCACGAGTTCGAGGGGATCCGGCCGTTCTTCTGTCAGGTGGAGGCGGTCGAGACCGCGATCTGGCTGACGGAGGTCGCCCCGGACATCGCCCCGGGGAAGCGCCTCCTTGAGCACCTAGAGCGCGCGAACAAGGACGCGAACCCAGAGCTGAACCGGCTCGCGCTCAAGTTGGCCACGGGCGCGGGAAAAACGACGGTGATGGCGATGATCATCGCGTGGCAGACCCTGAACGCGGTGCGACGCCCGACGTCGAGCCGCTTCACGCGTGGCTTCCTGATCGTCGCGCCGGGGCTGACGATCCGGGAGCGGCTCCGCGTGCTCCTTCCGAGCGATCCGGACAACTACTACACGACGCGCGACCTGGTGCCGAACGACCTCGTCGAAGAGGTCCAGCGGGCGAAGATCGTGATCACGAACTATCACGCCTTCAAGCTGCGGGAGCGGATGTCGATCTCCGCGGGCGGCCGTGCACTGCTGAAGGGCCGCACGGGAGAGGCGCCGCAGACGCTGGAGACGGAAGGACAGATGATCCAGCGGGTCATGCCCGACCTGATGGGCATGAAGCGGATCATGGTCCTGAACGACGAGGCACATCACTGCTACCGGGAGAAGCCGCCCGAAGAAGACGACGCGGCACTGAAGGGGGACGAGCGGAAGTGGGCCGAGAAGGAGAATGAGGCGGCCCGCCTTTGGATCACGGGGATCGAGTCGGTGAACCGGAAGCTGGGCGTGCTGCGCGTGGTCGACCTCTCCGCGACCCCGTTCTTCCTGCGCGGCTCAGGCTACGCGGAGGGCACCCTTTTCCCGTGGGTGATGAGCGACTTCTCGCTGATGGACGCGATCGAGTGCGGGATCGTGAAGCTGCCGCGGGTGCCGGTGGCGGAGAACATCTCGAGCCCCAACGAGCTTCCGATCTACCGCGATCTGTGGAAGCACATCGCGAAGAGCATGCCGAAGAAGGGGCGTGGGAAGGGCGGCGCGCTCGACCCGCTCTCGCTGCCGGCCACGCTCCAGACCGCGATCGAGGCGCTCTACGGTCACTACGAGAAGACGTTCGAGCTCTGGAAGCTGCAGGGGATCAGCGTCCCACCCTGTTTCATCATCGTCTGTCAGAACACGGCGATCTCGAAGCTGGTCTACGACTTCGTGTCGGGCTTCGAGAAGGAAGACGACGACGGAAACGTCACCATCGTGAACGGGCGCCACCGGCTCTTCCAGAACTACGACGAGAACCTGAACCCGCTGCCGCGCCCCAACACCCTCCTCATCGACTCCGAACAGCTCGAAGCCGGCGACACGCTCGACCCGAAGTTTCGGGCCATGGCCGCAGACGAGATCGCGCGCTTCCGACGAGAGATCATCGAGCGGAAGAAGGACCCACACGCAGCGGACAAGATCACGGACCAGGACCTTCTACGAGAGGTCATGAACACGGTCGGGAAGTCGGGTCAGCTTGGCGCCGACATTCGCTGCGTGGTCTCTGTCTCGATGCTCACCGAGGGGTGGGACGCGAACAACGTCACCCATATCCTCGGGATCCGGGCCTTCGGCACGCAGCTCCTCTGCGAGCAGGTGATCGGGCGCGCGCTGCGCCGGCAGTCGTACGATCTAAACGAAGAAGGGCTCTTCAACCCCGAGTACGCCGACATCTTCGGGATTCCGTTCGACTTCACGGCGAAGCCGGTCGTCGCGCCGCCGAAGCCTCCGGTTGAGACGATCCGCGTGAAGGCCGTTCGCCCCGACCGCGACCACCTGGAGATCCGATTCCCGCGCGTGGAGGGGTATCGGGTCGAGCTACCGCAGGAGCGGCTCACCGCCTCCTTCAACGACGATTCCATCCTGGAGCTGACGCCTGAACTCACCGGCCCATCCGTGACGGTGAACTCAGCGATCATCGGTGAAGCGGCCGACATCAACCTTGACCATCTGGAGGACGAGCGGCCGTCGACCGTCGTCTTCCGCCTCACAAAGCATCTTCTCTATACGAAGTGGCGAGATCCGGGGGAGGAGCCGAAGCTCCACCTCTTCGGGCAGCTCAAGCGCATCACGCGCGAGTGGCTCGACACCTGCCTCGTATGCAAGGGCGGCACGTACCCCGCGCTCCTCGTCTACCAGGAGCTCGCGGACATGGCGTGCAACCGGATCACCGCCGGCATTACACGCGCCCACGCCGAGGAGCGGCCCATCAAGGCGCTGCTCGACGCGTACAACCCGACCGGCTCGACTGCGCACGTCCGCTTCAACACCTCGAAGCAGCTCCGCTGGAAGACCGACGGACCGCCCATCCGGAACCACGTGAACTGGGTGATCCTCGACAGCGGGTGGGAGGGCGAGTTCTGTCGGGTTGCGGAAGCGCATCCGCAGGTCATCGCGTACACGAAGAACCACAACCTCGGCTTCGAGGTGCCGTACCGGATGGGCTCCGAGATGAAGCGCTACCGCCCAGACTTCATCGTCCTCGTCGACGACGGTCACGGGCCGAACGACCCTCTCCATCTGGTGGTGGAGATCAAGGGATACCGAGGCGAAGATGCGAAGGAGAAGAAGTCCACGATGGAGACGTACTGGGTCCCCGGCGTGAATCACCTCGGCACGTACGGGCGCTGGGACTTCGCCGAGTCCAAGGAGATGTGGACGATCGAGTCCGAGTTCGCGGAGAAGGTCGAGGGGGAGTTCGAGAAGATGATCGAATCGGTGGCCGCGCAGGCCGTCGGAGAGGGAGAGGGCTGACGTGGCGAAGAAGGGTGGCAAGACGGTCGAGGCGATCCGCCACGACGATGCGACGCGAAAGAACATCCCCACGGCCGAGCATCAATCCGTCCTGGGCGACGAGCACAAGGAAGTCCCCGAGGTCCGGTATCCACGCAACACCGACCTGGACCCCCAGCTCGTCTGGCGCGGCAAGGACGAGCAGGACTGGAGCGACCTCGTGGCTCCCGCGCCTCCGCTCTACATCCAGGAGAAGGTCCACCCCAAGGTCCTCATCGACGACCTCCTGCAGCGCTCCGCGGCGGACGGGGAGGAGGACGACGCTCAGCCGGACCTCTTCGCCGATTTCAACGGCGTCCCCGAGGGTGCGGACCGGACCGACTTCTACGAGCACGACCAGAACTGGTCGAACCGGATGATCCTGGGCGACTCGCTCCAGGTCATGGCTTCACTCGCCGAGCGCGAGGGCCTCCGGGGCAAGGTCCAGTGCATTTACCTCGACCCGCCGTACGGGATCAAGTTCAACAGCAACTTCCAGTGGTCGACGACGAGCCGTGACGTGAAGGATGGCAAGGCCGAGCACATCACGCGCGAGCCGGAGCAGGTGAAGGCGTTCCGGGACACGTGGCGGGACGGGATCCACTCGTACCTGACGTACCTGCGAGATCGGCTGACGGTGGCGCGGGATCTGCTCACGGAGTCCGGGTCGATCTTCGTGCAGATCGGGGACGAGAACGTGCACCGGGTGCGGGCGGTGATGGATGAGGTCTTTGGGGATGAGAACGCCCTAAGCATGGTGAGCGTGACCAAGACCAGCAGTTCGTCGGGGAACCTGCTGTCCGCGGTAAACGACTACATCCTCTGGTATGCTCGGGATCGCAACGCGGCGAAGTATCGGCAGCTGTATCGCGAGAAGGAGATCGGCGGCGAGGGGGCCGGTCAGTACACTTGGGTAGAGGACGAAGCGGGACTCCGCACGAGCCATGGGCGGACGGGAATCGACGCGGCCGCCACCTCGGGCGTGCGCGTCTTGCGGCCGGACAACATCACCAGCCAGCGCCCCGCGGGTGACGGCGACGTGCGGGAGTTCGAGTTCGCAGGTCAACGGTTCACGCCGGGGAAGGGCACGTTCAAGACCGATCGACGAGGCCTGGACGTGTTGAGTCGAGCCAATCGACTCATCGGTATCGGCAAGACGCTCTGCTACGCCCGGTTTCTGGACGACTTCCCTGTGTATCCCATAGTCAACGACTGGAACGACACGGCCGTGTCGGGCTTCGGTGACCCGAAGGTCTATGTCGTTCAGACGCTGTCGAAGATCGTTGAGCGCTGCCTCATCATGGCCACCGATCCCGGTGACCTTGTCCTCGACCCCACGTGCGGCTCCGGCACGACCGCCTACGTGGCCGAGCAGTGGGGCCGCCGCTGGATCACCGTCGACACCTCCCGCGTCGCGCTCGCCCTTGCCCGCGCCCGCATCATGGGCGCGCGCTACCCGTACTACCTCCTCGCGGACTCCGAGGCCGGGAAGGAAAAGGAAGCGGAGATCACCCGGACGCCGCCGGTCACGTCCCCATCCCACGGTGACGTCCGACACGGCTTCGTCTACGAGCGCGTCCCCCACATCACGCTCAAGTCGATCGCGAACAACGCCGAGATCGACGTGATCTTCGAGGAGTTCCAGGAGAAGCTGGAGCCCCTCCGGAACGCGATCAACGAGAAGCGCGGCCTGGAGCTTGAAGAATGGCAGATGCCGCGCGAGGCGGGCGACCCGTGGCCAGAGAAGGCACGCAAGCAGCATGAGCGCTTCATGCGGGTCACGACCGACACCACAAAGCAGAAGGCGGTCGACCGCATCAACAAGATCCTCGGCCGGTCGTACACGATCGGGACGCTGCCTCCCGACCCGGTCGATCCGTGGGAGGACGAGGAACTCATCGAGCTCCACGGGCAGTGGTGGGCCCTCCGGATCGAGCGCCAGCAGGAGATCGACGCTTCGATCGCCGCGAAGGCGGACTTCGAGTACCTGTACGACAAGCCGTACGAGGACAACAAGGTCGTCCGCGTCGCGGGGCCGTTCACGGTCGAGAGCCTGAGCCCGCATCGCGTGCTCGGCGTCGATGAGAACGACGAGCTGATCGACCCGATGCAGGTGAAGGAGGGCGAAGAGGCCCAGTACCTGGGCCTCCCGTCCTTCGAGCAGATGGTGCTGGAAAACCTGCACATGGCCGGGGTGCAGCAGGCGCACAAGCAGGACAAGATCGACTTTACCTCGCTCACTGGATGGCCGGGCCACTTCATCTGTGCCGAAGGCCGATATCAGGAGGGGGAGACGGAGAAGCGGGCGGGGATCTTCATCGGGCCGGAGTTCGGCACGGTGTCACGGCCCGATCTCGTCGACGCCGCGCGCGAGGCCGGAGACGCGGGCTTCGACGTTCTGATCGCGTGCGCGTTCAACTACGAGGCGCACGCGAGCGAGTTCGACAAGCTGGGGCGCATCCCGGTGCTCAAAGCCCGGATGAACGCCGACCTGCACATGGCGGACGACCTGAAGAACACGGGGGCGGGCAACCTCTTCGTGATCTTCGGCGAGCCGGACATCGACGTGCTCGAGGAAGGTGACGAGGGGCTGCGCGTGAAGGTGAAGGGTGTGGACGTCTTCGATCCTAGCACCGGAGAGGTGCGCAGCGACGATGCGGATGGGATCGCGTGCTGGTTCGTGGACACGAACTACAACGGAGAGAGCTTCTTCGTGCGGCATGCCTATTTCCTTGGCGCGAACGATCCCTACAAGTCGCTCAAGACCACGCTCAAGTCCGAGATCGATGAAGAAGCGTGGGCGACCCTGAACAGCGATACCTCGCGGCCGTTTCCGCGACCCGCGACCGACCGAATCGCAGTCAAGGTCATCAACCATCTTGGTGACGAGGTGATGAAGGTGTTCAGGATCTGACCGGTGGACTTCCTAATCGCCGACACCTTCTCCGATAGTCTCGCCCGGTTGACGGGCGACGAGCAGAAGGCGGTGAAGACGACGGCATTCGACCTCCAGATGGACCCATCTCGTCCGGGTCTGAGCTTCCACAAGCTCGACCGGGCCCGGGACAAGAACTTCTGGTCCGTCCGTGTGAACTCCGATATCCGGATCATCGTGCACCGGACGTCGAGTAGCCTGCTCCTCTGCTACGTCGGTCATCATGATCGCGCCTACGACTGGGCCGAACGTCGGAAGTTGGAGACGCACCCGAAGACCGGCGCCGCACAGCTCGTCGAGATCCGAGAGGAGGTGCGGGAGATCGTCGTGCCCGTCTATGTCCAGGAGGAGGTGCAAGCTCCGAAGAAGCCCGCGCCACTTCGTGACCGGTCGGCTGACGAGCTCCTGGGCTACGGGGTGCCGGCTGAGTGGGTCGAGGACGTGAGGGCAGCGGACGAAGACGAGCTCCTGGAGCTCTCGGAGTGGCTACCCGCCGAGGCGGCTGAAGCCATTCTCGAACTCGCTACGGGAGGTGTGCCGCGCGTCCAGATCGCGGCTGACGTCGCTCCGTTCGAGCACCCGGACGCACAGCGTCGCTTCCGGGTCGTGACGAATGTAGAGGAACTCGAACGCGCTCTCGACTTCCCGTGGGAGAAGTGGACGGTCTTTCTCCATCCAGAACAGCGCGCGTTCGTCGAGCGTGACTTCAATGGGCCGGCGCGGGTGTCGGGGTCAGCCGGTACGGGCAAGACGATCGTGGCGCTTCACCGGGCCGTGCATCTCGCCCGGCAGCACCCCGAGGCCCGCATACTTCTCGCGACGTTCTCGGAGCCTCTGGCTCGCGCCCTTCGGCTCAAGCTGAAGCGACTCATCGGCAACGAGCCCCGGGTCGCGGAAGGGATCGAGGTGCATGCGTTGGGGCCACTCGGGGTGCGCTTGTACTCGGCTCTCCGAGGGTCGGTATCGCTCGTGGGCCGGGATACGCTTCACGAGGTCGTAAGTGCTGCGCGAGACGATGCGGGTGCCGAAGGGTTCAGCATGCGATTCCTGCTCGACGAGTGGGATCAGGTTGTGGACGCTTGGCAGCTCAACAGCTGGGAGGCGTACCGGGATGTGCAGCGTCTAGGGCGCAAGACGCGACTGCCTCAGTCTCGGAGAGAGACGCTCTGGTCCGTATTGGAACGCGTTCGTTCAGAGCTTGCCGAGCGCGGTCTCCATACGCAGTCCGGGGTCTTCCATGCTGTGGCCGCTGACCTCGCTGAGAGCGGTCGGAGCCCGTTCGACTTCGCTGTGGTGGACGAGGCCCAAGACGTCAGTGTTTCTGAGTTGCGATTCTTCGCAGCCCTAGGTGCGGATCGCGAGAACGGCCTCTTCTTCGCAGGTGACCTCGGCCAGCGGATCTTCCGGGCACCGTTTTCGTGGAAGTCGCTCGGCGTGGACATCAGGGGACGATCTCACACACTTCGCGTCAACTACCGTACGTCCCACCAGATCCGGACCCAGGCCGATCGATTGCTTGGCCCCGAGGTGGCCGATGTGGACGGAAACCGAGAGGATCGCAGCGACACGATCTCCGTCTTTAACGGCCCTCCGCCGACGATCACGGTGCTGGCTGGTGAGAATGAAGAAGTGCGGTCGGTATCCGGGTGGCTTACGTCGCGAAGAGACGACGGGATGGCAGCCCAGGCCATCGGCGTCTTCGTGCGCTCGGAGGCACAGCTCGAGAGGGCGCAGCGTGCCGTGAAGGCTGCGGGCCTCGAAGGTCAGGTGTTGGACGAGGACTTCGAGCTCGCGTCTGGTCGGGTCGCGATCAGCACGATGCACCTTGCCAAGGGCCTCGAGTTCGGGGCCGTAGCGGTCATGGCCTGCGACGACGAAGTGGTTCCGCTCCAGGAACGGATTGAGGCGATCGGTGACGATGCGGACCTGCAGGAGGTCTACGATACGGAACGACACCTCCTATACGTCGCGTGCACGAGGGCGAGGGACCACCTGCTCGTGACAGGTGTGCGGCCGGCGTCGGAGTTCATCGACGACTTGGGCAAGTAGGTCGTCCAGTAGATGGCCCCGGAGATGGCTATTCTGGTTCGGTCAACCGCTGAACCAGTTGAGTGGCTCGTGCGGAGCCCAGTCCGACGAGCAGCTCAGCTGCGGCAAGTGTCTTCTCGCGATCAGCCCCCGCGTCGAAAGCGAGCTCGAGTACATCGGCGGCGTTCTCCATGGACCAGTGATTGACCGAGCTGCTGCTCGCTAGGAAGTGGATCACACCCACCGCCGCGTCCGGATGGCCTTCTAACCAGGTCGAATCTCGCTTCCACTCCCACGCGATGTGGTCGGCGTGCTGGAAGTGCTCGCCGGGGGTGCCGGCCAGTTCTTCGACCGCTTCGTCTGCTGCCTCCGGGAGAGCTTCGACCCAGGCTACCATGGCTTCGGCTTCGTCGTTCGAGAGGGCGAGCGGCATGTTCGTCTTGCGATCCTGCCAGTACGGCCGGAGAAGGGATTCCCACACCTCGACTCGCTGAGTTCCAGACAACGAGGAGAGCTGTCGCGGAATGGCTCGTGTGAAGCTCACGCGGGCGCCGTTACCCCCTCCTAGAGCGAAGCGCCGGATGTCCTCCGGGGTGATGGCGGACTCCTCACGTTCGCGACGAGGAACGCCATCCAGTCACCCAGGTCCTCACTGCGATGGGGCACCAGTTCTTCGGCTTGTGTCAGGAAGTCGCCGAGGTATGGCCGTATCGCTTCAACGACAGTCCAGGACCACCTGTGTTGTGAGAGCCGGCCGTCCCACATCTGAACGGCTCGCTCTGTGTTGTCGGTCGTGTCGAAGCCTGGGAAGATGACGTCGGCCGCCCAGGGATAGTCACCTCCGCTCAATCGATTCGTAGCCATCCCGAGGATGGGACGGGCATACCTCGCCCGGTCCTCGGTATCGTCGACGATGCGCCTCCAACGACTCTTTTCGTTGTCGTCGATCGAGATCACGAACTGCCCGTCCACCCAATCGCGTGCATCGGCAACTCTCCACCACGTTTGTGCGGCTTCGCCGGCCGGATGGTTGATCGCTTGCTCGGTCCAACCCAGATCGGTCACGGCAGGTCGCAGGTCGTTGGACCGCTCGTACACTAGGTCTGCGGTCTCGTCGAGCGCGTCCAGTAACTGTGGATCAGTTTCGGTGCCTAGCTCCGATGACCACTTGCCCAGCAGGCGACCCACGGCGCGCACGATGCCAGCCGGCCACTCCGAGTCCCGAGCCAACCCCAGTGCCTGTATCCTGATCGCTTCAGATGCTGCGCCGTCGCGGAGACCCCAGAAAATCGCCTCGAGTGGACCGACGTGGTCGTCCACGGCTTCAAGCGCTCTGCTCAGCAGAGCGATCCCCCAGGTCGGGGCCGAAGAGACCGCCTCTCGCAGTGCACCGAGGAGTGCCTCGTACTCACGCCGCGGGAGCTCTCGTTCGCCGGAGATTCTGTCCAGCGCCTCTTCTGCTGAAAGTCCAGTCAGTTCGTTCGCGGTGATCGGGGATTGCGTATCCCGACCCCACCCGATGGTCATTCGGGAAAGGAAGCCCTCGGGATCTCCCTCGGTGAACTCGGGGTTGGCCTCGACCTGCTTGCCGGCGAATCGCTGAGTCGCGTCGTCGTCGGGCGCCAACCGGGAGAGCTTCTGCGCGATGGAGAATCGCGCACGCGTTGCGTGCTCGTCCGCTCCGTCTGGCCCCCAGTTCTTGTCATCCTTCAAGAATTGGATGAACTCGGACTTGACCTGAGCTGAGGCTTTCGGGTAGTGGGTGGTCAGGACACGGTATAGCTCAGGCCGTACCCAGGTGTCACAGAACCACCCTGACGCGATCGTCCGACGAATTGCCTCGTCGGGGTCCAGCTCTTCACTCGCCGAGCAGGCGAAGATGGCCAGCCGACGGAACAGGACCTTCGGATGCTCACCGTAGCGGTCGATGAATCGCTCAAGCTCGCCTGTCGCGGTGTCTGCCAGGTGCTCTAGCACCACCCGTGTCAGGGTCACCAGGACGTCCTCCCCTCGAGCGAGCCGATCCTGGCTCGAGGGAGCGATCGACGTGCGACCGTAGCTGAGCCAGTCCATCGTCTCTCCGTCCGCCTTAGCACCGTCGAGAAAGGCGTAGGCCTCCGCGATTCGCTGCTCTGCGAGTGTGAGCATCTCAGCAGGGATCGATGAGGCAAGCACGGCTCCCGACTTCTCCAGGAAGTCATGCAGTTCACCTGGCGGAACGAAGGTCGTAACGCGGGTCGATAGCGTCCTGAGATCGTCTTCGGGGTCCGATTCCGAGGCTTCATCGAATCGGAGGAACACGGGGTCCGGAGGCTCGAGTCGCACTCGAGTCGCTGTCCGCAACAGGAGAAGCGCTGACTCGTGTGCGCCCTCCTTCACGAGGCGTTCCAACAGCCACTGCCAGTCGTGGCGGGTCACAGGTTGGGAATCAGGCTGACTGGCAATGACGGTTACGAGCTGCCTCAGCACCGCAGCTGGCGGTAGCGGGTCCTGAACGCACAGATGGCGTATCACGCCAGCCAAGAACCATGGTTGGAGTGTGAGCGCGCGCGTGCGGAGGAAACGAAGTAGCCGAGGGTTTGGGCCACCGCAGTGGTGTGCGAGGCACCAATGCCCCCAGCCGGGTGTCGTCTCGTTCCTGTCGTCGGGATCTGTGATCGGGTCGAGGAGCCCCTCTTCTACCACCCACTCGAACCAAGCTTCATCCCGCGCCTGCGCCCAGAACAGTTCTCGGCCAACCTGAGTCGCGAGTCGCGCACGTACGTAGTCGGAGTCGAGAGGAGACGTTGGCGGACCGCCTGAAACCAGCCTCGCCAGCTCCTGGGCGTGGTCCGATGGTGGCGCGCGCACTGTCCAATGCCAGCGGGCCATCCCGTCGTTCAGGTCTCCGAATCGATCCCCTGAAGCGGACGTGTCGAAGGGAATGGGAACGATCGGGTTGTCATCCTGCGCGTCTACCTCCGACTCGTGCCATAGGCCGAACCACCGATCGGACGGTGGCAGGGCATGGAGCAGGTACTGAATCAGCGGATCGCTGACACTGTACCCAACGAACAGCACCGCTCGCTCGGAGAAGGCCCTTACCAGGAACCTCGCCGCCCACCCCTCCGCCATGTACGCGGCGGCGAAGTCCTTGTCGGTGAGGACCAGCCGGTCATGCGGCCAATCGAGTGCCCCGTGAAGCTGAGCTACGCCCTTGAAGTCTGACCCTGGCGGTAGCGCAGGGCCCACGTACTGGGGGACGTCATTGCCAGGAAAGACGGCAGCGAGCGCCGAAGCGAAGTGTCCGTCGAAGTTCGTCGTGATGAGCCTGACTCGCTCGGCCTCCCCGAAGATGCCAAGGAGATGCTCGTGAAGGGGATTACGCCCTCGATCAGACCTCAGAATAGCCCGCGCTCGAGCCTGTACGTTGACCCCTTCCCGCTCCGCGAGCCCCAGGTACCTATCGAGCTGGTCCGAGTACGCCTCTTTCCAAGGGATTCTGCCCTGTGCGATTTCTCGAGCCAGCTCGTGGAAGCTGGGCAGACGTGCCGGTTCTCCGATGGAGACGCCCGCGCCCGCGAACACCACCAGCTCTCCAGCAGAGCGCGCTCGCTCTAACTCGGACGGTAGCGTGAGGGATTCTGCAACTCGCACGGGCGGGTTCGCTCAGGCAGGTAGGAAGACTCACACAAGATACATGGCACCAGCCAAAGGCCGGCTGCAACGAGTGCGCTGTACGGCCCTCGGCTGCTCTCGTTCTGGATTTCAGGTTGAAGCGTCGCAGTCCCCGTTCGAAGCCCCAGTCGATCAGCGACCGGCCATTGAACCCCGACGAGTGCCCGCAGCGCCCTAGCGTCGACGTCGAAGCACGGCTCCTTCCCGTTGCGTCGTTGAGCGGAGTCGTGCGCGCTCTGATTAGCCGCCTTCTCTCTTGGGCATATGTGCGACGCAATCCTCAAACCAGCCGTACTTCTTCGCGTACTGGTAGGCGGCGCCGTCCCCGGTCGCCCACGCGGACCGCGTCTCGAACCGGGCAGCTGACGCGATACAAGCCTCACGGGTTCTCGCCCCCACTCTCTGGGGCATATGCGCGACACAGTCATCAAACCAGCCGTAGTTCTTCGCTGCGCGGTAAGCTTCTCGGTCACCCTTGTGCCACGCCGAGCGACTTTCGTACTGCCGAGCTGAGTCGAGGCATTCCTGGCGCGTTCGCTTCGTACGCTTGAGTCTCTCCATATGGGCGCAGCACTCGTCCATCCAGCCGTTGCGCCGGGCCGCCTGGATCGCTCCAGAATCAGCTGCTCGCCACTGGGCTCGAGACTCGTATCTGGCCGCGGAGGCCATGCACGCGGCCTTCGTCCACTCCGCTCGCGTTCGCGGCACCATGTGAGCAGTTAATTCCTCCAGCCAGCCTTCCTTCCGTGCCTTGTTGTAGGTCGGCTTCTCCCAACGACTCCACTCAGACGCAATGCTGTATCCTAGCGCTGCCTCTCGGCACACCTCTTTCGTCAGCTTTCGGTAGCCGCCCGACATGTGCGCGGTGGCCTCATCGAACCAACCCTTCTTCCGGGCCACTTGTACGGCCGAGGCATCCGCCTCTCGCCACGCCATCAGCGTCGTGTGTTTGCGAGCGCTAGCGATGACGGCCGCCTTAGTCAGCCTACGCGGGGTAGGCATGTGTGCCGTCAGCTCTTCCAGCCACCCCTTCTGACGAGCCTTGTCGTAGGTAGAGGGGTCGCCAAGAGCCCACTCGCTGCGAGTCCGATAGCGTAGGGCGATCTCACGGCAGTAGTCCTTGGTCCGTTGCCGTAGCAGCACATTCATGTGGGCGCAGCACTCGTCCAGCCATCCGTGTCGTTGAGCCGCCGCGTACGCATTCCGGTCGCCCACCTGCCAGGCCTTCCGATTCGTGTACTCCGCGGCCGACCGCTTGCACTTGGCGAGCGTCCACCGCGCCAAGAACTCGTCGAGGGTGGGCACTTCCACATCGGGGTTCATCGCGACAATGGCCGCGTGCGCGGTCCGCTGCGCCTTACGCAGGCTGCTGCCGGCGGCCGTGAAGTCCCGCACGGCCATGTCAAACTGCCGCTTCAGGCCGGGAGGCACGCCACCAGCTGTCATGCCGGGTCGTTCGGCATCCCCAACGCCTCGCGAAAGAAGTCGGCCGAGAGCGTCAGGGCCAACGGACCGAGGTCCTCTAGCAGCTCGAGGCGCCGCTCGTGCCACTCGTCCTCCGTGAAGGAGATTCCATCCGCGGTCAGGCCGCCAATCAACTCCATCTTCGCGTCCACGATATGGCCGCCAAGGTCCATCGTCTCCGTCTCTTCGCCCAAGATCAGAGCCAGCTGGCGTAACCGCTCTTGGGTGTCGAGCCGCTCAGCCCGCCGCGCCACTTGCTCGATGTAGTGCACCGTCATGGCCTGGGCCTCCTCGGCGAACTTCTTCAGCCGGGGATCCGCAGGGATATAGACCACGGCCGTCTGCTCAGGCTGGGGGATTTCCGGCAACAGGCGCATGAGCCGACCGCGCAGCTGATCGAAGAAGGACCGTGTGGTCACGTTTGTCAGCAGAACTGCGACGCGTAGCCGGTCGATGTTGATACCTTCGGACACCTTCGTGATGCTGACGAGCCAGTCGTACGACGTGTCGGAATTGAAGGTGCGAACCGCTTCCGCCGTGTCCGCACGTCCATACACTCGGAGGACTTTGTGGCCTTGAGCTGCCATGGCGTCAGCCAGTCGCTCGGCTTGGGCCACGGTTCGGCAAGCCACCAACCCGGCCCAAGGATTCCCGTCCACCCGGAGCTCCTGTAGCCGTGCGACAGCCTGCGCTATCGCCTCCAACTGCCAACCGAGTGAATCCACCGCGGTCAGCCGGAGCCGTGTCCCCATTCTGCGGTCGTCAGCGTCGTAGTCCTCGGAATAGTCGTAGCGCCGAAGTCCGCGCCCATCGTTCCAGTCGGCATAGCCTCCGAGGTACCGCGTCACTACCGGAGCGACATTGCCCTCGGCGGCGGCTTCTTCCGCCGAATACTCCACGTGCGGCACGCCGGCCAGCCCGACCCCATCAGATAGGTAGTCCAACGTGTGGATGCGACGGTCGTCGTCGCGATAGGGTGTGCCGCTGAGCCCAACATGGAAGGCAGCGGCAGCGAATGCTTCGGTGGCCCAATCGGTCCACGCTCCGTCCTCGTAGAGATGATGCGCCTCGTCGTATACGACGAGCGTGCGGTGTCGCTCGCATACCAGAGCCATGTCGGCGATCACGCTTTGTAGCATGCTCGTCGTAAGGGCTAGCCCGTGGATTGGCAGCTCCTCCCGGTGGGCCATGCTCCGGAAGGCGCCTGACGATGTGACCTGTTTCAAGCGCAAACCCAGGTTGCCCGCCGTGTCGGCCCATCCGCCCGCGATACCCGACTTGGGGCTGAGTATCACGATGAGGTCGTAGGGGCCGGCCAAGTACATCGCGAGCGCTGCCCGCGTCTTGCCGGTGCCGACCCCAGCGGCCACGAAGAATCGTTTACCGGTCTTGGCGGCGGACTGCTGCTGTGCAAGGGCTTCAGCCTGCCAGCGATAAAGCGAGGGCAGCGGTGGCTTCCCTAAGTCGACGACCTCCCCGCGTGGTTCGCTATCGCGACCCTTGCGCAGATTACACGCAGCACAAAGCCACCGAGCGTTTCCGTACCTGGTGGCGCCACCGTCCTTCCAGCTCACGGCATGGTCCGCGTGCCCCTCCTCCAGTGGAGTCTCACGGCCACATTGCTCGCAGCGGAAGCCAGCCGCCGTGGCGATGGCGACACGCTGTCTGTCAGAGAACAGGCGCCTCATCGGACGACCTCGTGGGCGAGTCCGGGGAGACGAGATTCTGCCAAGGTCATCGTGAAGGGCCCCCGTCGTCTTCTAGGAGCTTCGCGCCCAAGACTCTTCGCGCGTCGTCGTCCAAGTTGCGATGAAGCCAAGCCGCCATCCGGGGCAGGAACCACTCCGGTCGTTCACGGTGCCGGTTCAGGGAGGCCAGACAGACCGCTGTGGCGTCAGACTGACCGACCACGGAGGAGTTGGCCAAGGATCGCCCCGTTTGCCGCAGAGCCTCCATCAGCGCCGCGGCGCATTGTTCCTTCGGGAGCTTGGATAGGTCCATCGCGGCGACCAGGTGCCCCGCAAGAGCGATCGTGTCGCGCTTGGCTTCGTCGTGCTCGGCAAGCCAATTCTTCGAGTTCGAGGACTTCTGGGATGGCGCGAGAGAGTTCCGACCATCCTCGACGTCGGTCCCAATGGAGTCGACTGCCCTCAGCGCATCCTCGTGGATACCCCGGACCCGATCCTCTGCGCGTTGCAGATCCTCGTCGGTCCATCCGCTCGGAAGCCTGGCAGCTTGGCGCAGCTGCGAATCGAGATTCCCGTACGTTGCTCGCGGATCGAGCAGTCCGAGTGGACCTCGCGGCTCGAGCTTAGTGCTGGCGAGAAGGTGAATATCACCGAGGCACTGACTCACCAGCTTCTTCAGCTGTTCCTTCTTCCTGAACCTTGCCTGCTTCTCTGCGTTCGATAGCGCCATCGCGCGTGCACCCATCCACGGTTACTGTGTAAGGGACAATGATTACGTAACCAGTGGTGGTCAAGGGAACGGCCAGTGGTTTTGCGTCCCAGTTCGCTCCTCTGAAAACCCTGGGCTCCGACACTCACGGCGTTTCGGGGAGCGAGGCCTGCGCCCCTTCTTGTGTCCCTTGGGCCCGTTTCTGGGCCCATTCAACCCGGCAGCTTCCGACATCGCCTTCCAGCAAGAACGGCAGATCGTGCGGCCCAGTAGGGACTTATACGATTTCTTGCCGCGATTCGCGGCCCCGCGGAGGGGCCTGATAAGCGTGAGGTCGGTAGTTCAAATCTACCCAGGCCCACTGGAACTCCTCTGGCTCTTGGTCAGGGGAGTTTTTGTATCTAGGAGCTACCGACCTCGCGACCGCGAAGCGGGCGCCTGGTCGGGAGTTCACCCGGAGCGGCGGGTGGGGTCGTAGCGATAGCCGCTGTGAGGTCTTCCGCGAAGGGGAGCGAGGGCCTGCTGGCGCCGCGGAGCGGCGGCCGAAGGGGCTGCCAAGTAGCCCCGCAGCTCAAATCTACCCGGGACTCGGGCCGGCTTGGGACTTGGGCGGCCTTGGTCGAGGTCGGGCGGTTGCTTGCGGCTGCGAGGTCTTCCCGCGTCTGGGTCGCCGACCTCGCGATCGCGAAGCGAGCGCTTGGTCGGTTGTTCACCCGGAGCGGCCCGGAAGGGGTTCGCGGGAGCGCCGAGGTGGTCTTCCGCGGAGGGGAGCGAGGGCCTGCTGGCGCCGCGTAGCGGCGGCCGAAGGGGCTGCCAGGTAACCCCGCAGCTCAAATCTACCCGGGCCACTTGATGGAACGCGTTGCCCTACGGGACTTCTTGGGGTTCCTCCGGGCAACGCGTTCTTCGTTCCGGGGCATGGGGTGTCTACGAGAGGTGTCTACAGGGACTTCGAGGCCTCGATCTCGCCGATGAACGCAGCGGCTGCCTCCACAGCCTCCACCAGCGTGCTCACCGGCAACTCGAGCTCCGCCGCCAGCGCCGCGAAGGGCTCCTCCCAGACGTCCGGTGGCTCCACGTCCGGAGGCCAAGTGTGCGTGCCGCGAAGCGCGAAGACCTCGACGCAGGCTTCGCGAACACCAGCCAGGTCCGGTGCGAGCTCCCGTATCAGCAGCAGGTCCGCGAGGTCGCGGAACCGCTCGTTGGCCTCCTCGTCTCCCTTGGGAGGTTGCGTCATCCCGTGGATCTTCTGTGCCAAGTGGTAGCGCAACGAGAGGCAGGGCAGTGCAGGCGGCGTGTCGAGCCCGAAGGGCTCGAGGGCCAGCGGGTCGATGAGCTCGACCTCGGTTGTGTCGCCTTCCCCGGGGGAGAGGTCCACCTGAACGGTGCTCCAGCTCCGTGCCTTGTACTCCAACGCCACCTGGAACCGCAGTGAGTCGTTGGGCATCACGTAGGGGTCATCTTTGATTCTGAACGTGAAGTTCTGGTAGTCCGCCACCAGGGCTTGCTCCAGCACCTGGGCCAGTCCGCGCTCGTTCTTAGCCTCCGCGATCACGTCGATGTCCTTCGTGGCACGAGCGCTTTCGGGCAGGCGCATCTCGAGAGCCACCGCTCCCTTGATCGTGAACGTGGTGCCTTCAACCTCCGAGTTCGCCTGCTCCAGGCGACCGGCCAGGACCATGTAGGAAACCCAATCGCGGACGCGCTTCGGGGCGAGACCACGCTCCCGGGCGTGAGCGTTCACCCACTTCTCTAGTACTCGTGCGGAGTGGGGCTGCTTTCTCGTGGCGCTCATCCGAGGGTAAGCTCGCGGAGCTTCTGTGCGTCATCGGCCCGGAGGTACCCCTGGCGTTGGCCCTCCTCGATGGCCTGCCGAAGTAGCGCCGGGCCGAGGTGTTGGCGGTGGCAGTCTTCGATCGCCCGGCGGACCGTTGTCGTTGGGACACCTTCGACGCTGGCCAGCTCCTCGTCCGCGAGGTCGGCGTTGTGGACGACCAGGTGCCTTGGAATCTCTCTTCGCACCCTGAAGTGCTTCGGCACCGTGAGGTGGACCTTCGAAGGGTTCACGTCCGAGAGCTCCCGGATCGCCAACGCCGATTCGTGCGAAATGACGCCCATGGCCCCAGCCGGCCAGAGACAGGCTTCCATGTACTGGGCGAAGGGCGACTGCGGGAATGTGGGCACACGGTAGACCCCCCAGCTCACGCGCTCCAAGGTGTCCCGAGCGGCCATCTTTCGGATCGTGTCCGCCTGGATGCCGAGCGTTCTTGCCTGTTCCGTCGTGATGTACCCGTGTTGGTCGGCCGCCGTGTCCAAGACTCTGTCGTACTCTCTGCCGGGCATAACCTCTCCAGTTGTGTGGACAAAATAGGACATATCGTCCGCCTTTGTCCACGCGCTGACTTGACGAAAGGCCGAACGCTTCATCCAGACCTGCAAGCGCGAATGGGCCTACGCCCGACCGTCCCGCAGTTCAGCCGAGCGAACAGGTGTCGGCGGGTGGGGGTCGTAGCGATAGCCGCTGTGAGGTCTTCCGCGGAGGGGAGCGAGGGCCTGCCTGCGCCGCGTAGCGGCGGCCGAAGGGGCTGCTGGGTAGGCCCGCAGCTCAAATCTACCCGGGACTCGAGCCAGCTTGGGACTTGACCAGCCTGGTCGAGGTCGGGCGGTCGCCGGAGGCTGTGACGTCTTCCGTAACCCCGGAGCTTGAAGGCCCGAGCGTTAGGCGAAGACTCGCTGGACGTCGAGTTCGTCGGCTCGTTGCTCCGCATGCCAGAGATCGTAGTTCATCTGGAGCTGGAGCCAGAACCGGGGCGTCGAGCCGAACGCCTTGCTGAGGCGGACGGCCATCTCCGGCGAGATGCCTGCGCGCCCGTTCACGATCTGCGAGAGGGTCTTCCGGGTGACACCGAGTGCGGTGGCACCGTCGGTCACGGAGAGGCCGAGAGGGACGAGGCAATCCTCGCGAACGAGTTCGCCGGGGTGGGGCGGGTTGTGCATGGGCATGGTGAAGTCTCAGTGGTAGTCGACCAGGTCGACGTCGTGGGCGTCGTTGTCCTGGAAGCGGAACGTCACGCGCCAGTTGGCAGTGACCTGCACGGCCCAGAGTCCTCGCATCGTTCCCTTCAGGGGATGGAGTCGGAAGCCCGGAAGGCCGACCTCTCCTACTTCTGCGGCGCTGTCGAGGGCCAAGAGGATTCGTCTCAACTTCCTCAGCTGATCCCGGGGCAGTCCGCGCACGTCTCCCTTTTCGGTAGAGCCGCCTCAAGCCCTTATGACGGAAGGATCGGATCTTCAGGTCGTAACCTGTAACGTTATAGGTTGCAACTCGTGGGTAGGAGGGGCACGCCGTTTCACGTCTCGTGGCGCGGGCGCGACTCCCGCAACGTCGATACTGGCGCATCCGTGGGTTGCGCTCGAAGGTTGCTGGAACGCCATGAGTCCCACCAACCCCCCGGAGCCACTCCTGACCGACCGAGTCCACGAGGCCAGAGTCAGGAGCCGAGCCTTCGACTGGCTGGGAGCCCAGGTCCGCATGCACGGCGAAGTGCTTCCGTGGAAGCTCCTCCTGCAAGGCTTCGAGTACGAAGGGCGTCGGGTGCCCCTGTTGTCGCAGCAGGGGATCTTCAAGCCGGCGGTGCTGGATGTCCCTCTCTCGATCCGCACTTCGCCAGGTGGCTCATACGACGACGCCGTCCGCGCTGACGGGCTCCTCGAGTACAGCTACCGCGGTACGGACTTGGGGCATCGGGACAACCGGGGATTGCGGACAGCGATGGTTGAGCGTCTTCCCCTCGTCTACTTCCACCGAATGGTCCAGGGCCGATACCTCGCGACATGGCCAGTCTACATCGTCGGAGACGATCCGAATCGGCTGGTCTTCTCCGTTGCGGTGGATGACGCGACTCGGCTTCCGGCGCCCGAGTCCACTCGATTAGTCTCCGAGGGCGCTGAGATTCGTCGCGAGTACATCACGACCCTCGCACGGCGTCGCCTGCACCAAAGCGCGTTTCGAGAGCGCGTATTGGCCGCGTACCGGCACCAATGCGCCTTGTGCCGGCTAAAGCATGAAGAGCTGCTGGACGCGGCGCACATCATCCCAGACTCCGAGCCGGAAGGCGAACCCGTCGTGAGAAATGGGCTCGCCCTGTGTCGTTTGCACCATACCGCCTTCGATCGGTTCTTCATTGGGATTCGACCCGACCTCGTGATCCAGGTGCGTCATGACCTACTCGAGGAGGAGGACGGCCCGACTCTGAAGCACGCGATTCAGGCTCTGCACGGGCAGCGGATCTCCGTCCCACGAAAGGCAGACCTGCGTCCGGGCACGGAGTTGTTGGAGGCGCGGTTCAGTCAGTTCGTTGAGGTGTCGGAGGCGCTGTAGTGCCCGGCGGGGCCATGTAGCTATCTCGGCAGGAGCTCCGCGCTGGAGCGCACGGCGAGGACGATGCCAGGGCTCGCCTCGCGCAGCCCCACCCCCCAAAACCTTGTCGCCCCACCCCCCCGGCAGGTAGGATGCGCGCCGGTGCTCGGCCAGGTGCGCCCACAACGGGAGGGACGGATTGGGGAGGGTAGTTGGGTGCGCGGGCCCCGGGGAAACAGCGCGATCGCAGCTGAGTCGAGGTGTCGGCGCGATCCTCACCACCTCGTTGTTCCTCTGGGCAGGCAGCGCGTCGGCCCAGGAAGGCTCCCCGCTCCCACCCCTCGGAGCGTGGGCGGTCGAGGTCTACGACACCGAGGATGTCGCTGCTCTCGGCACCTTGAACGGCGTGGTCGCGGCCCGCTCCGGACTCCTTTACCTCGGCGGCTCGAGAGGGCTCGCGCGGCACGATGGGCATCGACTGACTCCGGTGACGATCCCCGGAGCCCCTTCGCGCTTCGTGGCGGAAGTCCTGGAAGACCCCCATGGCCGGATCTGGGTGGCGTACCTCGGTGGCGGGGTGAGCCTGATCGACGGGGACGTGATCCGCTCGGGCCAGTCTCGGTATCGCCTGCGAAACATGCAGTTCGACCCCGTCGCAGATGTCGCCCGGTACCGGTCGGTGGATGGCATCTACGAATTCAGGGTGGAGGGTGACTCACTGACGCTGTCTCGGCCGATCGTCACCGACGAGCCCGGAACACAGGAGCGGCACCTCCGGCTGCCCGACGGAGCCCCCGCGCTCATCCAGCCCACGAGGGTACTCACGGCCGCGGGTGAGACGGACATCGGCCTGGCCGAGCACTGCATGCGATACCTGGGAGCAGGGGTGGACGCCCTCGGTCCTTTGCTTTCGTGCTTCGATCACGACTCGGCGCGAGTGATGATCCGGCCGACCACCGAAGGCGCGCAGGTCTTCAAGCCTCGAACAGCCGCCCACGTGGTCGACCCCTACGCCTGGTTGTCCGACGCAGGTACCGCTTTTCGTACCGAACCGGGCTATACGATCGACGTATCGGGCGGTGCTGCCGCCGCAGGGACGGCCACCGACACGATCCCGATCCGTGCGATGCTCGGCGAAGACGACGCTCGCTGGCTGATCCTCAGAGACCCGGAGACCCGCCGCGACCACCTGTTTCGCACCGCCGACGACCACCGCGAGCAGATCCCCCTGCGTCGGGCAGGGGACTTCCGCGTGATCCTGTACATCGCTGCGGACGGCCGCGGAGGGGTGTGGGTCGCGACCGATGCCCAGCTTTTCCACGTCGTCCCCCGAAGCGTCGCTCGGATCGAATCTCCGCCTGCCGGCCTCGCGAGTGGCGTCACAGCCCTCTTGGAGCTCCAGGATTCGTCCGTCCTCGTCGGCACCTGGGGTGGAGGACTCCACCACTTCGACGATGGTACGCTCGTGCGTCGCCACGGCGCCGACACGAGTCTCGGTTCGAACATGGTGCGGGCCCTGCATCAGACGCCCGACGGCGTCGTGTGGGTGGGCTTGGATCGGGGTCTGGCTAGACTGAGTCCCGATGGGACGGTGCTGGATCGACGGACGATGGCCGAGGTGCGCGGATTCGCCCCGAGTGACGACGGCTCGCTGACACTCGCGTCACAGGCAGGCATCGTTTCCTATCAGGCTGGCGAGTACCGCGACGTACCGGGGTTCGACGACCTCGATATCTGGGCGGCGACCCACGTCGCGGGGGATCTCTGGGTGGGCGGCGCCGAAGGGCTTCGGAGGACACGATCCGGGCGGGTCGAGGCGGTTCCCGTCCCGGGTGTGGTGGACCCTTTCGTCGTCGCCTTCTTCCGCGATCCGGCCGGACGTCATTGGATCGGCACCTACGAGAACGGTGCCTTCGTCCTGACCGACGACGGGCCTCGCAGCCTGCCGAGCGGTGCCGGACTCGGCGATGTCGGAGTCTGGCATATGCTCTGGGTGGACGAGTCCGTATGGATCAGCACGAGCCGAGGAGTGCTTCGTGCACCTGCCGACTCGCTGGCATCGCTCATGGCCTCGACCTCGGATCCACACACGGCCGGGCACTCCCTGACCTTCGAGCGGTACGGGACCGCTTCGGGGACCATGTCGATCCGCCCGCAACGCGCGTCACCGGCGGCGGTCCACCTGACGGACGGCCGACTACTCTTCAACGGCGCGCCCGGCCCTTCGGTCATCGACCCGACGCGCTTCGGGGACGTGTCACCGCCCGAACCGATCGTTTCGTCCGTGCGAGCCGATGGTGAGGAAGTGGAGCGTGGGCCGGACGGATCGGCCCGAGTACCGGCAGGTGCGAGGCGGGTTTCCCTCGAGTTCTCGGCGCTGGTCTTCGATGGGCCTACCGAACCGCTCTACCGGTACCGGCTGACGGGGCTAGACGACGATTGGTACCTCGCCGGGCCCGATCCCGAAGCAGTCTTCACCGGCCTCGGGCCCGGCCGGTACGCGTTCACCGTCCAAGCTCATCACGCCGGGGCCTGGAGCCCTTCGTCGAAGCCGCTGCCCTTCACGGTCGCTCCGACCCTCGCTCAGTCCGGACCCTTCCGACTCTTCGTGCTCGCGGCCGCGCTGGCGGTCGCGTACCTGCTTCACCGAGCGCGGGTGCGTCAGGTCCTGAAGATCCAGCAGCTCCGGGAGGGGATGGTCCGCGACCTCCACGACGACCTGGGTGCGAGTCTCGGGGCCGTCCGTCTCCT
>JAUIKL010000193.1 GCA_030430625.1 Gemmatimonadota bacterium
GCCTCGACGCGGAGACCTTCCAGCTCGATCGCATCGGTGGGGAGTTCGAAGGAAGCCCTCAACGTCGTCTCGCGCTGAAGGTCCAGGAGAGGGGTCTCCAACCGCTGATACCCGATCATGTCGACGATGAGGTAGTAGTGACCGGGCTCCTCGACCTCGACCGTATACCGGCCCGCGACGTCGGAAAGGACCCGGGTGGTCGTCTCCCGGCCCTCGTCGAGCAGACGGACGTCGGCACCCACCACCGGCCTCCCGGTCCCCTCCTCGGTGAT
This sequence comes from Gemmatimonadota bacterium, assembly GCA_030430625.1. Classification (GTDB taxonomy): domain Bacteria; phylum Gemmatimonadota; class Gemmatimonadetes; order Longimicrobiales; family Gaopeijiaceae; genus UBA2589. The sequence goes on from JAUIKL010000193.1 coordinate 273, forward strand.
TCGTCCCTCGACGGTCTGGCCGAACGCACCCGCTGGTAGGGAGAGCTGAAGCACTCCCACCAGCGCAACCACGGCGACACCCCACCGCCCCCCTCGCACTCAGCCGGTTCCCGGCTGCATGGCAGCCTCGATCGCCCCCCTGACTCGGCGGAGCGGTGGGGCAGGTACGATCGAGTCCCCGTCGCGATACATACGACTGCGCGGGGCCCCGTTCGGTTCTCGAGAGGCCCACGGATGCGGGCCCGGGGCCACGTCCTCCCCGTTCACGAGGACCGCCGGCGACCCGAGGTTCCGGACCTCGCGTGGGCACTCCGGATCATCGGTCGACCATTCGGTCCACACGGCCGGGACGCCGGCCTCGCGGCACGCATCGGCAAGGACGTCGCGTGCGGTCGCGATGTGCGGGCACCCGGGATCGTACACGAGTTCGATCTGAAGCTTCAGAGACAGCGTCGAACCTCCTCGTGTGGACCTCGGGGGGTAGCGTGCGCGGATGCACGCTCCCAAGCTACGACCGTCCCAACCCTCGCGCCCGTTTTCCGCATGCGCTCAACGCTCCGGCTGCTCCCCGTCTCCCTCGTCCTCGGGGCGATCGCGGCCAGCGCACCGACCCCGGTCACCTCCCAGGAATCCGAGGCCGTCGGCGCCCCGACGGAGCAGCGCTACGGCGACTGGGTCCGCCGGTTGGACTTCCGGCCCCAGGAGTACCAGTACCGCCGCAGCAACATGATCCGTCTCCTTCGGGAGAGCGGCGGAGGTGTCTTCATCGCCCCGTCGTCGGATGGTACGACACACGGCGACACCTTCCGGCAGCTCGAGGACTTCTGGTACTACACCGGCCTCGAGGTCCCGAACTCGGTCCTCGTGCTCGATGCCGAGAACGATCGGTCGATCCTCTTCCTACCGGACACGGACTACCGGTTCGAGAACCCGGGCCGCGAGAACGACTTCCCGGGTCGTTCCCTACTCGACGACTTCCAGCTTCGCAGCATCGCCGGGATCGAAGAGTACCGGGACGCCGCGACCTTCGAGCGGTACATCGCGCAGCGGGTGCGCTCCCGGACACCCATCCGCTTCAACGGTGGCCGGGGAGGGTCGCTTCAGATCCCCGACCTCCCTGCGTTCGGTGCGCTCGATCCGACCCAGACGCTCCTCTATCGCATCAGCCAGGCCCATCCGACGGCCCGCCTGGCGAACGCCTTCGAAGAGATCGCCATGGGGCGGATGGTGAAGAGTCGGTACGAGCTGGAGAAGATGCGGATCGCGGCGGACGCGACCGCTCAGGGCATCCTGTCCGCGGCGGCGCAGGTGCGGCCCGGTGTCGACGAACGGAGCCTCCAGGGGACGTTCGAGGCGACATGCAGAAGCCTGGGATCCCAGTCCATCCCCTTCACACCCATCATCAAGTCCGGTCCGAACAGCCTCTGGCCGTGGCGCGTTCTGGCCGCGCACTACGACCGACGAAACCGCCCCCTGGAGTCGGACGAGTTGGTGATCATGGACGTCGGGTGTGAGATCGACGGCTACGTCAGTGACGTCGGCCGCACCTTCCCGGTGAGCGGCACCTTTTCGGACGTGCAGCGGGAGAAGATGATGGTCAGCATCGGAGCCGCCGACGCGATCATCGCAGCGGTCCGACCGGGCGTCACCCTACGCGAGCTGACGGCCGTGGCGTACGCCGCCATTCCGGACCACGAGGAGCGCTATATGCAGACGCCCTCCTTCTTCGGCCACCACATCGGGCTCAACGCGGGAGACCCTGCGCTGATCGACGAGCCGCTCGAGCCCGGCATGGTCTTCACGGTGGAGCCTTGGTACTACAACCACGATCTTCAGATCGCGGTGTTCGTCGAGGACGTGATCGTCGTGACCGAGGACGGTGCCGAGGTGCTGACCCGGGGACTGGCGCGAACACCCGACGAGATCGAAGCGTTGATGCGCTGACAGGGAGGCACGATGAAGGGTAGAGTCGAAGCGCTGTGGACGAAGCGGGCGCACCGGGGTCCGATGGATCCGGCGGAGCGCGTCGTGATGGTCGAGAACAAGGGGATCGACTCGGATGCCAACTTCGGCCGATCGAAGCGGCAGGTGACGATCATCGAGAAGGAAGTATTCGAGGCCATTCGGGACGACCTACCCGACGTCGAACCGTACATGCGTCGCGCCAACGTGATGGTGAGCGGCCTCCGCCTGGCGGAGACCCGCGGGCACATCCTCACCCTCGGCGGGGCCAAGATCCGCATCTGGGGGGAGACTCGTCCCTGCAACCGGATGGACGAGCAGGTGCAGGGGCTCACCGGCGCACTCGATCCCGAGTGGCGCGGTGGCGTCTTCGGTGTGGTCATCCAGCCCGGAGACGTGAGCGTCGGGGACGAGGCCGTCCTGACCGAAGTTCAGGAGAGCGCGGCAGACTGAAGCGAAAGCGGCGACGCCCCGTCGGGAGCGCCGCCGCCATTCGCTGTCCCCGAAGCGACCGGATCGACCGGACCGCCCCAGGTGGACCTTGGGATCGAACGTCTACCCGATCGGGTCGGCGTCCGGAGTCAGACTTCCGTCCTCACCGACGAGAGCGGGCGCTTGAGCGACCGGGATCTCGGGTCCGGTGATCGAGAACTCCTGAGGCTCCTCGTACGAGTCACCGCAGGCAGCGAAAGCTGCCACGGCACCGAGCATGGCGAAGCGGAGTAGTGCGGAGCGTAGGCGCATCTGTGTCTCCTGACAGAGGGGAACGCAATCCAGCCACGTACTTCCAACGTGCTCCCGCATCGAGCCGGATGCAACGAATTCGTTACCTAGCCGTCCCGGACGGCCTCGCCCAGTGCCACCATGGCGTCCGTGATCTGCCGATCGGCGTGGTACGGTGCCGGCCCGAAGCGAAGCGTGGTTCCCCTGTAGTCGGTACGAACCCCTCGCTCGAGGAGCCGCTCGAAGAGGCCCTGCGCGTCGGGGGCTCGGAGCGCCAGAAACCCGCCTCGCGCCTCGGTACCCACGTCGTGGGTGAGTGAAACGACGGCAGGGTCGAGGTCGAGTGAGCGGAACGACGACGCGAGCAGTCCGACCTGGTGCTGACTGACCTGTCGGAGAAAGACGTCGGTGAGCCCCTCCCCGTCGAAGAATTCCATGACGGCCGCGGCCCGATACGCCGATGTCGGATCGAAGGTGGAGCCCGCAAAGCGCACCGGCCCGGTCCCGTACCGCACCTCACCCGGGGTCTTCGTCTGGGCGAGTTCCCCGAATTCGGCGAACCACCCGGTGATCACCGGACGGAGCCCACACCCGGCGGGTACACGGAGCGCGCAGTTCCCCTCTCCGAGCTGGAGGTACTTGTATCCGCCCCCGACCACGAAGGCCGACTCGATGCCATCCATCGAAAACGGCACGACGCCGAGGGCATGGTAGGCGTCGACGAGAAATTCGGCGCCGAACGCGACGCACCGTTCGGCCACGACGTCGAGGCCGGGCACGATGAGCGCGGAGCCGAACAGCACGGAAGACATCATCACCGCCGCCGTGCGGTCGTCGACGGCCTGGGCGGCCCGCTCCGCCAGAGTCTCCACAGGGTCCGCCGGCACCTTCACGAGCTCGACCCCCTCTTCGGCCAATCGATCCAGCTGCCTTCGGATCGAGTGGAACTCACCGTCGGTCGTGACGATCCGAGGGCGGGCGGCCAGGTCGAGGGCCGACAGGAAACGGACGACCAGCGCGTGCGTGTTGGCGTCGAGTGTGACCGACCCGTCGGCGTCCCCCAGCAGGGTTCGATACCCGGCGGCCACCCGGTCCACCTTCTCCTGGACCGCGTCCCACTTGCCGTCCACGAAGCGCGAGGCGTCGACCCATGCCTGCTGCTGACCGGCAAGCCCGACATCGGGCCACGCCTGGTGCGAGTGACCGGTGAAGAGGAGTCGCTCCGACACCCGAAACGCGGTGTAGTGACGCGAGAGGGCGTTCGGGGTCCGGCGCAGGTCGTCGAGGGCGGGAGGCATCGACCTACAAGCTGGCCCGGATCTCCCAGAGATCCGGGAAGAGCGGACGAGCCAGCGTGGTGCGGAGGTAGGCGGACCCCGCGGACCCTCCGGTGCCCGACTTCATGCCGATCGTACGCTCGACCATTTTCACGTGCCGATATCGCCACTCTTGAATGCCTTCGTCGAGGTCGACGAGGCGCTCACAGAGTTCGCTGTTCCTCGGGTCGTTGCGGTAGATGTCGATCAGGACCGCCTGCACCCCCTCGTTCGACTCGATCGGCGCAGTGACGTCACGCTCCAGTTGGTCTGCCGGGATCTCGTAGCCCTGATCGGCAAGGTATCCGAGCACGGCATCCCACAACGTCGGAGCGTCCCACCGCGCTTCGAGAGATGCCCGGGCACGTGTGCCCGGTTCGAAACGTTCGACCGCCTTCTCGGACTTGCGACCCAGCGAGAACTCGAGGGCGCGGAACTGGTCACTCTGGAAGCCGCTCGCGCTGTCCAGCCGCTCCCGAAAAGTCAGGAACTCCGTCGGCGTCATCGTTTCCAGGATGTCGAGCTGCGCCACGAGGACCTTCAGGATCGTGAGCACCCGCTTCAGGGTGTGCTGCGCTCGCGGCGTGTCGCCCTGGCGAAGCAACGTGCCCACGTAGTCCAGCTCGTGCAGCACTTCCTTGAACCAGAGTTCGTACACCTGGTGGATGATGATGAAGAGCATCTCGTCGTGCTCGACCTCGTCGCGCGGCTGCTGCAGCGCGAGAAGCTCGTCGATCTTCAGGTACTTCCCGTACGTCACGGCTTCGGACATCGAACGCCTCGGAAGGGGTGTCAGACCACCAGGTAGAGTGTGACGAGGTACGCCACATAGGCCAACAGGAACATCACGCCCCAACCGCGCCCGATAGGTCGGGCCCGCCAGGCCATGAGTCCGAACACGAGACAGGTTCCGACCATCACCGGCACATCCAGAAGCCGCACACGGGTCGAGACCTCGATCGCGGCGGGACTGACGGCCGCGCTCACACCCATGATCGCGAGGACATTGAAGGTGTTGCTGCCGACGATCGCTCCGACGGCCACATCGCTCCGCTTCTCGAGCGCGGCCAGCACGGTGGTCACGAGCTCCGGCAGCGAGGTCCCGATGGCCAGCACGGTCAGCCCCACGACCGTTTCCGGCACGGAGAAGCGATCGGCGATCACCACGGCCG
>JAUIKL010000194.1 GCA_030430625.1 Gemmatimonadota bacterium
TCGGTGTCCAGGTCGGACTGGGCCGAGACGGGCATCGCCACGGCCCACAACGCCAGGGCGAAGAGCCAGCCGGATCGATGGCAGCGCGTACTCATACCCTGCATCATGGCACGGTCGCCCGCTGAGAACCAACCACCCAGGAACCTTCCCCACCCCGCCCGGTAGCTCACACCAACCGCGCTCATCCACGTCGACACCATCCATGTCCCACAAGCCGACCATCCGCTCGCGGATGTTGCTGCTCCCCTTCCTGGGGGCGCTGCTGGTGGGTGGTGGACGCGCGCCGGACGTCGCGACACTCGGCATCGGCGCGGCCTCCGCGCCGGTATACACGCTGCCCGCACCGAGGCAGTCTCTCGGCGCGTCGACCTCGTGGCTCACTCCTCCGCTCTCGGACCGACGCATCGAGGGGCCTTCAGGCACCGGCGCCTCGGGTTCGGGGCACCGACACAGCACGGCCGGAGGGCTGGGGCAGCTCGCGCGACGGACGGTACGGACAGCGCCGGGGCGAACCGTTTCCGGCCACGCCACGAGTGTGGGCAGCCGCCTCCTCGGTCTCTCGGCCTTCCCGGCCAACGCACCTCCCAAGCCGTAGTCCCGACCGCGCAGCGCTCGGCGCCCGCGGACGACACGACACGGTTTCGACCCTCCACCCACCGGTGGACGGGTTCGCCCTCATTCCATGTGGACGAAGGAGTGCGTCATGCACCTGTTGCCTATCATCTCGCTCAGCGCGCCCGCCCAGACCTCCGACGAGGCTGTGGCGGCGTGGGTTTTTGCCGATCTTCCGACCGACCCGGCCTCGCTGGTCGCCATCTTCCTCTGTCTCGGCTGTGTGGCGGCCGTGGCCTGGTTCGGTCGCAGCCAGGGTCCCCCGACGTGACCGGAGGCCCGATCTTTACACCGACGGAGCGTGACCCCCGCCCGGGCTACGAGGCCCTTCGATGCCTGACATTGATGGACTGATCCTGCTCGGCGCCGTGCTGCTGATAGCCGGCATCTTCTCGAGCAAGCTCTCCAAGTCGGTGGGCGTTCCCACCCTCGTGATCTTCATGGGGGTGGGAATGCTGGCGGGCGTCGACGGTGTCCTGGGGGTCCAATTCGACGACTTCGCGCTGGCCAACGCGGCCGCCACGCTCGCGCTGGTCCTCATCCTCTTCGACGGCGGCCTGCGCACGAAGCTCGAGTCGGTGCGGATCGCGTGGAAGCCGGCCTCGGCCATGGCCACGGTCGGGGTGGTGATCACGGCGGGGCTGACGGGTGCCTTCGCGACCTGGCTTCTCGACCTGCCGATCGTCACGGGGATGCTGCTTGGAAGCATCGTGGGCTCGACGGACGCGGCGGCGGTCTTCGCCGTGCTCCGCGGCCAGGGGCTCCACCTGTCGGACCGGATCGCGGGCACACTCGAAGTCGAGTCCGGATCGAACGACCCGATGGCGGTGCTGATGACGATCGGTATCGTCTCGTACCTCGGCGGCGACCTGGCGCTGGGGTGGCCGCTGGTCACGTACTTCCTGCAACAGGCGATCATCGGTTCACTTGCCGGACTCGGCGCCGGCTGGCTGGGCTCACTCATCGTCCGCCGGGTGCGTCTCGACGCGGCGGGGCTCTACCCGGTCCTGACCCTGGCACTCGGCCTCCTGGCGTACGGGCTGCCCGCGTACCTGGGTGGCAGTGGCTTCCTGGCCGTGTACATCGCGGGGATCGTGATCGGCAACGCCCGCCTGCCCTTCCGCCGCGGCATCCTGTTGGCGCACGACGGGGCGGCGTGGCTCGCACAGATCGCGATGTTCGTCACACTCGGTCTCCTGGCGACCCCGTCACGGCTCCTCGACATCGCGCCGCAGGGTACACTCCTGGCGGCGGCGCTGATCTTCGCGGCCCGCCCGCTGGCCGTCCTGGTCACGCTCACCCCATTCGGCTTCGCCGCGAAAGAACTCGCCTTCCTCTCGTGGGCCGGTCTCAAGGGCGCGGTGCCGATCGTCCTGGCGACCTACCCTCTGATGGCCGGGGTCGACGGTGCCCTCCGCCTCTTCGACATCGTCTTCTTCACAGTCATCCTCTCGGCCCTCCTCCAGGGGTGGAGCCTACCCTGGGTGGCCACGAAGCTCGGCGTCCGGGAAGAGGGCGTCGCCACCCCTCCGATCTCGCTCGAGATCAGTTCGCTGCGCGAGGTCGACGGGGACATCGTCGACTACCTGGCCGACGCGTCGTGTTTTGCTGCCGGACGCATGGTGCGCGACCTCGCCCTTCCGGACAGTGCGGTCGTCGCCATGATCGTGCGGGACGGAACGATGATCCCGCCACGTGGCACGACGTCGATCGACCCGGGAGACCACGTCTTCATCATTCTCCGGCCGGGTGTTCGACCGGCCGTGGATCGCCTGTTCGCGCCGAGGGCAGGCGACGCCGCTGGCGAAGGGATGATCTTCTCGCTCGACCCGGCGACGACGGTCGGAGATCTCGAAGAGTTCTACGGCGTCCATCTCGACTCGGTGGCCGACCGGACGCTGGACGACATCCTGGTCGAGCGGCTCGGCACCGAGCTCGCAGTCGGGGCGTCGATCCAGGCCGGTGAGTTGAAGTTGACCGTGCGGGCGGTGGAGGACGGGCGGGTGACGGGGGTCGAGCTAGAGGTTCGGTAGGCCCTTCGAGCTCCCCGACCGAGCCGAGATCTCGGGCACGGCGGACAGCACCGCCCCGTAGAAGAGTTCGTAGATCACGCGCGTCTCGTCGGAGTTGTAGTACCCGGCGGTGAAGACGGCCACGAGGTCGTACGCGGGCACGATGAAGATCGTCTGGCCGCCGTTGCCGCTCGCTCGGATCATGTCGACCTGGAGATCGCCGAAGGGCACGCGGTCGACCCACCAGAGGAAGCCGTATCCGGTACCTCCGAGTTGAACGGTCGCCTCGGTCGATTGCCGCAGCCACTCCGCCGAGACGATCTGCTCACCGCGCCAACGGCCGCCCTCGAGGACGAGCATCCCGATCTTGGCCATCGCCTCCGGAGTCAGGAGGAGGTGCCCGCCGGTGTCGACCTTCGTGCCGCCGTCGAAGCGAGCCCATTCGTAGTTGCGGATGCCGAGGGGGGCAAAGAGCTCGCGATCCGCGAAGGCCGCGAAGTCCCCATCCACACGGTTGGCCATCACCTCACCGAGGGTCACGACACCCCCCGTGCAGTAGCGGACTGTGTCCCCGGGCGCGTGGACTCGGTTCAGCGTCGTGAAGTACTCGACCCAGTCTCGGGATCGATACATCCGATCCTCCTGACCCCGTGTCGATCGGTCCCCGTCGTCGCAGTCGAGGCCGCTGCTCATCGTGAGCAGGTGGCGCAGTCGTACGTCGTCCCCGAGAGAGGGCGTGGCGTACCGCGGGGGCAGGTACGCCGAGACGGGATCGTCGACGTCGTCGATGGCCCCCTCGTCCAGGGCGATGCCGACGAGGAGCGATGTGATGCTCTTGGTCGCGGAGCGGATGTCGTGCGGGTTCGTGGGTCCGTAGCCGTTGTAGTAGCCCTCGAAGGCGACCTCCCCTTCGTGGACGACGACGATCCCGTGGACCTCGTGTTCGTCGCTCGCCGAAAGCTGGTCCGAGATCTCGCGGAGCCGGGTGAGGTCGAGGGAGACCTCCCCTGCTTCGGCCCTGGGGAGAGGGCGGTCCTCCCCGATGGGTGGCGCGATTTCGCCGACGGAGGCACAGCCAGCCATGGCCAGGCAGACCAGGAGGCGGGAGGGGGCGACGGGGTTGAGCACGGTCAAGAAAGACGGGTGAGCGACGAGGGCATCAAGAGACCCCCTTCGGATCGGTGCGGAGAAGGCGGCGGTCCCAGGTCACGTCGATGCGGCGTTTCACCCCGACGGCGCCGAAATCCGGGTGGGAGGGGTTGAGCACCACGTTGCGTCCCCATGGCTTGGAAACCGCAGACGGAACCATCAGCGCCACGGAGGAGCGGGACTCGAGCCAGACTTTCCCGAACTCCCGTGACACCGCCTGATCCTCCCAGTCGTCCAACCGGGAGGGGTCGACGTACTCGACCGAGTCGTCGGGGACCTCGATCGACGCGGCGACCCGGTTCGGGGGAAGGACGCCCGTGTTTGCGTGGACCAGCTGCTCCAGGAGAGCTCCCTCGTACGTAGCGGATGCGTAGACCACCGGCCGACCGACGGGATTCCAACGACCTCCGACCATGGCGGCACCGTGGCCGTCCAGTGGATCGTACCGCCGATGGAAGACCCGATAGACCTTCACCGTCAGACCGGGAGGCCGAGATCGAGTCGCACGAGGATCTCTTCGACCTGCCGCGCGCCGATCTCGGAGAGGGTGCGGTCGATCGGGCGGTCGCCTCCCAACTCGGGGTGCGGGGCCGTCAGAAAGGCCGCCGCAGCCTCCTCGTCCTCCCATACCACCAGGCTGCGCACGAGGGTGCTGGCCACACGAACGAGCTTCTCGCCCTCCTCCGGAGTGAGTCTCGACCGACGGGCTCGGGAGGCCCGAGACGCGATCGATTCGACGTACGAGCTCGGGCGCGGGATCCCCCACCGGGACAGCTCGGTCTGAAGCTGGCCGACCACATCGACCGGTAACCCTGCCTCGACGAGTCTGCGGATCTCCTCGCGCCGGCCGGGGCTCAGCGACTCCGGGCCGAACGCGCCGGCTGCATCGAGTTCGATTTCGAGAGCGCCGACGGTGGCTACGTTGCGGCTCTCGCCACTCCCGCCCTGCCTCCGGCGTCGCTTCTTTTCCTTCTTCGCCTCGACCGACATGGCGCCACCCCGTTCATTCGTACGTCCCAGGTGTTCAATCGTACGACACACCCAGGGACCCTACAATGCTCCGGTGGGCCGCTCGAGGCTCGGGGGCTGGGCCCCGCGTCGGCCCTGCCCCACGACGATCTCACCCACCGCCACGAGTCCGCCCCGTACGAGCGTTCGACGCGACGCCTCGTTGTCCGGATCACACCGGGCCGCGGGGATCAGCCCCTGCCTTCGACAGATCCGTCGAAGCTCGCCGACCAGAAAGGTCCCGACGCCCCGGCCGCGCGCGTCGGGAGCGACCTCGAAGTACAGGTCGCCGTACGGCGGGTTGTAGTGCGTAAGGATGCCACCGGACGCGACGACCACCCCGTCCGACACCGCGACGTACTCACCCTCGGGCCCCGCGTCGCCCGGTCGGCGCCGGCGCACGTCCAGGTCGGCGCGGGTCACGGGGTCGGACGCGCCCTCGCCGAAGAGCAGATTCTCGACCGCGTGGTCGGTGGTGTGCTCCATGACCATCCGATGCTGGAGCGGGATGTTGGACTGGGCCTCGGCCTCGGTGACGTCGGCCATGGACAGCGCTCGCGTGAACCACACATCCGACTCCGCGCGGTACTCCGGCCGCACGCAGAACTCCATCAACCGGCCCGGGAAGTGTTCGGTCCACACG
>JAUIKL010000195.1 GCA_030430625.1 Gemmatimonadota bacterium
GTTCGATCGTCGGTACGCTCGGCTGGCAGGCCGAGGCGAAGGGCGGCACCTGCCCGATCGACATCGGGTGGGACGCTGCCGCGGCGACCCTCGCGACGTTCCAGTCCGTTGCCGTTGCCGGCACCTTCTGTTCGTTGGCCGTCGACGTCGACGTGGACCCACCCAGCGCCGAGGCGTCCGGATCGTGAGCTTCCTCTGGATCCTCGTCCCGGCGCCGTTCGTCGGCTACCTCGTGGCCGACAACGTCCGGAAGGCCTTCTCGGAGGACGATCGGTTGATCCGGACGCTGATCGAGGAGCAGCCCGTGACCGCGTTGGCGGCCCTGACGGCCATCGGGTCCGTCGTCGTGTGGGTGCTGTCCGAGATCGTGATGAAGTGGCTCTGAGCCGACTCAGGCCACAGCGACCATACGCCGATCTCGCCCGACACGCCGCTCACCGACGCGGCGATCCCGCGCGCCGCGCTGATCGGCCCCGGAGCGCCTCTGGGCCTCGCGCCGCTCCATCGTGATCGACCAAATCGCGATCCGCCGATCCCCGTCCCGGCGCGCCTCGAGGCGACGCTCCAAGAACGATCTCCGATCCTGCCCACTCCGCCGTATCGTGCTGCGCTCGATCAACTGGCCTCCCGACCGTTACAGGTCTACCTGAACCGACGGGGCAACATGGGGCGCGCCATCGGGGCGAGAAAGAGGCGGACGTGCTTCAGCAGCGTTTTCGGCCGAGGGCGGTCCGGGTCAGGGGGCCGAGGGGACTCCGAGCCGACTCCGGACGGCACGGGTCTCCTCCTGGGTGCCGAGGAAGACGAGGACCGCCCCGGGTTGGACCACGTGGTCGGGGGGCGGGTTGTGGGTCCATGCGCCGTCCTTCGGGCGCAGGGCGAGAAGAAGGGGGGCGGATTCACCGAGCGGGAGGTCGGCGATTCTGACGCCGGCCGCGGGGGACCCGTCCACGACGAACACCTCGTCGACCTGGATATCGTGTTCGTCGTCGCGGACCATCGTTTCGATGAAGTCGACGACGGTGGGCCGGACGAGCTCAGTGGCCAGGCGGAGCCCCCCGATGTGCTGCGGTGACACGACGCCGTTTGCTCCCACCTTCCGAGCCTTGAACTCCTGATCGATGTCGGCCAGCCGCGTGACGATTCTTACATTCGGGTTGAGCTGCCGGGCGGTCAGCGTCACCACGACGTTCTCGTTGTCCGACTCGGAACACGCGATCACTCCATGGGCGTGCTGGATCCCCGCGGCCGTGAGGATGTCGTCGTCGGTGGCGTCACCCACGACGACGGGCACGGAGCGGACCTGACTGAACGCCCGCTCGGCATCCTCTTCGGTCGGAGCGATCACCACCACGGCGCGACCGACCGATGCGAGTTCTCGCGCGGCGTAGAGGGCTGTCGGCCCCGCTCCGCACACGATCTGGTGACCGCGGAGCCCTTCCAATTCTTTGATCATCCGTCTCCTCCGGAAGACGTGCCCGAGTTGACCCTCGAGAAGAAAGGCCGTGACGGTCGACACGAAGTAGAGTGTCGCACCCATGCCCACGAGGATGAGGATCGCGGTGAAGATCCGCGCGCCGTCCGTGTCGACGGCGATCTCCTCGTTGTAACCCACGGTCGTCAGGGTGATCGCCGTCATGAAGAAGGCCCGGATGAAGCCGGCGTCCGGGTCGATGACGGAGAAGCCGATGATGCCCGCAACCGTCACGATCAGGATGAAGGCCAGCGAGCCGAAGAGGCGTCGTCGCAGTTCGATCATGTCCCGCTCGAACTGGACGGCTTTGGGCTCGTAGTAGTTCACGGGCTCGACATTCGGGGATCGGGAGGTCGACGCAAGATGGGGGCGAATGTGGTCGACCGCCGGTCCCGGATGCAAGCACCGCAAACCCTTGCCGGGCCCGAGCTTCGGGGCTTATTTGGCCCGTCTGGTCCCTCCGGCGTCCCGCCCTCGACCCACTTCGCCCGATCGTCGACTATGGCGCACATCCCGTACGTCCCGAACGAAGAGGCTGGTCCGGTCCTGGCCGAATCGTACCGGCGGTTCGCAGAGGCGGATGGGAGTGTGGACAACATCCTTCGGATCCACGGCCTCAACCCGCGCTCGCTCCGGGACCACGCAGTACTCTACACGCACCTCATGCGGGGACCTGGGCCACTGTCCCGCGTCCAGCGCGAGATGATCGCGGTGCGCGTCTCGTCACTCAACGACTGTTTCTACTGAATCAACCACCACGGGGCGGGTCTCCGTACGCTGACCGGGAGTCCGGATCTCTCGAGGGGCCTGGCCCTGGATGGTGTCGAGGCCGATCTCCAGCCTGAAGACGAAGCCATGCTCCGCTACGCGGAGCGCCTGACTCAGCGTCCCGCCTCGATCCGAAGCACCCATATAGACGAACTCAGAGCCGTCGGCTTCTCCGAAGCGGCCATCCTCGATATCTGCCAGATCGTGAGCTACTACAACTACGTGAATCGCCTCGCCGACGGACTCGGCGTCGAACTCGAGGAGCGTTGGGACGACTCCGAGTTGACCATCACCCGCGGTGAGTTCGAAGAGCAGCTTCGTCGGCGCACCGCCCGGGGCCAACGATGAGTGCGCCGGTCACGATCGACGGACGGACCCTGTCGCTCGAGGACGTCGAACGGGTGGCGATGCACACGGGTGTCTCCGTCGTACTCGACGAGGCCGCCCGGGAGCGTGTGCAGGCCTCCCGGGCCCTCATCGAACGGAAGGTCACGGCCGGAGAGGTCGTGTACGGAGTCACCACCGGCTTCGGTCGGTTGGCCGACGTGGCCATACCGGCCGACCGACGCTCGGAACTCCAGCACAATCTCGTCCGGTCCCACGCTTCGGGCATGGGTGACCCGTTGGACAGGACGGCGGTACGGTCTCTCATCTTGTTGCGCGCCAATGCATTGGCACGCGGGGTCTCAGGTTGTCGCGTAGACGTGGTCGAGCAGCTCCTCGGGCTCCTCAACCACGGAATCCATCCGCGTGTGCCCGAGTTCGGGTCCGTGGGCGCGAGCGGAGATCTGGCCCCCCTGGCGCACGTGGCTCTGGCTCTGACGGGTGAGGGTCCGGTCGAGCAGGACGGCGCGCACAAGGGGGCGGGTGAAGCTCTGGCCGGGGCCGGGCTGACCCCCCTGATCCTCGACTCGAAAGAGGGGCTGGCCCTGATCAACGGCACGCAAGCCACGACGGGGCTGGGCATCCTGGCGCTTCGACGAGCCGAGCGCGCGCTGTGGGGCGCCGAGGTCGTCGGGGCGATGTCGGTCGATGCTCTCCTGGGAACGCCCGAAGCCTTCCGGCCTGAGATCCACGACGCGCGACCCCACGCGGGACAACAGAGGTCCGCCAGGGTGCTCAGGGCGCTTCTGGAGGGCTCCGAGATCCGGGAGTCCCACCGGGAGGGAGATCCGCGTGTACAGGATGCCTACGCCCTGCGTTGTATGCCGCAGGTCCACGGCGCTGCACGTCACGCTCTCGGCTACGTCCGCGGGATTCTCGAGACCGAGGCCAACAGCGCCACCGACAACCCACTCGTCTTTCCCGACGCCGAGGTCGTGGTGAGTGGCGGGAACTTCCATGCGCAGATCGTCTCCCAGGCCCTCGACCTGCTGACGATCGCCGTGGCCGACCTGGCCGCCATCTCGGAGCGGCGGATCGAGCGGCTCCTCAACCCCGATCTCTCCATGGGGCTCCCGGCGTTCCTGGCCGCTGAGCCGGGGCTCGAGAGTGGGTTCATGATCGCCCAGGTGACGGCCGTGGACCTCCTGGCCGAACTTCGCGTCCTCTCCCATCCGGCTTCGGTCGACTCGGTCACGACGAGCGCCAATCAGGAGGACCACGTCTCGATGGGGATGGCTGCGGCTCGCAAGGCCCGGCGGGCCGTGGCGTGCCTCGAACGCGTCCTGGCCACCGAGCTGTTGTGCGCGGCGCAGGGCATCGACATCCGCCGCCCCCTCCGGAGCGGGAGGGGGGTCGAAGCCGCATGGGAGGCGCTCCGCACCCGGGTTCCGAAACTCGAGGGCGACCGCGTCCTCGGCCCCGACCTGGACGCCGCCACCGCGCTCGTCGCGGAGGGCGTCCTCTCCGACATCGCCGAGGAGGCAGCACGATGACGTCGACCGAGAGAGCTCCCGGACCGCGGACGGTCCGGGCCCCGCGAGGGACCGAATTGAGCTGCAAGGGTTGGGGGCAGGAGGCCGCCCTCCGGATGCTCATGAACAACCTCGACCCCGAGGTGGCCGAGCATCCGGACGAACTGATCGTCTACGGGGGTACAGGCCGGGCGGCTCGGAGTTGGGCCGCCTTCGACGCCATCGTCGCCGAACTCCGGAAGCTGGAGAACGACGAGACTCTCCTGGTCCAGTCCGGCAAACCCGTCGGCGTCTTCCGCACCCACGAGCACGCGCCGCGGGTTCTGATCGCGAACTCGAACCTGGTCGGCCGTTGGGCCACCTGGGACCACTTCAACGAGCTCGCCCAGCGCGGCCTGATGATGTACGGCCAGATGACCGCCGGCTCGTGGATCTACATCGGCACGCAGGGCATCCTTCAGGGCACGTACGAGACCTTCGGGGCCATGGCCGCGAAACACTTCGGAGGGGACCTCCGCGGGCGCTGGGTGCTCACCGGGGGCATGGGTGGTATGGGAGGCGCTCAGCCTTTGGCCGCGACCATGAACGGTGGTGTGGTGCTCTGCGTCGAGGTCGATGCCTCGCGGATTCAGCGGCGCATCGAGACCCGGTACTGCGACCGGATGACGGACGACCTCGACGAGGCGCTCCGATGGGTCGAAGAGGCCACCGGGGCGGGTGACGCCCTCTCGATCGGGCTGGTGGGCAACTGCGCCGACGTGCTGCCGGAGTTGGTGGAACGGGGCGTTACTCCCGACATCGTCACGGACCAGACGTCCGCCCACGACCCCCTCTACGGGTACGTACCGGCCGGGATGGACGTGGCCGGGGCGGCGGCGCTCCGGACGGAGGATCCCGAGGTGTACGTGGAGCGCTCGATGGCCTCGATGCGAACCCATTGTGAGGCGATCGTGGCCATGCAGGACGCGGGGGCCGTGGCCGTCGACTATGGCAACAACCTGCGCGGGTACGCCGAGGACACGGGATTCGGGCGAGCCTTCGACTACCCGGGCTTCGTCCCCGCCTACATCCGCGACCTCTTCTGTGAGGGGAAGGGCCCCTTCCGATGGGCGGCCCTCTCGGGCGACCCCGCCGACATCCATCGCACCGACGACCTCGTGCTCGAGATGTTCCCGGAGGACGAGCACCTCTGCCGCTGGATCCGCATGGCGCGCGAGAAGGTCGCCTTTCAGGGGCTGCCGAGCCGTATCTGCTGGCTGGGGCAGGGTGCGCGCGCCCGCTTCGCCCTCGCTATGAACG
>JAUIKL010000196.1 GCA_030430625.1 Gemmatimonadota bacterium
GTCCGGGGTCTCCCATGAGGTGGATGCGATCCGGGTGCACCCCGAGTGACCGTAGACCCTCCGCATCGTTCGGTCCGATGGCGACCGCAGCCGCCAAGCCCTCCCACGCCCGTCGGAGGAGTCGGCGCGCGAGCCATCGACGCCGACCCGCCGACGGTGGGACCGAAGCGGCGATCAGCACGGTCGGAATCCCACGTTCGCGGCACGCGCCGGCGAGGACGGGCCAGACTTCGGTCTTGGTGAAAGCGACGACATCGGGGCGGAGTCCATCGAGGACCTCGGAGACGGGCCCTCGGAGGTCCCAGGGCAGGTACGTCGCCACGTCGGCATCGATCTCCCGGCCCAGAGATTCGGCCGAGGGAGAGAAGTACGTGAAGACGGTCTGTAGCTCCGGCCTCGTTCGACGGAGCGCCTTCATCACCGCCTCCGCCTGACGTCCCTCTCCGACACTCGGCGCGTGAAACCAAACGAGCGGACGGTCTGCGTCGCGGAAGCGAGTCGACCAGGAGGTCAACACCCGGTGCGCCGTCCCTCGGCCACGCAGGTGTCGCGCCAGCTTCGATTCACCCCGAGACAGAACGGGGGCGAGCGCGCGGATGCCGGACAGGGCGAGGCGGTAGGCGAACAACATGACCGAGGATAGGTCGCACCGACGAGCATCGGTAGATTTTTCTCTCCCGCTGCCGGCACACGGTCTGAAGATCGCCCCGGGCGCGCACGTATACGCTGTGAAGTACTGAAGCTCCCCCCACCCAGGAGGAGAAGCATGGCCCCCATCATTCTGGCCATCGTCGTGATTCTCGTCGGCGCGGCGATCCGCGCCGTCGGTCCGTCCACCGGCAAGCCCGGCTCCGAGGGCGCGGCCAAGGTCGCCGGCTACGCCTTCATGCTCGCCGGCATCGGCTTGATTTTCAGCAACACCGTGACTGTGATCTCCGTCGGTGAAGTCGGCGTGAAGCACTTTCTCGGTACCGTCGACCCGACGCCGCTCGAGCAGGGCGTCCACATCGTGAACCCGCTCGCGGCCATCGAAAAGATGTCGATCCGGGAACAGGGCTTCCCCGAGGGCGGTGGCGTCGAGGTCATCGAGGCGCAGACCAGCGAGCAGCTCAACGTCTCTCTCGAGGTGGCCATCCTCTTCCGCATCGACGGGACGGTCGCGCCGGACCTCTACTCCCGTCTGGGGAGTGAGCGCACGATCAAGAACAGCATCGTCCTCAACGCGATGCGAAACGGTGTGCGCGACGCGGTCGCGACGAAGTCGATCAACGAGATCTTTTCACCCGACCGTCGCGAGATCGCCACGGACATGCACGAGGCGATCCAGGCGAAGGCCGGAGATCGGATCGAGGTCGTCGACGTCTTCGTCCGGGACGTGCAGGCCCCGCCGCGCGTCCGGGAAGCGATCGAGGCCAAACTGGAGCGCGAGCAGCAGGTCGAGCAGGAGCGCTTTCAGACCGAGATCATCCAGGAGCGTGCGCTCCAGGCGATCGAGGAGGCGCGCGGGTTGGCCGAGGCGCAGAAGATCATCTCCCAGGGCCTGACCCCGGAGTACCTGACCTTCAAGTACATCGAACAGCTGAGCACCCTGCCGGCCGGGTCCGTGGTCTACGTCCCGACCGAGGGCGGTGTCCCCCTGATGCGTTCCCTCGGCGGCGGATGACCGACAACCCCGCGATCAGGGCGACGACTCGCCGCCGGGCGCTCCGCGCCGGGTTGGCGGTCGTCGCCGTCGCGCTGGCGGCGGGCTGTGTGGCATGCTCGCCCATCTACGTCGTGAAGGCTGGCGTGGCCCAGGTCGGGATCATGCGCGCCCGACAGCCGATCCACCGCGTCCTCGCGGACTCGACCGTCGACGCCGATACCCGGGCCAAGCTGGCCTGGGTCGTCGAGGCTCGCCGGTTCGCGGCGGAAGACCTCGCCATCGATGTGGGCGACTCGTACACGATGTACGCCGAGCTCGATCGGGACACCCTGGCCCACGTCGTGTCGGCAGCGTATCCAGACCGACTCGTTCCGAAGACCTGGTGGTTCCCCATCGTCGGGCACGTGCCGTACAAGGGGCACTTCTCCCTCGAGTCCGCGATGAAGGAGCGCGCGTCGCTCGAGCGCGAGGGCTTCGACGCCATCGTGAGGCCCACCGCCGCCTTCAGCACACTCGGATGGTTCAACGATCCGATCATGTCGACGGCGCTGAGAACCGACGAGGTGGAGGTGGTGGCGACCGTGATCCACGAGCTGTCGCACCAGCACCTATTCGTACCCGGTCAGGTCCGGTTCAACGAGAGTTACGCGACCTTCGCGGGTCGAGTCGGGGCCGCGCACTTCTTTTGTTCGCGGGAGGGTGGCGGCCCCACCTCGATCAAGTGCGAGCGCGCGCTGGCCCGGTGGAGGGACGTACAGCGCTTCAGCGATTTCCTCGACGTCTTCGTGGACGATCTGGAAGCGTTGTACGACGACCCGGGGCTCGACACGGAGCAGAAGGTCGAGGGGCGCACCGAGATCTTCGCCCGTGCCCTGCAGCGCTTCGACCGGGACGTGGCCCCCGAGCTCGAGTCGCTGACCTTCGCGGGCTTCCGGAACACCCCACTCAACAACGCGACCCTCCTTTCGCGGATACGCTACTACCATCGCCTGAGGGACTTCGACGCCTTCCTGTCCGAACACGGTGGCGACCTCCGCGCGGCACTGGCCGACTTCGCGGCTCGTGCCCCGGGCGCCGACGACGCCTTCGACCTCCTCCCCGTGACGGAGAGCGAGCTCCCCTAAGGGATGAACTCCCTCGACCGCGGCTCCGTCGCTCGTCTCGCGTGGCCGATCGTACTCGCGAACGCGTCGGTTCCCCTCCTCGGCCTCGTCGACACGGCCGTCATCGGCAACACCGGCAGCGTGGCCGCTCTCGGTGCGGTGGCGCTCGGCGCTCTCGTCTTCAGCTTCGTGTACTGGACGTTCGGTTTCCTACGCATGGGTACGACGGGTTTCGTCGCCCAGGCCACGGGAAGCGGTGACAGCGCGGAGGTCCGCGCCATCGTGGGCCGCACCCTGGTCCTGGCCGTCTCGATCGGGTCGGTCATCCTTCTGCTGCGCGCGCCGATCACCGAAGTCTCGTTGCGTCTGCTCTCCGGCAGCGACGCGGTCGAATCACTGACGGCCAGCTACATCGGCCTTCGGATCTGGGGGGCGCCCGCCGCCCTGGGCACCTTCGCGATCCTCGGGGTCTTCGTCGGCGCCGGTCGGACGAAGCTCCTCCTGGCAACGCAGCTGACCCTCAACGGGGTCAACATCGCACTCGACGTGCTCCTGGCGGGCGGATTCAACATGGGGGTCCGCGGGATCGCGATCGGCACGGCCGCTGCCGAGTGGGTGACCTTCATCGTCGCGCTGGCCCTCCTCCTCCCCCTGCTCCGATCCGACCACGACGACGACGAACCGTTCTGGCCCAAGGAACGGATTCTGGACCTGACCGCCGCCCGCAAGCTCCTCGGAGCGAACGGGGACATCATGCTTCGGACCCTCTTCCTGATGTTCGGCTTCGCCTGGTTCACCAATCAGGGGGCTTCCTTCGGGGAGGCGACGCTGGCGGCCAATCACGTCCTCCTCCAGCTGATCACCCTGTCGGCCTACCTTCTCGACGGCTACGCCAACGCCACCGAGATCCTCGTCGGCAAAGCGGTCGGTACCGGAGATCGGGCCCTCTTCGATCGAAGCATCCGGGTGGCCAACTCCCTCGCTGCCCCGAGCGCCGTCGCGCTCGCGCTTGCCGTGTGGCTCCTCGGTCCGGCCGCCATCGACGGACTTACCGACCTGGCGGCCGTCCGCAACGTCGCGCGGTCCTTTCTCCCCTACGCCGCGGTCTACGTCGGGCTCTCCTTCGCTGCGTTCCAACTCGACGGGATCTTCATCGGCGCCACCGGCACTCGAGGCCTCCGCAACGCGAGCGTTGCCTCGTGTCTGTCCTTCATCGGGCTCACCGCCCTCTTCGTCCCCCGGGCCGAGAACGTCGGCCTGTGGGGGAGCTTCATCGTGTACGTCGTGCTCCGGGCGGTCTTCCTGGCCGCCTACCTACCGGGGGTACGCCGGCAGGTCGGGGCTGACGCCTGACCGCGCGCCCCAGGCTCGGGCCCAGTTGCTGAACAGCTGGCCCGGTTGGGGCGAGCGGGCACATTGCGCCGATCGCCGACCGACCTCGATGTTAGGCGCGCCCGAAGTCCGGCCCACCTTCCCGCCGTGGAGGCTCCGATCAAGACCGACATCGAGATCGCACAAGCAGCGAAGCTTCGTCCGATCCAGGACATCGCCGCCAAGATCGGCCTGAGTCCGGAGGACATCTCTCCGCACGGGCACCACAAGGCCAAGATCCCGCTCGAGGCGGCGCGCGCTCGTGGCGGTCCCGATGGAAAGCTGGTCCTGGTCACCGGGATCTCCCCCACGCCGGCCGGCGAGGGGAAGTCGACGGTGTCGGTCGGGCTCGCGGACGCGCTCACGCTGCGCAAGCGCAACCCGGTGCTCTGTCTGCGGGAGCCAAGCCTGGGGCCGGTCTTCGGCATCAAGGGTGGCGCGGCCGGAGGTGGGTACAGCCAGGTCGTACCGATGGAGGAGATCAACCTCCACTTCACCGGTGACTTCCACGCGATCACCTCGGCCCACGCGCTTCTCTCGGCGGTGCTCGACAACCACCTCTTCCGACCGAACACGCTCGGGATCGATCCGACCCGGATCAGCTGGCCCCGTGCCGTCGACATGAACGATCGAGCGCTGCGCAACATCGTCGTCGGACTCGGGGGCCGCACGGGCGGCACACCCCGCGAGGACGGCTTCGTGATCACGGCGGCATCCGAGATCATGGCGATCTTCTGTCTGGCCGACGGCACCTCGGACCTCAAGGAGCGCCTCGATCGCATCATCATCGGGACCACCCGCTCGGGAGAGCCGATCCGGGCCGGTGGGCTCGGGGTCTCCGGCGCGATGACGGCGCTTCTCAAGGACGCGGTCAATCCGAACCTCGTGCAGACGCTGGGGGGAACGCCGGCGCTGGTCCACGGCGGGCCGTTCGCGAACATCGCACACGGCTGCAACTCACTCACCGCTACACGGGTCGGGCTTTCCCTCGGTGACGTCGTCGTGACCGAAGCCGGGTTCGGAGCCGACCTCGGGGCGGAAAAGTTCTTCGACATCAAATGTCGTTTCGGCGGCCTGGAGCCCGGCGCGGCGGTGATCGTAGCCACGGTTCGAGCGTTGAAGATGAACGGCGGGGTCGCCAAGTCGGACCTCGCTGCGGAGAATGTCGAGGCGGTCCGGACCGGTTTCGCCAACCTGGCCGGACATATCGAGAACGTGGCCAAGTTCGGGGTCCCGGCGGTCGTCGC
>JAUIKL010000197.1 GCA_030430625.1 Gemmatimonadota bacterium
GGAGGTCGCGCACGATGTGGATGTCCTCGGCGGCGTTCGGCTTTCCGCCGAGGCCGAGTCGGGACGACACGATCCCCTCGTTCATGTGGCCGTCCCGGACGAGGGTCATGTCCTCCGGGTGGTCGGCTACGGGAATGCCGAACGCCTGCGCGTACTCGAGAGCGAGTCGCATGAGGCCGGAGTCCATCACGGGACTTCCGTCGTCCGTGATGGCCACGGCCCCCGCTTCCACCATCTCCCCCACGAGGGCGAGCCGTTCTCCGGCCCGGTTCACCGAGATGCACCCGACCGGGTAGACCTTGGCCAGGCCGGCGGCCTTCCCCTGCGCCACGACGAAGCCGACGGCAGCCGGATCGTCGATCGGCGGATCGGTGTTGGGCATCGCACAGACCGCCGTGAAGCCGCCGGCCACGGCGGACGCGGCTCCGGTAGCAATCGTCTCCTTGTGCTCCTCTCCGGGCTCCCGGAGGTGCACGTGGACGTCGATGAGGCCCGGTGTGACGACGAGTCCCGAACAGTCGAGGACCTCGACGTCCTCCCCGACCTCGAGGCCGGGGCCCGAAGCGGCCACGACCCCGTCGGCCAGCAGCACGTCCCGCACCTCGTCCAAAGACTGGCTCGGATCGACGACCCGGCCCCCTCGCAACAGTGTCTTGCCGCTCATGATTCCCCTCCCTGCTTGGCAGCCTCGGCCTTCTCGGGCCGACCGCCCGCCAGCAGGTACAACACGGCCATGCGAACGGCGACGCCGTTCGTGACCTGGTTCAGAATGACCGAGTGGGGCCCGTCGGCCACGTCGGAATCGATTTCGACACCGCGGTTCATCGGACCGGGGTGCAGGATCAGGAGGTCGCGTTCGGCGGCTTCGAGCCGCGCCGTCGTAATCCCCCAGACCCGGTTGTACTCGCGCAGGCTCGGCACGTAGCCGGCGTGCATCCGTTCGAGTTGGAGTCGGAGGACGTTGAGCACGTCAGCCCACTCGATCGCCTCCTCGACGCGGGAGAAGACGTGCACGCCCAACTCCTCGGCCGCGGGAGGCAGGAGTGTCCGCGGTCCGCACACCCCGACCTCGGCGCCCAGGGCGCGGAGCCCGTAGATGTTCGATCGCGCCACCCGGGAGTGGAGGATGTCGCCGACGATGCACACCTTCAGGCCCTCGATCTTCTCGGTGTGGTCCCGGATCGTGAGGAGGTCGAGAAGGCCCTGGGTCGGGTGTTCGTGCGACCCGTCACCCGCGTTCACGACGCTCGACGGGATCCGGTCGGCCAGGAAGCGAGCGGCTCCGGATGAGCCGTGGCGCATGACGACCATGTCGATCCGCATCGCCTCGAGGTTGCGCGCGGTATCGACGAGGGTCTCGCCTTTGACGACCGACGATCCGGTCGACGAAATGTTGACCGTGTCGGCACTGAGCCGCTTCTCCGCGAACTCGAAGGAGACACGCGTCCGCGTCGACGCCTCGAAGAAGAGGTTCACGATCGTCTTGCCGCGCAGGACCGGCACCTTCTTGATCCTGCGCTCCGAGATCTCCTTGAACGGCTCGGCGGTGTCCAGAATCATCCGAATCTGGGCCGCGGACAGCGTCTCGAGGCCGGTGAGGTCCTTGCCGAGGGAAAGGGAGGCCTCGTCGCTCACTCGCCCTCCTCGGGCACCTCGGGCGCCTGCAGGATCTCCACGCCCAGACGCCCGTCGAGTTCGGGCACCAGGACCTCGACGCGCTGGCGCGCGTGCTGGACCTGAACCCGTCGCCCGACGATGTCCGGGTGAATCGGGAGTTCCCGCCCTCCGCGATCGACGAGGACACAGAGGAGAATGCGCTTCGGCCGTCCCCAATCGTTGAGCTCGTTCAGCGCCGCACGCGCCGTCCGCCCGGTGTACGCCACATCGTCGACGATGACGACGCACTTTCCTTCGATCCCGCTGGGGGGCAGTTCGGAGCCGCCGATCACCGGCCGAGGGCCGATGACCTCGAGGTCGTCACGGTAGAGCGAGATGTCGAGCGATCCGCTGTCGAGGGTCACGCCCTCGGCCTGCTCGATCTCCTTCTGGAGCAGCTCGGACACATGGACGCCGCGTCGATGGATCCCCATCAGGACGAGGCGTTCGGTTCCGCCGTTTCGCTCCACGATCTCCCGGGCCATACGAGCGACGGCACGCCGAACGTCGGCCTCGCTCATGACGTGAATTCGGGAGTGTCGGGGCATAGAGTGCGGCGGGTGGACTCCGGCCTCTCGGGCGGCGGAAATCTCTCCCCTCGGACCCGCGCGGTCAACGCACCGCCGCGGGACTGTCGATGTGCCCCGCACTTCCCCATAGTGTCGGGTCACGCGGGGCTTCGGCCGAAGCCCCGATCCGACTGCCCCGCAACGCTTTGACCCCGACCTCTCCCGCGCGCTCCATGCACCGACTGATCGCCGCGACCCTTCTCGGCTTCGCCTTCACCGCCGTTCCGGCTGCGGGACAGTCCATCGAGAGCGGCCCGGAAGTCGTGTTGCGCGGGGTGCCCTTCGACCTGACGGTGTCCGGGGCCGAAGCGGAGGACCTCCCGTTCCGCATCGACTCCGCCACAGGCGAGGTTCTGGCGTCGGGCACGGTCGAGGCCGGAGGGACAGCGACGGCTCGCGAGATCCGGGTGTCCAGCGGCGCGGATCTTCCGCTCCAGGTCGTGGTCGGCCCCGAGTCGTTCGAAGTGGATCCGACGCTCACCTCCGGGTGGTACTCGATCCTCCCGCCCTTGGTGGCCGTCATCCTGGCCCTCGTGTTCAAGGAGGTCGTGACGGCCCTCTTCGTCGGCGTCTGGCTCGGTGCGTTGGCCGTGGCCGGCTTCAATCCGATCTCCGCCACCGGACGACTGGTGGACCAGTTCGCCATGCCCGCCGTGGCCGACTCGGACCACGCCAGCATCATGGTCTTCACCCTCCTCCTCGGGGGCATGGTCGGCCTCATTTCCCGAAACGGCGGGACGCGGGGGATCGTCGATGCGCTGGCGCCGTTCGCGTCCACGCAGCGCAGGGGTCGGCTGGCCACCTGGCTGGCCGGCATGGCGATCTTCTTCGACGACTACGCCAACACCCTGATCGTCGGCAACACGATGCGGCCGATCACCGATCGCCTGAAGATCTCGCGGGAGAAGCTGGCCTACATCGTCGACTCGACGGCCGCACCGGTCGCGGCCCTGATCCCGGTCTCGACCTGGGTCGGGTACGAAATCTCCCTCATCGGAGACGGTATCGGCATCGCGGCCCAGCAGACTCCGGCCGCGGCAGCCGCGCTCGACGTCAACAGCTTCACCCTCTTCATCGACACGATTCCGTACCTCTTCTACCCCCTGCTCGCGCTCTTCCTCGTCTTCCTGACGTCGGCGACCGGCCGGGACTTCGGGCCGATGGCCGCGGCCGAGGAGCGCGCGTCCAGGGGCGACGGACTCTTTCGGGTGGGAGCGAACCTGGCCGTGGACGCCGACTCCGACGAGATGAACGCGAAGGAGGGCGTACCCCACCGCTGGATCAACGCCGCCATCCCGGTGCTCACCGTGATCGTCGTGGTCCTGGTCGGCCTCTACACTTCGGGGCGGGCCTCCGTCGGGCCGGAGGGCTCCCTCAGCGACGTGTTCGGCGAAGCAGCGTCGTACAACGCCCTCCTCTGGGGATCGCTGGCCGGCACTCTGGTGGCGATCTTCCTGTCACTCGGACAGCGCATCCTCTCGCTGACCGAATGCGTGGAGGCCACTGTGGGCGGCTTCCGGGCGATGATGCTGGCGATGGTCATCCTGGTGCTGGCCTGGTCCATGGGTGCGGTGACGGAGGCCATCGGGACGTCGTCCTTCCTGGCCCTCCTCCTATCGGACCGCATCGCGATCGAGATGATCCCGGTCATCGTCTTCGCGACCTCGGGCGCGATGGCCTTCGCCACAGGCACGTCGTGGGGAACGATGGCGATCATGCTCCCCGTGGTGATCCCGCTGACGGTGGCACTCGGCGGCGCGGAGGTCCTGCCCGGGGCAGCCTCGGAAGCCATCCTCCTGGGCGGAATCGCCTCCGTGCTGGCCGGGGCCATCTGGGGCGATCATTGCTCCCCGATCTCCGACACCACGGTCCTGTCGTCCACGGCTTCGGCGTGCGATCACGTCGACCACGTGCGCACCCAGCTGCCCTACGCCGTGGCCGTCGGGCTGCTGAGCATGCTCCTGGGCAACATCGGCACGGCGTACGGTCTCCCCCCGATCGTGGCCCTCCTGATCGGCGCGGGGGCCCTGGTAGGGCTTCTCTTCACGGTCGGGCGACCGGTGGGCGAAACCGCGGTCAGCCAGACCTAGGCCGGCCCACCCGTATCGAGGCTACCGACCCCGCAGGGCGTCGGAGATCCGATCGAGGTAGGGGGCGCCGGGCCCGACGCCGCCCTGCTCCACGATCCAATCGAAGGAGAAGAGGACGACGCCACCGGTGTCGGACGCGCGGGAGAGGTCGATCATCTCGACCGTCGTCTCGGCCGGGTTCATGTACGCTCCGATCCCGGCCCACACGCGTGTGGGGTGACCGGCCACGGCCCTCGCCGCGCGCACCAGGCCCTCGAAGTCCGCGACACTCCGGGTGTACGCCATCGGCACCGCAACGTCGATCCACCGCCTCTCGAGCCACGACGGCCAATCCTGGAACCGGTCCTGATACGCCACGGCCTGATCGGCGATCACCGCGGCGGAGATCGTCAGGTCGGGACGGATGGCCCGGACGCTCGCCTGGATCCGTGATACGAGCCGGTCCACCTGCTCCCGCCGGAAGTCGGCCCACAGCTCGGGTTCGCCGTCGACCATGGCAAAGAGGTCGTCCTCGTACGCCTCGTCGAGGACACGGAAGCGATCCTCGGCCACCGCCCCCCGCAGCCACAGCCGGAAGCGTTCGAGCGCGCTGATCGAGTAGTCGTAGTGGGCCGAGGGGAAGCGGATGTAGTCGAAGTGGAGCCCGTCGACGTCGTACCGCTCGGCCAGATCGACCCAGACGTCGTGCACCCGGTCCTGCACCTGAGGGTCCGACGGCGACGTGTACACGCCCTCGACCGTGGTCGCGTTGTCCCGGGCGTACTGGATCAGGCTCTCGACGAAGCGCGGGTCCGCGGGGTCCACCGGGAGCAGCTCCTCCGCGAGGGAACGCGGCACCGCCAGCCACTCTGGGCGACTGCGAAGGATGTGCTCCTCGCTCTCGGGGAGCGCGGCCGGACCCCAGACCAGGTGGGTGTTCACCCAGGCGTGCACCGCCATCCCGCGGTCGTGCGCGAGCTCGATCGTGAGGGCCAGTGGGTCGAAGGGCTCGGGGTCTCGGACCGACTCTCCGCGCGGTTCGATGTCCGACG
>JAUIKL010000198.1 GCA_030430625.1 Gemmatimonadota bacterium
CGCTGGCCAGCCGTTTCGCGGCCCAGTGGCTTCGCCTGCAGGATCTCGAGAAGATCCGGCCGGATGCCCTCTCCTTCCCGTACTACGATCAGACACTCGCGGACGCGATGCTGCGCGAGACGGAGCTCCTCTTCGACTTCATCCGGAGCGATGACCGTCCGATCTCCGAGCTGTTGACCGCCGACTACACCTTCGTGAACGAACGCCTGGCCCGTCACTACGGGATCCCGGGTGTCATCGGCACGGACTTCCAGCGGGTCGAGTACCCCGACGAGAGCCGGCGAGGCCTCTTCGGCCACGGGAGCATTCTGACGCTGACCTCCCACGCCAACCGCACCTCGCCGGTGCTGCGCGGGAAGTGGGTGATGGAGGTCCTTCTCGGATCCCCGCCGCCGCCCCCGCCGCCGAACGTCCCCGAACTCGAAGAGGTCGAGGGCGCCGAGGACGGCCGTTTCCTGACCGTTCGTGAGCGGATGGAGATCCACCGGGCGAACCCGGCATGCTCCTCCTGCCACAACGTCATCGACCCGATCGGCCTGGCCTTCGAGAACTTCGACGTCACCGGCGCCTGGCGCGCGCGGGACGGCGGAAACCTCGTCGACCCGACGTCGGAGCTGTACGACGGCTCGCCGATCACCGGCGTGGGCGATCTCCGCGACGCGATCATGAAGCGTCCCGAGGTCTTCTACCGGATCTTCACCGAAAACATGATGGCGTACGCGCTCGGCCGTCGGGTCGAGTACTACGACATGCCGTCGGTGCGTCAGATCACCAAGGACGCCGAAGACGACCAGTATCGTCTCTCGGCTTTCGTCCTGGGGATCGTGAACGCCCCGGCCTTCCGCAGCACCCGCGCCGCCCAGCCGGTGATGGCTCAGCCCGTCACCGACAACGGCTCGAACTGATCTCATGCGCGTAGCAACCCCGATTTCCAACCAACCTCTCGAGCGAGGCTGACTACGATGGACTACCTCACCGGCAAACACATTTCGCGGCGCACGCTGCTCAAGGGCATGGGCGCCTCCGTCGGCCTGCCCCTCCTGGACGCGATGGTCCCGGCGGCCCGCCCCATGGCCACGACCGAAGCCGGACGCGCTGCGGACAGCACGCGTCTCGTCTGCATCGAGAACGTGCACGGCGCCGCGGGCTGCAACGACCTCGGAGCCTCGCTCGGGCTGTGGGCCCCGAAGGAAGAGGGCAAGAACTTCGACCTCTCCCTCAGCTCGATGAACCCGCTGGACCCGTACCGGAAGTACCTGACCATCGTGTCGGACACGGATTCCCGGATGGCCGACGCCTTCTCCCCCGGGGAGATCGGCGGTGACCACTTCCGCACGACGGCGGTCTTCCTGACGCAGTCCCACCCGAAGCAGACGCAGGGCTCCGACGTCTTCGCCGGACCGTCCTTCGATCAGCTCTACGCTCAGCACGTCGGTGACGCGACGCCGATTCCGTCGATGCAGCTGACGATCGAGAATGTCGACCAGGCCGGTGGCTGTGCGTACGGCTACTCCTGCGTCTACACGGATACGATCTCCTGGGCGTCGGCCACGCAGCCGCTCCCGATGATCCGTGACCCGCGGGCCGTCTTCGAGCAGCTCTTCGGGGCGGGCGGTACGCCCGAGCAGCGCGCCGAGCGTCTGGCCACGGACCGGAGTATCCTCGACTGGGTCATGGGCGAGATGTCCGGCCTGCGCCGCGACCTCGGTCCGGCCGACCGTCACCGTCTCGACCTGTACACCACGAACATCCGCGAGCTCGAGCAGCGGATTCAGCGGATCGAGGCCCAGAACTCGTCCGGTGAAGAGCGCCAGATTCCGGAGGCCCCGGTCGGCGTACCGGACGACTTCGGCGAGCACGTTCGCCTGATGTTCGACCTCCAGGTCCTCGCCTTCATGGCGGACGCCACGCGGGTCTTCTCGTTCAAGATGGGTCGCGACGCCTCGCCTCGGGTCTACCCCGAGTCCGGCTCGGACTCGCCGTACCACGCGGCCTCCCACCACGGTGGGCGTGAGGAGCGGATTCGCGACTTCGCGAAGATCAACACGTACCACGTGTCGATGCTCCCGTACTTCCTCGACCGTCTCGCCGACGTCTCGGAAGGTGACAGCACGCTGCTCGACAAGACGATGGTCATGTACGGCTCCGCGATGGCCGATTCGAACCTCCACAACCACATCCGCTGCCCGCTCTTCTTCGTGGGCGGTGCGAACGGACTGCTGGAAGGCGAGAACCACATCCGGGCCACGGCCGGTACGCCGATGGCGAACGTGATGCTGAGCACGCTCCACAAGCTCGGTCTCGATCACCTCGAGACGTTCGGAAACAGCACCGGCACCTTCTCGCTCTAAGCGATTCACCGCCGGGTCGAACCCGGGGAGATGAACATGCTGAACAGACTGAACACACTTCGCCTGGCGAGCCTGATGGGGCTCGGCCTGCTCCTGACCGGAGCGACTCCGTTCGAGTCGCCGGTCGCGGACGCCGCCCAATCGGGCAACGTCGAGCAGGTCCGCGAGCTGCTTCGGCAGGGCGCCGATGTGAACGCCGCACAGCCGGACGGCCTGACCGGCCTCCACTGGGCGGCCATGAACAACGACACCGAGACCGTCGGCGTGCTGCTGTACGCCGGGGCCACGCTGCGTCCCCTGACGCGGGTGGGCGGCTACACGCCTCTCCACCTGGCCGCTCGGTCGGGGCATGCCGGCATCGTCGAGCTTCTGCTCGAGGCCGGAGCCGACCCGAACGAGTGGACGGCCACGGGGGTCACGGCGGCGCACTTCGCAGCCATGGCCAACAGTGACGAGACGCTCCGCGCCCTCGCGGCCGGCGGAGCCGACCTCAACGCCGTGGACGGATACCAGAGCCGGACCCCGCTCGTGTTCGCCGCAGGCCGGAACGCTACGAAGGCGATCGGTGCGCTGCTCGAACTCGGTGCGGACCCGTCGGTCCAGACGGACCTGAAGGACTACACGGCCATCGCCGACAACGACTCGGACGAGCGCGCCACGCGCGCCCGCATCCGGGCCGCGGAGCGCGGTGACGAGGTTCGTTTCAACGACAACGCCGACCGGGCCCAGCAGGCTCAGCAGACGCCGCCCGATTCGACGCAGGCCGATCCCGATGCCGAAGAGGACGAGGAAGAGACGGCGGCAGAAGAGGAGGCCGAGAAAGAGGAGAAGAAGTCCGAAGAGCCGCCGGTCCGAGCCCTGTCGTCCACCGAACAGATCGGTGTCCAGGGTGGGATGACGGCTCTGCACTACGCTGCTCGCGAGGGCCACATCGAGGCGGCGCGTATGCTCCTCGAAGGCGGAGCCGACATCGATCAGCCGAGCGGCGGTGATCAGACGACCCCACTTCTGGCCGCGGTGATCAACGGCAACTACGACCTGGCCAAGATGTTGGTCGACGCGGGCGCCGACGTGAACATGGTGAGTGACGATGGTGTCGGCCCGCTCTTCGCGACGCTCAACATCGAGTGGTCGCTGCGGACCTGGTACCCCCAGCCGCAGATGTTCCGCGTGCAGGAGACGTCGTACCTGGAGCTCATGGAGGATCTCCTCCTGGCCGGTGCCGACCCGAACGCCCGTGTGAGCACGCACGTCTGGTACGCTGCATACAACGCTGGGCGGATGGGCGTCGACTTCACGGGTGCCACGCCCTTCTGGCGGGCCGCCTACGCCACGGACGTCGAGGCGATGCGCCTCCTCCACGCGCACGGCGCAGACCCGAACATCTGGACGATGAAGCTGCCCGACCGTCGTCGTTCGTTCGACGCGGGGAACCCGGGTGCGCAGACCGGGCCCGACGAAGAGGAAGAGCTCGACCCGTCCGGCCTTCCCGAGGTGCCCGTCGGTGGACCCGCTGTCCACCCGATCCACGCCGCGTCCGGTGTGGGCTTCGGCACCTCGCGTGTGGCCCAGCAGCACCGGGCGGTGCCCGACGGCTGGCTCCCGGCCATGAAGTACTTCATCGAGGAGCTGGGCGTCGATCCGAACCTGCGTGATCAGGACGGATACACACCGGTCCACCACTCCGCGGCCCGCGGCGACAACGAGACGATCCTCTATCTCGTCGAGCAGGGGGCGGACGTGACCCTGGTCAGCCGGCGTGGCCAGACGACCGCCGACATGGCGAACAGTCCCGAGCAGCGTGCGCAGCCACACCCGGCCACGATCGCGCTGCTCGAGAAGCTCGGCTCTCTCAACAACCACAACTGCCAGTCCTGTGGGACAGGTGGCAACTAGAAGACCCGGAGCATCCAAAACGTGCGAAGCCTTTCGACCCGGCTTCTGATCGCGGCCTCGTTGGGTGTGCTCTTCGCGAGCGCACCCGGCGAGGCCGTCGGTCAGGACACCCAGTGGAACCGCTACACCCTCGAGGACCTCGGCGGCGTGTTCATCCGATTCGAGATCGATGACGTCTGCGCCGGTGCCGGCCTTTCGTCCGCAGACTTCGAGGCCGACACCTCTCTCAAGCTGATCGAGGCGGACGTCGGCGTGCTGACGCAGGCGGAGATGCTCGAGAATCCGGCGATGCCCGAGCTGCGAATTTCGGTCGATTGTGCCGAGGCTGCCGGAGGTACGGTGGCGTGGGCCCTCGGTCTCAGGGTTCAGCAGGTCGCTCAGATGCTTCGGGACACGCAGATCACGCTCCCCGAGGCGGTGACCTGGTACTCGACGGCCGTCGGGGCATCGGCGTCGGGATCCCTGGCCGCCGCGGTCGGTGACTCCCTCACGAGTGGACTCGACGCCTTCGTCGAAGCCTGGGCCGCCGTACACGCCGACGAGGAAGGGGACGAAGGCTCGAACTGAGCCACTCCTTTCGCGCGCGTTCCTTCAGGAGACCGCCATGCGCCGCACTGCCTCGTCCTTCGCCATCGGCCTCGTAGCCCTCACGGCCCTGGCCGCTTCCCCCTCCCCTGCCGAGGCTACCTGGTCCGTGGTGGCCGTCGATGCCCGGACCGGTCGTGTGGTCGTCGCATCCGCCACCTGCGTGGCTCAGGAGCGTCTCCTGAACTTTCCCTCCAGGGGACTGATGGACATCCAGGCCATCGTCGTCCCCGGCGTGGGTGCCGCAGCGGCCCAGGCGGGCGTCGACCGCACCCGCGAGAACCAGACGTTGATCTACGAGCAGATGAAGGCCGGCACGGATCCACGGCTGATCCTCGACATGCTGCGCGCCGACCCGGACATCGAGAGCCGCCAGTTCGGGATCGTCGACCTGCAGGGTCGGATGATCGGCTTCTCGGGGGCCGGCAACAGCGCCGCCTCGTCGTCCTTTCAGGGGCGCGTGCCCGGCACGGACATCTACTACTCCGTCCAGGGCAACATCCTGGCCTCC
>JAUIKL010000199.1 GCA_030430625.1 Gemmatimonadota bacterium
GGCGGCCGAGTACTGCCGTCGGTTCGAGGAGGCGCTCTCGGAGGCCACCGATCGATTCTCCCCCGACTTCGTCCTCGTATCCGCCGGCTTCGACAGCATGGCCGGGGATCCCCTCGGAGGGCTCCTCTTGGAGCCGCCGGATCTGTACGGAATGACCCGGTTGCTGGTCGGGGTGGCCGAGCGGTGTGAAGGCCGTCTCGTCACCCTTCTCGAGGGTGGGTACGCACCCGAGCGTCTGGCGCAGGGGGCGTGTTCGGTCCTTCGGGCGCTCGCGGGGCTTCCGGAAGGGGAGGCCTGAGGGCGCGTTGCCCCCAGGCGTGGCTACCGTACCTTTCGAACCCATGGCTTCCCGATCCGAGGGCGAGGTGTCGGTCTCGTCCGTGCCTTCGATGCTCGACCTCGTCCGGTTGAGCCAGAAGCGACTCTTTCCGCCCGGCGGCGCTGACCTGTACCGTCAGATCGCGCTGCTGACCGAAATGCGTGAAGGCCTCGAGGTCCTCGACGTGGCGGCGGGGAAGGGCGTACCGCTCGAGTATTTCGCGTCGGAGTTCGGCGTGAACGGCTCGGGGGTCGAGCTCGACCCGATGATGGTCGAGGTCGCCGACGAGTGGAGTCGGGAAACGGGGGCGGGCGGGCTGATCCAGTTCCAGACGGGCCGATCGGACAGCCTTCCGTATCGCGACGAGATCTTCGACATCGCCATCGGCGAGATCGGGCTCGCCAACCATTGCCCCCCGGGAGAAGCGGTCCGCGAGTTGGTGCGCGTCACCAAGCCGGGCGGCTTCGTGGTTCTCGTTCAGCTCGTCTGGAAGGCACCGGTCGACGAGCCCCGTCGATCCGTACTCGCCGAGCACCTCGGCGCGACTCCGATGATGGTGGTCGAGTGGAAGCGACTCCTCAAAGAGGCTGGGGTCAGCGACATCCACGTCGAAGACTGGTCGGACGAGGAGACCTCGTTTCGCCCGACCGTCGTCAAGCCCTTTCCGGACTTCGCCGAACTGTTCGGGCTGATGGAGCGCATGGCCATCCTCCGCCGGGCGTGGGGTCGGTGGGGTTGGCGGGGTGTGAGCACGGCCATCGCCCGGGAGAGTGAGGTGCACAAGCTGCTCACCAACGAGCGGATCCTGGGGCTGGATCTCATTCGCGGGCGGAAGGCCGGGGCCCCCGAGGAGCCCGTCCGAGCACGCGCCCGCAAGGGAGCGGGTACGCCGACCGCACCGGTCGAAGCGTCCGATGAGCGCGGTTCCGACGAGAGCCGTCCCGAGGAGAGCGACCCCGGCGAGCGTAGCGCCGAAGGGGCGGCGGGGAATCGGGGGCGCGCGGAGCAAGGGGGCGGCGCGCAGCCGGGTGGCGTCGAGACGCGCCCCGCGTCCGTTGCGGCCCTCCCGCACCCCGCGGACCCTCCGGTCGGGGGTGACGACAAGAACGAAACGAACGCCGAGACCGAGGGGCTGCCGCTCTTCGGTGATCCCGAAGGAGACGAGAGTTGAGCGACGCGCTGCTGTGTACGGATGAGGGAGTCGCCCGCGTGCAGGAAACCCTGGGGGGGCACGGCCTCGACGGCTGGCTCCTGTACGAGTTCCACCACCTGAACCCGATCGCTGTGACGCTGCTCGGGCTCGGGAAGACGACGCGTCGGGCCTTCGTACTGATCCCGACCGAGGGTGAGCCGATTGCGCTCATCCATGCCATCGAGGCGTCGTCGTGGCGTCACTGGCCGTTCCAGCGCCGGACCTACTCGGGCTGGCGCGAGATGGAAGAGCGCCTGGCCGAGCTCGTCGACGGCACTACACGTCTGGCTATGGAGGTGTCCCCCGGCGGAGCCGTCCCGACCCTCGACTACGTACCGGCGGGGATCGCGGGTGTTCTCCTCTCCCACGGCGTCGAGATCGCCTCGTCGGGAGATCTCGTCACCGAGTTCCACTCGGTGCTGTCCGCCCGTCAGTTGGACGACCACAGGAAGGCGGCCGAGATCGTGCGGGACACCGCGCACCGCGCCTTCCAGCGCGCCGCCGACGCGATCGAGTCCGGGGCGCCGACGACGGAAGGTGCCCTGTCCGAGTGGATCGTTGCGGAGCTCGGCGCGGCCGGACTCGTCGATCAGGTCTCGTGCATCGTAGCCATCGGGCCGATGGCCTCGGACTCCCACTACGCGCCGGTCGGCGACGGGGAAACGATCCGACGCGGTGACCTCCTCCTCATCGACCTCTGGGGCGCCTTTCCCGGCTCCGTGGCGGCCGATCAGACGTGGATGGCCGTCATGGACGACGAGGTGGATGCCCGCACGCAGGAGGTGTGGGAGGCCGTCTGCGACGCTCGGGACGCGGCTGTCGACTTCCTGCGAACGCGCTTCGACGAAGGGGAGGACGTTCGGGGCCTCGAAGTGGACGACGTGGCCCGCGCCGTCATCGCCGAGCGCGGATACGGTCCCTACTTCGTTCACCGGACCGGTCACTCGATCGACACCGACCTTCACGGCAGTGGGCCGAACCTCGACAACCTCGAGAGCCGTGACGATCGTCGGCTGCTGCCGGGGGTCGCCTTTTCCATCGAACCCGGGATCTACATCGAGGGCGACATCGGGGTCCGGAGTGAGATCAACGTGCACTGGGGCCCCGACGGCCCGGAGATCACGCCCACCGAGATCCAGCGCGAGCTGATGGTGATGTTCGGGGGTGGCGGGGCGACCACCGCGTGACGGCGGGTGACGTCCTCGTCGACGTCGCGCTTCCGCTTCCGATTCACAGCACCTTCACCTACCGGGTCGGTGCGGGGTCGTGCGCCGAGCCGGGCACGCGCGTCCTGGTACCGTTCCGTCGTGAAGAGCGGATCGGATGGATCGTCGGACCCGGGGAGCAGGGGGTCGCCGACAAGGCGAAGCCCGTGTTGGCCGTTCTCGACGCCTCGCCGACGGTGCCCGTCGACATCCTCGACCTGGCTCGCTGGATCTCGCGCTACTACGTGACCCCGCTGGGGATCGCGCTGAGGGCTGCCCTCCCCGCGGTCCTGTCCGACGTGTCCCGGGACTACGTGGAGCGCATCGACGACCCGGCACCCGGGACTCTGCGCCCACGCGAACAGAAGGTCTTCGACTGGCTCGTCGCCCACCCGGGCCCCCGTCGCGCCCGGACGATGCGCAAGGCGCTCCGGATGGGCTCGATCTGGACCGAGATCCGCTCGCTCGAAGAGCGGCGGCTCGTGACCCACAAGACCGTTCCGCCCCCAGCGCCCTCCGTGAAGACGAGGCGGACGGTCACGATCGTGACGGAGTTGGAGACACTCGTGCAGCGGGACGAGGCGTTCGGAAACGCGTCGCGGCAGAAGGAGGCGTTCGCGTTCATCGAGGCTGGCGGTGGGTCGGTGCCACTCTCCGCGCTCACTTCGGGAGGGGGCTTTAGCCGGAGTGTCGTGACCGGGCTGGAGGCGAAGGGCCTCGTCTCTGTCACGGACGAGGAGGAGCTTCGCGATCCATTCGCGGCGGCGCCCGCTGCACCGGCACCCGACCTGGTGCCGACACCACACCAGCGTGTGGCTCTCGACGCCCTCGTGGGCGCCCTGGACGAGCCCGGAGCGCCGACGCCCTTCGTCCTCCAGGGCATCACCGGTTCAGGGAAGACGCTGGTCTACATCGAGCTCCTTCGCGAGGTGCTGGCGCGGGGCAAGACCGGCATCGTCCTCGTGCCCGAGATCTCGCTGACGCCTCAGACGGTCTCGCGCTTCCGCGCCCACTTCGGAGACGAGGTCGCGGTCCTCCACTCCGGACTCTCCGACGGGGAGCGGTACGACGCGTGGCGGACGCTCCGCCGAGGTGACCGTCGGATCGCCGTCGGGGCGCGCTCGGCGCTCTTCGCCCCCCTGTCGAATCTGGGAGCGATCGTCGTCGACGAGGAACACGACGGCAGCTACAAGCAGTCGGACGCACCCCGTTACCAGGCCCGGGACCTGGCGGTCGTTCGGGCGCACGGCCACGGGGCCGTCTGTGTCCTCGGCTCCGCCACCCCTTCGCTCGAGAGCTGGAACAACGCGCGCACCGGAAAATTCCGGCGACTCATTCTGCCCGAACGGGCGGGGGGCGGACGGCTGCCCGAAGTCGAGGTGATCGATCTGCGCGCCGAGTGGAAGGCCGCGGCCAAACGGAAAGCCGCCGGGGAGCGGCACCCCCGCGGGGCCGGAGTCCTGACCCCGCCGCTCGTCGAGGCGGTCGATGCACGCCTCGCTCGCGAGGAACAGGTAATCCTCCTCCTCAACCGCCGCGGGTACTCCTCCTTCGTCCAGTGCCGCGAATGTGGGGAGGTCGAGCAGTGCGAGAACTGCTCGATCTCCATGACGTACCACCGGGTCACGGAGCGCATCGTCTGCCACCACTGCCGACACGAGGCACCCGCACCGTCGCGCTGCCCCCGCTGTGGGTCTCAGGACCTGTCGTTCAGAGGGCTGGGGACCGAGCAGGTCGAGCGGGTTACCCATGAGACCTTCCCGAACGCCCGAGTGGCGCGGATGGACGTCGACACGACAGGCGGGAAGTGGGCGCACCAGAAGATTCTGGACCGGGTGGAGCGGGGTGAGGTCGACATCCTCCTCGGCACGCAGATGATCGCGAAGGGGCTCGACTTCCCTCGGGTAACCCTCGTGGGGGTCGTGAACGCCGATGTGGGGATGCACCTCCCCGACTTCCGTGCCAGCGAGCGCACCTTCCAACTCCTGAGTCAGGTGGCCGGCAGGGCGGGGCGGTCGTCGCGCGGCGGGAAGGTTCTGATCCAGACATCGATGCCCGAGCACTACGCGATCCGGGCCGCCGTCCGCCACGACCTCGAGGCGTTCGCCGGTCGGGAGATCGAGGAGCGGCGCCACCCGATCTACGCGCCGTGGGTGCGCATGGTGAACGTCGTCGTGAGCAGTCCGAACCAGCGCCTGGCGGCGGAGGCAGCGGAAGGGGCCGTGCACTACCTACGAGGACGGATGGCTCGGGCTTCCGGAGATCGGATCGACCTCGACATCGTCGGTCCCGCTCCCGCCCCGATCGAGCGCCTTCACAAGCGCTGGCGGTGGCACTTTCTCCTCCGTTCGACCTCGCCGGCCTCGATCAGCGCAGCGGCCCGCGTCCTGGCCGAGGGGTTCCGGCTCCCGGCCGGGGACGTGCGGCTCGCCATCGATCGGGACCCCGTTGCGTTACTCTGACGTGACCGATTCGCCATTGAGAATGCAGCCTATCGGGCATTAGGTTGCGGCGAGCGGGCACCCGTTGATGGAGGGGTCGGGACCGATGAGTTGTCTGGCGCTGAACGCTTCGTTCGAGCCGCTGACGATCGTCCCCGCGCGTCGCGCCGTGCGCCTGG
>JAUIKL010000200.1 GCA_030430625.1 Gemmatimonadota bacterium
TCGATTCAGGAGCGACGGCCCGTGGCGCTGGCGCCCACGCCGACGCTCGAGCCCGTCGATGCGCACGGTGTTCGCCTTCCGCTCGATCCGACGCGGTACGCCATCGATCTGCCGATCATCTCGGCGACCCACTACCCCCCGGAGGATGCCGCCGTCTTCCCCGAGGAGGTCCGGCAGATGGCCTCGGCCATCACCCGCCTGACGAGGGTCGACGAGGCCTTCGTGGCCGAGATCTCCACCGTGGAACACCTGCGGGGCGGCCACCTGCGCATCGAGACGCTCGACGCGGATGTGGAGTACTGGGTGCCCGTCGACGTGACCTCGGAACGGCTGAAGGACGCGGCTTCTGCCGTGGCGCACACACGCGCACAGGACCCGGGCGTGGGGCCCGTGGTCGTCGATTTGAGGTTTGCGGACCAGGTCGTGGTTCGCAGGAAGCCGTAGGAGGCCCACCCATGCGCTCGAGCCTGATCGCCGGTCTGGACATCGGCAGCGACAACACCTGCGCAGTCATCGGTGAGGTCTCGGGAGACCCCCGTCGACCCGGCCTCGTCATCAAGGGCGTGGGGCAGGCACCGACCGGCGGCCTCCGGGGCGACGACGTCACGCACATCGACGAGATCACGTCCTCCGTGAAAGCTGCGATGGGCGAGGCCGAACTCATGGCCGGTGTGCAGGTCGACCGTGTCTACGCGGGAATCGGAGGCAGCCACGTACGCGCCATGAACTCGATGGGCGTGGTCGCGATCTCGGAGGACGAGGTCACGGCGGACGACGTCGAACGGGTCCATATCGTGGCCCGCGCGGTGGCTCTTCCGCCCGACCGTGAGATGGTCCACGCGATTCCACAGGAGTACCGCGTCGATCACCAGCGCGGGATCAAGGATCCTATGGGCATGTCGGGGGTTCGCCTCGAGTCGGAAGTCTTCCTGGTGACGTGTCAGGTGACAGCCTCCGCGAACATCACGAAAGCCGTGAATCGGGCCGGCTACAGGGTACAGGAACTCGTCCTCGAGCCGCTGGCGGGGGCGCGGGCCGTCCTGACGGAAGACGAGAAGGAAGTCGGCGTCGCCATGGTCGAGATCGGCCACAACACGACCGACGTCGCAGCGTACCACGAAGGGAAGATCCAGCACGTCGCGATCATCCCGCATGCAGGGTCGACGCTGACGGCCGATTTGATGCGCGGTCTCGCGACACCGTACCGGGAGGCCCAACGAGCCAAGGAGCGCCATGCGCACGCCTTCGCTCAGATGGTCGACCCGCGAGAGACGATCGAACTACCGGGCGCCGCGCCCGGGCAGGTGCGCGCCGTAGCCTGCGAACTCATCGCCCACATCGTGGAGCAGCGCCTCGACGAGATCTTCGGAATCGTCCAGGCCGAACTGCAGGACCACGGTGTGCTCGACAAGATGGGCGCCGGAATCGTGCTGAGCGGTGGTACCGCCGCGATCCCCGGCGTCGTCGAGTTGGCTCAACAGATCTTTGCCGCACCCGTCCGACTCGGAGTCCCCCGTGAGGGGCTCTCGGGCCTGGCGGACGCCGTGCGCCGGCCTCGCTTCTCGGTCGGTACCGGCCTCGCCCTGTGGGGCGCGGACCGGTTCGGCGAAACCGGGCGGGGCGCTTCGACGCGCACCTCCGGGATCGTGACGAAGCTCGGCACGTGGCTCAAGGAATTCTTTTAAGCAGTTCCACCCCATCTCCCTAGGGAGGAGATACAACATGATGATCTTCGAATTCGAAGAGACTCCGATCGCGAACGCCCGCATGAAGGTCGTGGGTGTCGGTGGCGCCGGCGGAAACGCCGTGAACCGTATGATCGACGAGGAGTTGGAGGGCGTCGAGTTCATCTCGATGAACACCGACGGCCAGGCGCTGAAGCAGTCGCGGTCCCAGATTACGTTGCAGATCGGCAAGAAGCTGACGCGCGGCCTCGGAGCCGGCGCCCGGCCCGAGGTCGGCCGCCAGGCGCTCGCCGAGAGTCAGGACGAGGTTCGTCGCGCGCTCGACGGGGCGGATCTGGTCTTCGTCACCGCCGGCATGGGCGGTGGTACCGGGACGGGCGCGGCTCCGATGGTCGCCGAGATCGCCCGGGACATGGGCGCGCTCACGATCGGTGTCGTGACGAAGCCGTTCTCGTTCGAGGGGAAGAAGCGGGCTCGCCAGGCCGCGCAGGGTCTCGCGGAGCTCCGGCGTTCGGTCGACACGGTCATCATGGTCCCGAACGACCGACTCATGGCGGTCGTGCCGAAGGGCACGTCCTTCCGTGACGCACTCAAGAAGGCGGACGAGGTGCTCCTCAACGCCACTCAGGGTATCTCGGATCTGATCCGGGTGACCGGTGAGGTCAACGTCGACTTCGCCGACGTTCGCACGGTGATGTCCGCGCGCGGCCCCGCGCTCATGGGCTCCGGCTTCGGTGAGGGGGACAACCGGGCGCAGGAGGCGGCGCAGGAAGCCATCTCCTCCCCCCTCCTCGACGACGTGTCGATCTCGGGTGCCAAGGGCGTCCTGATCAACATCACCGGTGGTATGGACCTCGCCATTGACGAGGTTACGACGATTTCGTCGATTATCCAGGAAGAGGCGGGAGACGAAGCCGAAATCATCTTCGGCGCCGTGCACGACCCCGAACTCGAGGGCAAGATTCGCGTCACCGTGATCGCCACCGGGTTCGACTCGGAGCTCGACGAGAAGGTGATTCCGGGGGACTTCGGTCGCACCCGTCCGCGGATGCCGGCTCAGGTGGAGCCGGTGCAGCCGACCCAGGTCATGGAGTCGGTGGATCAGCCGGTTCTCGAGCCGCCGCCGCACGTCGAACAGGCGGAGGTGGTGCAAGAGGTGCGGATGGCCGTGGGTGGTGGCACAGTGGAACCGGTGCTCCCTCTCAGCAGGTATCCCGAGCGGACGGTATCTCGGGAACAGATCGAGGGGCTTGACATCCCGACCTTCATCCGACGACAGATGGATTGAGGGGGGGACACCCTCGTGTGGGTCCGTGGGCCCGCCCGAGGGGTGCTGAGAGTCCCTAGCCCCAGCATCTTTCGGGCGTTCGGCTGTCCGGCGGAGAAGCTTCCGCCGGGCAGTCGACCCTGGTGCTCGTACGGAGCGCAGGAGCGACATGCAGCAGAGAGACCATCACTGGAGTCGACGAGCCACGGCCGCTGCGCTGTGTCTTATGGCGGCGTGTACCTGGGAGCCACCATCGGTCGGTGAGATCGAGGCGGTGTACGTACCGCCCGCCGAGGACGTCCAGATCCTGTCTCTGGGTCGTGCGCAGACCTTCGGGGGACTGCTGTACGACGTGATGGACGCGAACGACCAGGCGGGCCTCTTGCTGGCCTTCCAGGAATTCGCCGACCCCCGCCGTCTCCGGGAGCGGACCGAGGTCACCTTCCGATACCTCCCGGGGTCCGACGAACTCCGCGGGGTCGATGTGGCGGTGTCGCGGGATCAGACGGTCCGACTCGACCGGGACGAGGTGCTAGGAGGCTGGCTGTCCCGGGTCATCGAGACGCCGGTGTACGTCGACACCGTCTATGCGAGTGGCGAGATCGAGGGAGAGGGCGGGCTGTGGGAGTCCGTCGTTCAGAATCCGGTGCTCGTCCAGGTCCCGTACGAGGACCGCAACAGCTTGATCGACCACCTCGATCGAGTGTTCCAGTGGCAGCTCGACTTCTCGAGGCAACTGCGTGTCGGTGACACGTACAGGTTCGCCTTCGAGCAGGAGGTGCGTCCCGACGGCTCGATGCGCGCCGGCCGCCTGCTCGCCGCCGAGTACGTGAATTCGGGGACGCCCTTCCACGCGATCTACTTCGATCCGAATGGGGACGGGCAGGGGTCGTACTTCGACCTCGAGGGAGAGTCGGTCCGGAGGGCCTTCCTCCTCAAGCCGCTCGCGTACCGTCGGATCTCCGGAACCTTCCAGAACGCCCGATTCCATCCGGTGTTGAACCGGG
Organism: Gemmatimonadota bacterium; assembly: GCA_030430625.1. Taxonomy (GTDB): domain Bacteria; phylum Gemmatimonadota; class Gemmatimonadetes; order Longimicrobiales; family Gaopeijiaceae; genus UBA2589. The sequence goes on from JAUIKL010000200.1 coordinate 3,960, forward strand.
TCCGTGCCCACCGCGGGGTCGACTACGCGGCGGACATCGGCACCGAGGTCATGGCGACCTCCGATGGGGTCGTGATCCACCGAGGGCCCAAGGGATCGTTCGGGAATACGATCGAGATCAGACATTCGAACGGGTGGGTCACTCGGTACGCCCACTTGAACGGCTTCCGGGCCGGCATCTACGAGGGATCGGTCGTCCGGCAGAGTGAAGTGATCGGCTACGTCGGTATGACGGGGCTCGTGACCGGCCCGCATCTGCACTACGAGATGCTCGCGAACGGACGCCAGTTCGACCCGCTCTCCGTCGACCTGCCGGCGGGCGACCCCGTGCCGGCGGACGACAGCCAGCGGTGGGAGGCGGAGATGGGCGGGCGGATGGCTCTTCTCGAGACGATCCCGAGGGCCGGGCCGGTCCGCACGTACACGGCTCAGTCCCAGCTCGGCCAGACGGAGTCCGGCCAGACGGGGTCCGGCCAGACGGGGTCCGGCCAGGCAGAGTCCGGGCAGCCGGGTGGGGGGCCGCAGCCGTAGCGTTGTCGGACCCCAGATGATCCGCGTGCTGCTTTTCCTCGCGCTGGCCGCCGCTGCGGCCGGCTACGCGTACTGGGTGTACCTCAGGGTCGAGTTGCCCGTGCCAGGGGCCCGGGTGCTGGCCGCTGCCCGTGCCGCCGCGTTGGTCCTCGTCCTGCTTCTTCTCTTCGACCCGCGCCTCCCCGGTACCGTGCCCGGAGCGGGCGCTCAGCGCTGGGTGCTTCTCGACGCATCGCTCAGCATGGCCGCGAGCGACGGCAGCGGAGCCACCGCGTGGGACGCGGCCCGGGAGCGTGCGTCGGCCGTCGAGGCCGACGGGGCGCGGGTATTCGCGTTCGGCGATGACCGCGCGGACGGAGCCGTACCGCTCGACGGCCCGGATCGGCTCGCGAGTGAACTCGCCCCCGCGCTGCGGTTGGCGGCGGAAGCCGGAGTGCGTGACGTCACGGTCGTCTCCGACCTCCGGTTCGGCGACGCGGTTGCGGTCCGCTCCGCCCTCGAGACGCTCCCCGTGCGGGTGCGATTCGAGCCGGTCGGAGGCGCGGCCGCCAATGCGGGAATTCGTGCTCTGAACGTCTCGGACGTTCGGCTTCCCGACACGCCGCCCGTGGCCGAGATCGAAGTGTTCGGTGGAACGCCGGGAGACTCGGTCGAGGTGATCCTTCACGAGGAGGAGCGGGAGGTGGCTCGCGTCCGGGTGCCGGTTCCGGCGGCGGGGCGAACGACGACGACGACGGTCGAACTCCCGCCGGCGCAGTCCTCGGGCCGGGTGCGCTTCTCCGCCGCCATCGAAGGGGGAGACGACGCCTTTCCCGAGGACGGGGA
>JAUIKL010000022.1 GCA_030430625.1 Gemmatimonadota bacterium
CAGCTGCGCGCTCGGCATACTCTCCCCCTCCGAAATCCGCACCCGCACGTCGTGGGTGCTCACCTCATCGAGGGGTTTGCAGATGAGCAGAGGGATCGCCCGTTGGGCTGCGCTCGGGGTCTTCGCCTTCTTCGGGGTCGCCTGTGGCGACACCGGGGACGGAGGGACGAGTTCCCGTGGCGAGGGTGTCTCTACCGATGGCCAATGGGCCAACATCGCCGGGAACACGTACGGCCAGCGCTACACCGAGTTGGGACAGATCAACCCGGAGAACTTCGCTTCGCTCGAAGTCGACTGGACGTACGACGCGACCCACCTGGGTCAGATCAACGCACGGTCGACGCCGATCTACGTCGACGGGCTGCTCATCAATGTCCACTCGCAGTACCGGACCGTGGTGGCCACCGACCCGACGAGTGGGGAAGAGGTCTGGACGTACACCGAGCCGGAGACCTTCCGCTGGGCGTACTCGATGCGGAAGAACCACGGGAAGGGTGTCGCCTACGCGAACATCGACGGACGCGACGTCGTCTTCCTGATTTCGCCCGCCTTCTTCCTACACGCCCTCGACGCCCAGACGGGTGAGCACATCGAGGGCTTCGGTGGGGCCGTGGACATCCCCGGCTTCCCGGAGCACGGGGTCGTCGACCTTCTCGGTCCCGAGGGCCTCGGGTACGAGTACGAGGACGCCGCCGAGGGGATTCCGCTCGAGCAGGGCTACATCACGAGTTCTTCGCCGGCCATCGTCGTGAACGGTGTCGTCGTCGTCGGGAACTCGGCCGAACAGGGGTACAACCAGACCCGTCGGGAGATGATCCCCGGAGACATCCTGGGCTACGATGCCCGCACGGGTGAGAAGCTCTGGAAGTTCGACGTTCTCCCGGGGCCGGGTGAGGTCGGGCACGAGACGTGGGAGAACGATGCGTGGGAGTGGACCGGCGACATTTCGTCCTGGGCGCCGCTCTCGGCGGATCCGGACCTCGGAATGGTGTACATCCCGACGAACGGGGCCACGCAGGACTACTACGGAGGCTTCCGGCCGGGCGACAACCTCTTCGGTGGTAGCCTCATCGCGCTCGACGTGGAGACGGGCGAACGCAAGTGGCACTACCAGCTGGTCGAGCACGACATCTGGAACTACGACACGCCCCAGATCCCCGTTCTCGGAGACGTTGTCGTCAACGGGGTGCCGACACCGATCGTGGCTCAGGCCACGAAGCAGGCCATGCTCTTCGTCTTCAACCGTGAGACCGGTGAGCCGATTTGGCCGATCGAGGATCGCCCCGTCCCGCAGTCCCACATTCCAGGCGAGCAGCTGTCCGAGACTCAGCCGTTCACGACCCGGCCGGCACCGTACGACATGCAGGGGCTTTCAGAAGACGACCTGATCGACTTCTCGCCCGAGCTCCGGCAGATGGCGCTCGAGGCGCTCGAGGACTTCGAGTACGGCCCGATGTACAACCCTCCGCTCCACCGGGACAACGACCTCGGCAAGCGGGCCGCGCTCTGGTGCCCGGCCGACGTCGGTGGAACGAACATCGACGGTACGCCGGCGTTCGATCCGGCTTCGGGCATCATCTACGTCCCGTCCCAGAAGGGATGTGGGTCCCGGATCATGATTCCGGGTGCCGAAAAGGATCCGGGGGGTGCGTACGCCGAAGACCGGACCGAGCAGCCGACGGGAACGACGATCAACGACTACGTCCCCGGCTCTGCGGCGAGCCCCGGTCGCGTCGACGGCCTGGCCATCTGGAAGGCCCCCTACAGCCGAATCACGGCGATCGATCTCAACACCGGTGATCACCTCTGGTACATCCCGATCGGTGACACGCCGAGGAACGTCCTGGAGCACCCCGCGGTCGCGGGCGGTCCGGATCCGATGACCGGTTCGGGTCGTCAAGCCGCGATGATCCTCACGCCCGACATGCTGATCTACGCGGGGCAGAACAGCGACAACGATCCGCATCTGTTCGCCGTCTCGAAGGAGACGGGTGAGGAGCTCGGTCGGGTCGAGCTGCCGCGTGCCAACCGGTACGGCATGATGACCTACATGCACGAGGGCAAGCAGTACATCCTCGTGAACACGAACCGCGGGAACTTCACCCTTTCGCTCCCGCAGTAGACCGCGTGGCGCCCGGGCCCGGGAGGGTCGCAACGGGTGTCTCATACGCCGAAGGGGTCCCCGGCCGAGCCGGGGGCCCCTTCGTGCTTCCGAACTACCGCACCTCGATCAGGATCCGAGTCCATGCCCCCTCTGTCGAGATCCGTGGCTTTCGCCACGCTCCTGACCGCCGCCGCACCGACAGCGTCTCTGGATGCTCAAGCCTTCGAGACCCTGTCCGAGGCCGTCCGCTCCTACGTCACGGTGTCGGCTCCCCATTTCGTCGTACGTGACGTCACCCTGATCGACGGGACCGGCGCACCGGGGCGCACCGGGGTGAGTGTCGAAGTCCGGGAGGGTCGGATCGCTCGCATCGGCACGGCGGCATCGATCGGTACACCGGGCGGTGCCGAGATCATCGATGGTGCCGGTCAGACGATGCTTCCCGGATTGGTGATGCTGCACGAGCACCTCTTCTACCCTTCGGGAGAGGCGCGGTACAACACGAACGAGATCTCCTTTCCGCCGCTGTACCTGGCGGGTGGGGTGACCACGATGCGGACGGGCGGGAGTGTTGACACGTACACGGATCTACGGGTCGCGCAGCACGTCGAGGAGGGGCGCGTACCGGGCCCCCACATGGACGTGACCGGGCCGTACCTCGAAGGGTTCGGTGGCTTCGTGAGAGCCATGCCGCAGCTGCGCACGCCCGAGCAGGCCAGGCAGCACGTCGACTTCTGGATCGATCAGGGCGTGACGTCGTTCAAGGCGTACAACCTGATCTCGCGGGAGGTTCTCGGCGCCGCCATCGAACGGGCGCACGAGCGCGGCGTGAAGGTGACGGGTCACCTCTGCTCCATCACGTACCGTGAGGCCGCCGACCTCGGTATCGACAACCTGGAGCACGGCTTCTTCGCCGCGACCGATTGGGTCGAGGGGAAAGAGCCCGACCGGTGCCCTCGCGGCGCGACCCAGACGTACCTCGACCTCGATCTCGACTCGCCCGCTTTCACGGATGTCGTGGCTCACCTCGTCGATCGCGGCGTCGCCCTCACCTCGACGCTGACCGTGGTCGAGCGGCGGGCCGACGGGCGCCCGCCGCCACCGGAGGGGGCCCAGGCGGCCATGCTGCCGCAGCTGAACGCGAGGGTTATGGCGGGCCTCGGTCGGGGCGGGGCCACCGCTGCGGAACTCCTGACCCGGTACATGGAGATGGAGAAGGCCTTCTACGACGCGGGAGGGCTCCTCGTGGTGGGAACGGACCCGACCGGCGGTGGGGACGTTGTCCCGGGCTATGCGAACCAGCGCGCCCTCCAACTCCTCGTGGAGATGGGGCTGACCGTCGAGCAGGCGGTGGAAGTCGCGACGCTCAACGGCGCGCGTTACCTGGATCGTGCGGATGAGATCGGCAGCGTCGAGGTCGGCAAGCGAGCGGACTTCGTCTTGCTGGGCGGTGACCCGAGATCGGACGTCGAGTCGTTCCGCGCCATGACCACCGTGTTCAAGGACGGTGTCGGGTACGACTCGGCCGCTCTCTTCGAATCCGTGAAGGGGTGGGTCGGCGTTCGGTAGCGGCCGACTCGGATCCCAAGAATGGACCGAGGCCCCGGGACGCTGTGTCCCGGGGCCTCGGTGCGGCTGCTCGAGTCCGTCGACTCAGCGAGCGCCCGGCCCTCCTCCCCGACTGCTGCCACCGATCGGATCACCCGACGGCATCTGGATGACCGGCCCGGGCACGGTGTTCTCGATGCCCGACTGCCACCGGCGGATGTCCGCGGCCGCCAGGCGTCGGTGGGGTGCCGCGTTGCCCTCGGCCTCGATCGAGGCGGCGAGTCTGTCGAGTCGATCGTGGAGGATCGCGCGAACTTCAGCAGCGTTCCCGTCCATCGACCCCTGCTGCATCATCTGGTCGATCACCGTGCGCTGGGTGGCGTGCACGATCTGGTTGCGGTAGTCGTCGGACGAGTCCGCCAGACCCCAGGTGGCCTCCATCAGCCGATCGACGACCTCCTCGAGCGTCGGGTAGTCTCCCATACTCCCATAAAGGACGAGCCGTGACATCCGAGCGGGGTGGAGGATCTCGCCCACGGTGAACGCGGCTGCCGCCTCGGCCGCGGCGATGGGATCGAAGATCTGCTCGGTGCGCCCCGGGAAGGCTTCGCCTTCACTGTGCCGATACGCAGGCGGGGGAATCATCTCCACGATCGACTGCGGAAGCATCAGGAAGTCCGGCGCGATCGTCGACAGAACGGTCTCGAGGGCGTCTCGCTGCTCCTCTCCGTCGATGATCGTGAACGGCACCTGCCCATCGCCCTTGAGCGCATAGCGGTAGTCGGCTCCACCGAGACTCTGGACTGCGGCCCTCAGCTGGAAACGGTGGTGCATGTACAGCGGAAGGAGCACGTACTCGAGGTTGGACAGCGGCTCGCCGGGTCGGATCACGTCCGTTCCGAATCGATCGAGGCCGATCTCCCGAATGCGGATCTCCAGCTTCAGGTGATCGACCAGGTTCTCGCCGTTGTCCCACACGCTCGCGTACTGGTGGGCGGCCCCGATGAAGTTGTTGTTGGTGTGCCCCATGTAGATGAGGCCGTCGCGGACACCCTGGTCGGCGATAGCCGCCAGCGCACTCGGCACGTCGGTGCCTTCGGGGAAGTCTCGGTACAGCCAGTTCACCGAGAGGATGTCATAGGCCCCGATGCGCTGCACGTACGCATCCGAGAGGTCGATGTCCCCGTTCGCGTCGATGTCGGCGCGGGGCGCGGGATAGTCCATGACACTTTCGCGGCCGTAGGCACTGGCCATGTAGTTGTGCGGGAAGCCGAGCGTGTGCCCGACCTCGTGCGCCGAAAGCTGCCGCACCCGATCGAGGGCCATCTCGACCGCATCGGAGTTCGGGGCTACCTGCGCCAGATAGTCGTAGACCGGAGCGTCCGCGAACTCACCGGCCTCGGAATCCTGCTCGGGTGCCGAGATCCCTCCCGCGAACGGCGCGACCATGCCCTGACCCAGCAGATAGTCCTGCCGGAGCCGCAGACTGCCGAGGTTCACCACACCCCGGATGATCTCACCGGTTCGGGGGTCGACGACCGAGTTGCCGTACGAGTACCCGCGCGTCCTGCGGTGCGTCCAGTGGATGACATTGTACCGGATGTCGTTCGGGTCCACGCCGTCGGGCAGGACCTCGACCCGGTAGCCGTCGATGAAGCCCGCGGCTTCGAAAGCCTCCGCCCACCACTGTGCGCCCTCGACGAGGGCGGAGCGAACGGGCTCCGGTGTCCCGGGATCCACGTAGTACACGATGGGCTCGACGGCGGTGGAACGCTCGGCGTTCGGATCGGTCCGCTCCAGCCGATGCCGGGCGGTGAGGCGGACCCGCATGTCGGCGTCGATGGGGGTCGCGTAGTCGTAGAGGGTCGGCCCGTTCACACCCACGCGCGGGTCGGCGATGCGGGTTTCGAAGCCGGGTTCCGGAAGCTGGATGAACGAATGGTGCTGCCGGAGGGTGACGGCCTGACCCGTTGCCGCCACGCCATTCACCAACCCGCCCGGGTTCCGGCTCGTGAAGGTCAGCATCGCCTCGACTTCGGTGTTTTCCGGGAAGGACTCCGTCGCGGGGAGGTGGATCGCGCTTCGTGAGCGGTCGAGGGTGAAGGTGCCCTGACCGCGATTGGCGATCTGGTCGATGACTCCCCGTGCGTCCCTGAGGAAGAAGTCGGTGGCGTCGACGAGGACGCGGTTCCCCGTTTCGGCGGCCACGTCGAAGCCCCAGTGCACCGACGGGGCGAAGGCGTCGCGCACGGCCTGGACTTCGGTCGGGTTGTCACTCTGTGCGACGAACTCGTAGTTGGGCTCCATGAGGAGGACCCGGGGGCCGACGCGCTTCGCCTCGAGCACGTGGGTCCCGCGGAGCTGCCCTCGGTCGATTCCGACAGGGTTGCTGCCGAGTCCCGAACCCATCGAGATCTGATAGAGGAACTCGGTGTCGAGGCGGTCGATCTCCCAGAAGAGGGAACCGGTCCCGGCGTCCCAGTAGAGGTCGAAGAAGCCCTCCATCCGTTCCATTCCATCGGTACGCTCCGCAATGCTCGGCGGACTCTGACGGGCGGCCGCCGGGGAGGCGAAGAGGAGGGCGATCAGGGCGGAGAGGATGTGACGACGGGACATGACAGGGCTCGGGTTGGGGACGTGGCGCCGAGGTGATGGTGCCAACGTCGGGTCGGGTGAGTGCCGGGACAAGCCGAGCCGTCATATATCTTGGCCGTGGGGGTCACTCAGGAACGAGCGGTAGGTCCTACCACACGAGATGGATCCATCAACGAAGCAGCGTGAGGAAGTGGAGACGCGGCTCGCCGAATTGCATGCGGCGAGCTTCGGATGGGCGTGCTCGTGTTGTTCGTGGAACGAGGCGGATGCGGAAGACGTGTTACAGACAGCGTATCTCAAGGTGATCTCCGGGCGGGCGCGGTACGACGGGCGCTCGGCCTTTCGCACGTGGCTGTTCGGGGTCATTCGACACACCGCACGGGAGGTGTCTCGCGCTCGGCGTTCGCAGTTCGAACGAGCGAAGCGAATGCATCTCGGGTCGGATGCCCACGTCGAGAAGCCACAGCCGACGGCCGCTCTCGAAGCGGCGGAGTTGGCCGAAGAACTCCGTCGAGCGCTGCGGGAGCTGCCCGACCGCCAGCGCGAGGTGATCGACCTGGTCTTCTATCAAGAGATGACGATTCGGGAGGCGGCCGAGGTGATGGAGGTGTCCATCGGATCGGCCCGCGTACATTATGACCGAGGCAAGAAGCGGCTCAGAGCCCTGCTGTCCTCGGAGTCCGATAGCGAGGAAGAGCGATGAGTAACGAGAAGGAAGACGGACGGCTGGAGGCGGCCTTCGAGGCCCTCCGCCAGGACACGACGGCCCGGGCCCCCGACGTCCATCGGATGCTCGATGTCGCGCGCTCGGATGCGGAGGGCGCGCCGCGACTCGCTGTGGTCGACGGTGGTGCGGCACATGACGGTCCGGGTACGGATGGGATGCGTCACGGCTCCGCGAGCCGCCAGCGACTCGTTCGATTCGGTGGGTGGGTCTCTCTCGCTGCGGCGGCTGGCGCAGCCGGTCTCCTTTTCGTGGAGAGCGGAGTCGATCCGGCGGACGCCGAGTTCGAAGCGCTCGTGGCGGCCTACTCGACCGATGCCGCCTCGGGCGCGTGGCGATCGCCGACGGCGGCCCTGCTCGATGTCCCGGGGCTGGACCTCGGGGCCGTCCCGAGCGTGGGCGGAGTCCTGCCGGCCGGGTCGGATGGGGGCGCTGCGGCGGGGAGGGACTCGTGAGGCCCCGTGAGCTGCTCGGGGTGGTCGGCGTAGTGGCGACCCTCGCGCTGGGGATGCCGGCCGCGGGCCAGGAGGCACCGTCTCTGAACGAAGATCCGCTCTTCTCGAGTCTGTTTCCCCCGGAACTCATCATGCAGCACCGGAGGGCCATCGGACTCGACGACGAGCAGCGGGATGCCATCAGTCGCTTGATCTCGGACTTCCAGGGACAGGTCCTGAGCCTTCAGTGGGAGCTGTTGGACGAGATGGAGCAGCTCGGTCAGGTCACACGCCGACCGCGCGTCGACCTCGACGAGGCCATGGACGAGATCGGAGACGTGCTCGACAAAGAGAAGGACATCAAGACGGCGCACCTCGAGATGCTGGTGCGGATCAAGAACATCCTACGCGTGGATCAGCAGGAGATGCTGGATCGCCTCAGGGACGAGCCGGGAGGCTCCGACTGAGTCGAGTGGCCGGCGACTCCTAGGGCCACCAGGCGATACCGACCGAGAACCGGTTGGACGCCGAGTCCACATCGAAACCGGTCTGCGAGGTTCCACCGACCGTGAGGGTCGTGTACTGACCCTGGGTGAACAGGGCGGAGATGTCGACGGCGAAGGCCTGAGACGGGTAGATCATGATACCCCCGCCCAGGGTGAACCCACCTCCCGAGATCGACCCCTCCGTCCCGGTGTTGCCACCGATGTCCGAGATGCTCACGGCGCGGGCCGTGAGGGCTCCCGAGAGGTACGGAACCCAACTGCGCAGCGAGTTCGCGAAGTTGAAGCGCACGCCGAGGTCCGCGTGGCCCAGGGTCCAGTCCCCCTCGACAGCCCCTCCGTCGGCCGCCACGTCGATCGACGAGCCGTCGAGGTTCAGGAAGACCGTGAAGTTCCGGTTCACGCCCAGTCCGAACGTGACACCGCCACCGCCCCCGCGAGCGTACTCGGACCCCTCGATGCTCACCGCGCCGCCGCCGAGATGGGCCCCGAGGAGGAAGCCGCGGGTGGTCGAGGACTGTGCGGCCACATGAGCCGATGCGGCCAGAGTCGTCAAAACGGCCAGGGCCGCTGCGGAAGCGAGCGTTCTTGTACGCGTGCCGATCATAACAGAGGACCTCGTATAGCTGGCGAGAAACCGGAGACCCCACGGCGGTGGGGCCTCCGGTTCTACGGTACCGATGATGGCTGTGCAGCGGAACGGTTTCGTCCCGCTCGTGTGTCCGGACGGCGTCAGAGAATGGCGCCGATCAGAACGAGCTCGTCGACCGGGTCGACGATGTCTTCGAGGAAGTCGAAGACGTCCTCCACGACGTCGAAGATCCTCACGAGCACCAGGACCTCGAGTCCGGTGAGGGGCTCGCCCTGGGCGTCGAGGAAGACCGGGTCCTGACCCGCGACCGCGGTGGCCGTGGCGAACACCACGTCGTTCACCCGGACCGACCCCTCGGCCGTTCCGTCCCCGGCAGCGTCGAGAACCACCTGGACCTTGTCGTTGGGGTTTTCCATGGTGATGTCGAGGCGGCCTGGGCCGTCGTCGTTCCCGTCTTCGATGCCGGTGACCGACCCCACGATCGAGAAGCCGCGATCCGCGACACCGAAGTCGAACGTGATGTCGATGATCGTTTCGTCTCCGACCTCTTCGGCCTCGAGGGCGATGTCGAAGTCGAGGCGGCCTTCGGGGCCCGCGAAGAAGCCGTCGACCGTCAGCGCTCCGGAGGTGGCGTCGTGATCGAGCGTCGTCCGGTAGTCGAGTAGGGTGACATCGTGCTCGACGACTTCGAGCCGCAGGACGATGTCCTCGGCACTGTCGTCGCCTTCGTCGATCAGGTCGACGTACCCGACCTCCTCGGTCGAAACAGGCGTACCCGCATCGTCGACCTCGTAGAGGACGAAGCGGACCCCGGTCGCGGGCGCATCGGAGCGCTCGAGGTCGGCTGCGTAGTCGTCCGACTCGGGGTCGTAGACGAACGTCGTCCCGCGGTGCCAGCCCGAGATGATCGGGCCCGCCATCGGCCCCTCGGTCATGTCTACGTGGGCGGCGACCATGCGGTCCGCCAGCTCCCTCGCCCAGGCTCGACCGCCATCGGCGGTGCCGGGGGCACCGAGGTTCGCCACGACACCGATCGCGGCCGGCGAGGTGCCGAACGGAGTCCGGCCTCCGAGCGCGGCGAAGCCGTCGAGACCCTCGGTCTGAAAGGACGACTCGAGTGCCTGCATGTCCGCGAGGGCGGCTTCTGCATCGAAAGGTTCTACGACGTCGGGGTCGGTACCGGTCTCACAGCCGGCGGAGACGACCGCCAGGGCCGCAAAGGCGGCCGCACGGAAGCGGTGGTTCCTCGACATGTTCACTCTCCTTGGTTGCTGCGGGTCCGCAGCGCGGATCACTTCGATTCGGGCTTGAGTGACCTCAGCCGGCGCACTGTATGACACGTGCCGGGGAGAGACCGGCCGAGTCCCGAGCTGTGGAGCGGAGTGCGAGGCTACCAGAGCGTCAGGCCGAGGGTGAACGACGTGACGACCCACGTATAGGTCAGGTCGACGGTCACCGGCCCGGCGCGGGCCAGGAGGACCGGCTGTCCGTACGGGAGGATCGGCACCTTGTCAGCGACCCATCCGAGACGGCGGTCGTAGCCGTACACGAGGCCGCTCCTGAAGCCGACCATCGTCCGAACCGGGCCCCACGAGCCCTCTGCCCAGGCCCGTTCGAAGCCCGCCGCCCACCCGCGCGGGCCGTGCGTGGTGATGAAGGTCGCGCCGAAGAAGCCGTTGCCGATGGCGCCGAACGCCCAGTTGTTGGCGAAGCCCTCGTCGAGGCTGTAGACGTGCACCGTCGTCATCGCCGAGATGACCCGATCGTGAGGGCTCCGCCACGACCACAACGTCCACCAGGGTCCGCGCACCTGAGGACCATCCGACACCGTCGGGCCGGCCGGAAGCTGCTGTGCCGCGGATGGCTCGGTGGCGCACCATGCGAGCCCGACTGCCAGGACGGCGGTCAGGAGGCGGTTGCGAGCCGACGGGGCCTTCACGAAATGGGCGACCAGAGGAGCTGGGGGCAGGGACGTGGGGGCCGGGAATCATCCTGCTCCCCCGGTTCGGCTGGCAAGTCCGGGTGGACTTGTACACCTTCCGGGCCGGCTTTCCGTCGAACGAAGATCAGAGGAGTGAATCCGTGGAGCACGATGTCGTCGGAGGCGCGTCCGGGACGTTCGTCGGCCACCTGATCCCCGGTGTCGTGTTCACGATCTGGGGACTCTGGTGGTTGTGGGAACTCGTCGGCTCGGGCCGAGCCCGAGAGGCGGGTGAGCCCGTCGAACGCACCCTCTTTCCTACCTCGCTCAAGATCCTGGCGCTCGTCCTGGCCCTGCCGCTCGAACTACCCAATTCGGGGTGGGATCCGATGGACTGGGTGATGGGTTGGCACCACATCACGGGGTACATCGGCTTCGCCCTTTCCGGGGTGGTCGACCTCGCCGCGCGCCGCGGGCTGCTCACGTACCGCGCCACCTACCTGGCACTGGCTGCGGCGTGCTTCAACGGTGCCATACTCTTCTACGGTCATGGGAACGATCCGGGTGTCGAGGGCGTGGCCCACACGATCCTGATGATGATGTTCTTCTCCGTGGGAATCTTCCTGATCCTCGAGGTCGCGTTGCCCGAGTGGCGGCTGGAGTGGTTCCGGATCGGTGCGATGATCGGTTTGGGCGGTTGGCTCACCACGTCCGCTTGGATCCTGTTCCGGTCGGGGTGGGATCTGGCCGACCATGTGCGAGAGGGCCACGTCTGGCTGCGGTTGTCGTGGATGCTGATGGTGATCGCGGTCGTCACGACGCTGTCCTCGATCCGGGTGAACCGATCGTCTACGTGAGGCGGTACCCCGCTTGAGCGAACTCCTCCCCACTCTGGGGCCCATCTTCGGACTCGTCGTCCTCGGGTTCGCGGCGGGGCGGATGCGTGTTCTCGACCCTCCCGGGGTCCAGGGCCTCGTCCTCTTCGCCTTCACCTTCTCGATTCCGGCGTTGCTCATCCGGAGCATGGCCGACCTCGATGTGCCGCCCCAGTTGGATCTTCGCTTCCTTGCGGCCTTCTACGGCGCCACGGCCATCGTCTGGGGACTCGGCTTCGCTGCAGGGCGCTACGTCTTCGGTCGGGACCTGGCCGCACAGGCCATCTTTGCCCTGTGCGCCTCCTTCTCGAATCTGGTCCTGATGGGGCTCCCCGTCGTCCTGGCGGTTCTCGGGGATCAGGCGATGCTACCGATGATGCTGATCATCGCCTTCCACTCGGCGACGGTCATGCCCGTGACCGTGCTTCTGGTTCAGGCCGGGAGGGGAAGCGGCGATACCGGTATGGTCCGATTGGGGCGAACGCTCGTCGACGTCGTTCGGAACCCGATTATCGTGGGAATCGTCATCGGCTTGTTGCTGAACGTCGGATCCGTGCCCGTGCCCGGCGTCGCTCGGGGAATCCTGGATGCTCTGGGCGCCACGGCCGTCCCATGCGCACTCTTCGCGCTCGGGGCATCCCTGTCGGGTTATCCGCTCGGTGGCGAGGTGGCACCGGCGGTGCTGCTGACCGTCCTCAAGCTGTGCGTTCACCCGATCCTGGTCTGGGTGCTGGCCGTACCCGTCTTCGGGATGGAGGGACTGTGGGTCACAGTGGCCGTCCTGCTCGCTGCGATGCCGTGCGCGGTGAATGCCTACCTCTTCGGGGCACGCTACGAGGCAGCCGCCCAGGTCGCCGCACGGACCGTCCTACTGACCACGGCCGGATCCCTGCTGACCGTGTCCCTCGCACTCACCTGGCTGTAGGCACGGCTCTCGCGTGGCAGGGTCGGCGTCCTGCGGATAGCTTTCGTAGCTTCACTCTCCCCCGTAGCCACGTCGCACCATGATCGTTCGAAGCTTCCTTCGTTCCCGCTCTATCTCGGTCGGCTCCCTCCTGATCGTTCTCGCACTCGCCGCTTGTGGGGGCGAAGCCACGCCCGAGGGCGAAACCGAGGCCGAACTGGTCCAGCGCGCCCGCGGCATCCACGAGCGCGTGATCACCCTGGACACCCACGACGATATCAGCCCGGCCAACTTCACGGCCGAGCAGAACTACACGATGGATCTGAACACCCAGGTCACCCTGCCGAAGATGGAAGCCGGTGGGCTCGACGTGGCATGGTTCATCGTCTACGTCGGTCAGGGCATGCTGACGAACGACGGCTTCGACGGCGCGTACGAGCAGGCCGTGGCCAAGTTCGACGCGATCCACCGGCTCACCGAAGAGATCGCTCCGGACCGGATCGAGTTGGCGCTCACCTCCGACGATGTCCGGCGGATCGTAGCCGAGGGCAAGAAGGTCGCCATGATCGGGATCGAAAACGGATACCCGATCGGCAACGATGCCTCGCGCGTGCAGGAGTTCTGGGAGCGGGGTGGGCGGTACATGTCGCTCGCCCACAACGGCCACAGCCAGCTCGCCGACTCGAACACCGGTGAGCGTGACGACGTGTGGCTGCACAACGGACTCAGCGAGCTCGGTCGTGAGGTCGTCGCAGAGATGAACCGTTGGGGGATGATGATCGACGTCTCGCACCCCTCGAGAGAGGCGAACCTCCAGACGATCGAACTGTCGCGGGCGCCGGTCATCGCTTCGCACTCCGCAGCTCGCGCCGTAGGAGACGTTTCGCGAAACATGGACGACGAGCAGCTCAGGGCTCTCGCCGAGACCGGAGGCGTCGTTCAGACCGTTGCGTTCCGCAGCTACCTGCGGCCCGAGAAGAACGACGCGTACAACGCGGCCACGCAGGAACTCGTCGCCGAGGTGGCGGCCGAGCGCGACTTCCAGATGCCCGAAGGAGGACGCGGGGCACTCTTCCGCATGATGCAGTCGATGGACGAAGCCGAGCGGGAGGCGTTCCAGGCCGAGATGCAGTCGATTCAGGCCGAGGCCGAATCCCGGCTGATGGCGATGCCCGATCCGCCCGCTCCGGTCGACGTGGCCGACCTCGTAGATCACATCGACTACCTCGTCGATCTGATCGGGGTGGAGCACGTCGGCATCAGCTCCGACTTCGACGGCGGCGGCGGCGTGACCGGGTGGAACGATGCGTCCGAGACCTTCAACGTGACGCTCGAACTCGTGCGTCGGGGCTACACCGAGGAGGAGATCGGTATGCTGTGGAGTGGAAACCTCCTCCGCGTACTCGACGAGGTTCAGGCCGTCGCGGCAGAGATCCAGGCCGGCGGATGACGGACCTCCGCCGACAGGTGGTGCCCCGGCTCACCGGTTGACACGTGCGGATCCTCCGGTCGCCCGTCGCTTCGGCGCTCGTTGCCGCAGGATATATCGCCGTGCTCGCCGGCTTCGTGGGCGTTCGTCTCCTGCCCGACATGCAGGCGGCCAAGGAGGAGGCCCGGCGGCTGATCGACTGGCGCTTCGACGCGGAGGGGCGCGTCGCATCGCTCGGGGAATTGGTGACCTCCGTACAGCTGTTGGTACAGGGGCCCTCCGCCGGGGCCCCTGCGGCGAGGGTCGAAGAGGTCCGGGCGCGAGCGCTGCCTTTCTTCGTTCCGAGTGCGGTGGCGAGCTCGACCGAGGACGAAGCCCTCGCGCAGGTTGCCCTCGAGGCCTCCGAGTTCGAGGGTGTCGTGGCCTCCGGGGTCGTCCTGGTCGTGTCTCTTCTGGAGCGAGGCGAACGCACGGAGGCGCTCCTCGAGTTCGAAGCCGTCGATCGGGCCTATGCGGAGGCGGTCCGCGTGTGGGCGGGTGGAAGAGAGGAGGTCGCGGCGCAGTTCGTGACGCTCGAGTCGACCGTGGACTCCGTCCTCTATCGAGGGGCTCGATTCACGGGCCTCTGGGCCGTCCTCGGTCTTCTCTTCGCGACCGGTCGCATGGTGGTGCTGCAGCGCCGGGTGGTCGACCCCTCGAAAGCGAGCGGGACCAAGGCCCGGGATTCCGGTCTTCCCGACGGGCCGAATGCGGCGTTTCTAGCCAGGTACGGAAGGGTGCTGGAGGAGACGGCGACCGCGCTCGTCGTGGTCGACCCCCGGACCATGGCGGTCGTCGCGACCAACAGTCGGGCCCGGCGTGACCTCGAACTCGACGAGACCGAGCTGCGTGGTCGGCCTATCGACCAGCTGTGGATCGGGGACGACACGGCAGAGCAGGTCATTCGCGAAGTCGGGAGCGGCGAGTCGGCCCGCGGGGTCTTCTTTGCCAACCAGCGTTGCGGGGATTCGGGGACCCGTCGCGTCGAGGTGCGGGCGTTCGGCGTGGAGGCGAGTCCGTCCACCGAGGTGATCACCATCGTCCACGACCTGTCCGAGCGAAGACGGTTCGAGCAGTTCAACGAACGACTCGCGCGGTTTGCGGTGGAGCACGGGAGAACGATTCAGCAGGGTGACCTCGAGACCGCGTGTCGAGAGATCACCGAAATGGCCGCGGAACTCCTCGACGTCGGAACCGCATCGGTATGGTTCATGGAGGCGGACGGCATCCGGTGCGGGGACCTCTTCGACGCCCGGAGCGGTCGCCACGACAAGGGAGCGTTCATCGCTTCCGACGAAGCGCCTCGGTATTTCCGTGCGCTACGGACCCAGCGCACCCTGGCCGCCAACAACGTGAGGACCCACCCAGCCACTCAGGAGTTGGTGAGTTACCTCGAGGCCGAGGGGGTCGACGCTCTGCTCGACGTTCCGGTTCGTCGAGGCGGGGAACTCATCGGGGTGATCTGTCACCAGTGTCATGACGGCCCCCGCACGTGGAGAGTCGAAGAGAAGGTGCTGGCGGGCGCCATCGGTGACATCCTGCTCCAGGCCGTCGAGAGTGCCGAGCGGGAGGAGACCGAGCGTCGACTCGCGGCCTCGGAGCGCCGCTACCGCTCGATCTTCGAAAGTGCTGCCATCGGCATCGCCGAGTCCGATCGCAGCGGCTTTGTGCGAGGCGCCAACGGGGCACTCTGCCAGATGCTCGGCTACACCGCCAAAGAGCTGGACACGATCACCTTCGAGAGCATCACCTTTCCCGAGGACCGTCCGGCCAGCAAGCGGGCGGTGGATCAGTTCCTGCGCAACGAGCGTGACACCTACGTCGGGGACAAGCGGTACATCCGCAAGGATGGGACGTTGATGTGGGCGCACATCCACGCGTCCGCCGTCCGCGACGAAGACGGTACGCTGGCCAGCTTCGTCGTCATCATTCGAGATCGCTCGGCGGAGAAGGAGTTGGAGGACCAGCTCGCTCATGCCCAGCGCATGGACTCGATCGGTCGGCTCGCGGGTGGGATCGCGCACGACTTCAACAATGTTCTCACCACGATCCTCGGGAACGCCGAGATGGCGAGAGCCCGGCTGCCACGCACCTCTCAGGCCGCAAGACAGGTAGAGGCCATCGAAGACTCGGCGCGCCGCGCGAGCGGGCTGACCCACCAACTTCTCACCTTCGCCCGCCGGGATGTCGTGCGCGCCACGACGGTCGAGCTGGACCGCCTCACGCAGGGATCCGAGCAGCTGTTGCGTCGACTGATCGGAGAGAAGATCGAACTGTCGATGTCGCTCGCAGCAACGGGGGCCTTCATCGAGATCGACCCTCAGCAGTTCGACCAGGTGCTGATGAACCTCACCCTGAATGCGCGCGACGCCCTTCCGGATGGTGGCACCATCCGCATTCGGACGCTCGTGGTCCGGGGGGCCGACCTTCCGGAGGTCGACAGTGCCGCCACGGCCAAGGAGTTCGTGGTGCTCGAGCTGTCGGACGACGGGGCGGGCATGTCGGACGAGGTGCAGGAGCTGGCTTTCGAACCCTTCTTCTCCACGAAGGAGCCTGGAGAGGGCACCGGGCTCGGCTTGGCGACCTGCTACGGCATCGTGAGTGAGGCCGGTGGTACCATCCGGGTTCGGAGCGAGTTGGGTGCGGGCACGACCGTGTCGATCATCTTGCCCCGTGTCGAGGGCGTTGCCGAGGCGCTGCTCAGCGACGAGTCGACCCTATCGCATGGCGGTGCCGGGCTCACGGTGCTCGTGATCGAGGACGCCGAACCGGTGCGAGAGCTGATTGCCGGGATGCTTCGAGACCAGGGCCACGTGGTCCTCGAGGCGGTGGACGGCCTGGACGGGGTGGATCTCGCGCACTCCCATATCGGACCGATCGACCTGCTGATCAGCGACATCGTGATGCCTTCCTTGTCGGGCCCCGAGGCTGTGCGACGGATCCGCGCGAAGAGGTCGGGACTACCGGTGCTCTTCATCTCCGGCTACACGGCGGAACACGGTGCGGAGACGGCGCTCGGGGCGGAGGACACCGACATCCTGGCCAAACCGTTCACCCCGTCCGAGTTGATGGCGCGCGTGCACCAGCTGCTCGGAAGCTCGGGGTCGGACTCGGTGGCGCCTGCCGGCTAGATGGATGAAAGTCGGTGGAGCCGGCGGGCTACACCGAGAGGGGCGGCGAGCCCAGGCGTGTCGCGGCGGTCCCGATGGCGCGCTCGACCGCGAGGGCGACTCCGAGTAGAAACTCGTCCTCCCCCCCCTGCGCGATCAGCTGGAGGCCCACAGGCATCCCGGAGTCGTCCAGCCCGACCGGCAACGTGATCGCGCACAGTTCGAGAAGGTTCACCGGGCAGGTCGGTCGGAGCATCGCCAGGTTTACCTGGTTGTATCGATCGAGGTTGGATTCCAACTCGGCGACAGGGGGCGGTGTGATCAACTGCGTTGGAAGGACGAGGATGTCGACATCCGAAAAGAGGTTGTGCGCGAAGGCGGCCAGCCGCTTCTGCTTGGCGAGGGCGTGTCGGTAGTCGTCCCCATCGAGATCGAGGGCGCCATCGAGTCGACGCGAGACGGTCGGGTGGAGGAGATCGAGCCACTCCGGGAGTTCCCGACGGAGAAAGGCGTGGCACTCGGCTTTCACGATGCCCCCTTTCAGGTACAGATCAGCGGCGTCGTCCAGGATGGTCGCCACGACGTTGTCGACCCGGACCCCTTCGGCCTCGAGTTGTTCGAGAGTGCCCTCGAGGACCGCCTTGATATCGGCCTGGCAGTCCTCCCAGATCGTGCACTCGGGCATGCCGACACGGAGACCGGAAATCGCGGCGGTCTCGAGAGCGTCGAGGAGGGGTTCACTGCGGCCCCAACGAGGGTCGACGGCTCCGTAGAGCCAGGCGCTATCCTCCACGGTTCTCGTGATGGCGCCGATCGTATCGAACGTGCCGCTCAGGGGCACGACGCCTTCCGTGGACCAGAGTCCACGCGTCGTCTTGTGGCCGACGAGCCCGTTCGCGGACGCCGGAATCCGAATCGAGCCACCGGTATCCGAGCCGAGACCCACGAACGCCGATCCTTCCCATAGGCTCACGGCCGCCCCGCACGACGATCCCCCGGGGATCCGCGGCACCTCGGCATCCCACGGGTTGCGCGGGGTTCCCCAGTGAGGGTTGATACCGACACCGCCGTAGGCGAACTCCACGGTGTGGGTCTTCCCGACAATGATGGCCCCGGCTTCCCTGAGTCTCCGGACGAGCCACCCGTCGCGCGACCAGGGGTCCTCCGGTAGGGCGGCTGGGGACCCGGCGTAGGTCGGCATGCCCTCGACACCGAAGAGATCCTTCACCGACACGGGAATGCCGCACAGGGGCGGGGTCGCTCCCATCGCGAGTCGAGCATCCGCTGCGCGGGCGTCACTGCGGGCCGACTCGACATCGAAGTGTCGGTACGCCTCGTAGACGTCCGTCGCGCCGAGGTGCCGTTCTATGGCCACCTCGGTCAGTTCGACCGCGGAGACCTCACCGTCGCGGAGCGCTTGTACGGCTTCGCGGATCGAAGGGGGAGAGGCCGGGGGGGCGGTCCCTTCCGACTTCACGTCAGCGGTAGTTCCCGAACATCAACTCCACTCCGTAGTCCTTGGGTCGGAGGAAGGCCATGACAGCCTGGAGTTCGTCCCTTGAGCCGGAGGTGACGCGGAGTTCTTCGCCCTGGATCTGCACCTGGACCTTCTTGAACCCGCCGTCTTTGATGTCCTTCGAGATCTTCTTCGCGGTCTCCTGGTCGATCCCGCTCTTGAGACCGACGACCATTCGAGCCCGCCCCAGCGAGCCGACTTCGACACTTCCTTCGTCGATGTTCTTCAGCGGGACCTGCCTCCGGCTGAGCTTCTCACGGAGGATGGCGATCAGTTGCGTCAGTCGGAACTCGTCGTCGGCCTCGAGCTTCACCGCACCATTTCCCCGGTCGAAGTCGAGCGTGCAATCGGTGCCTTTGAAGTCGTATCGAGTTTGAGTCTCCTTGAGCGCCTGATTCACGGCGTTGTCGACTTCCTGCATGTCGACGGACGTGGAGATGTCGAAGGACTGTTTCTTGGCCATGGTTCGGTCGGTGGGGTGTCGAGGTAATCGAAAGCTACGTCCGGACATCACCAGTGGGGAACACGGTTCCCGTGCCAGGTCGGACAAAAAGTCTGATTCCGGAACATAAGTGCACATCACCGGCTCGAACCGATGCGCACTTCGGCTCTGGGGAGTTGGCACGTTTCGTGTTCCAGTTCTCCGTGCCCCCCGAGCGAGCGTGCATCATGAAACAAAACAACTTGTGCTGCGACGAGCGTGCGGGGACCTTTTGCGTAAACATTTGTTTATCCGGAGGATAATGCACATGCGTCGTTTCGCGTTTGCCATGTCTGCGGTCCTGGCGCTCGCCGTTCTGGCGAACCCGGTGGACGCGCAGCTGCTGAAGGTGGGTGGTCACGTGGCCATGATCTCGGGTCTGGAAGAGGCGTCGAGCCTCCAGGGCGAGTTCGGTTTTGGTGCCCGTGCCGGGGTTCAGCTCCCCGGGGCTCCGATCGGGGCCTTCGTCTCGGCCACCTACTTCATGCCGGACTGTGATGAGTGCACCTACTGGACCGGTTCCGCGTTCGGTAAGGTCGGACTTCCGCTCCCCGTCGTCGCGCCGTACCTGCTCGGTGGGATCCAGCGCCGCGCCAGCGCGGTCGGTGATCTCGAAGCCGCCGAGAACGGCTTCTTCGTCGGCGTGGGTGCCAGCCTCGGAGCGATCTTCCTCGAGGGCACTATGGAGTTCAACGAGGACGATCCGGCCGTGCCGGACTTCGACAACGATCCGATCGTCTTCAAGGGCGGTTTCCTGATCGGCTGAAGATCGTCCGATCGGAGATGGACGGAGCGGGAGGTCGCACGGCGACCTCCCGCTCTCGTCGTTTACGGGCCTACCTTCCTATCCGTCACCGCCCCCTCGGTCTCGGTGTGATCAGAGTGCTTCAGCACCCACGCCTTCGCTGCCTTCTGAAAGCCGCTGCGATCGCGGCCTGGCTTCCGTCGGCCGTGGCGGGGCAGGAGTGTGCCTCGGGGCCGATCGAGGAGGTCGTCTTCGAACGGGAGAAGCCGTTCGACGCCGAGACGGCGGGTCCGGACGCGACCTTCGGGTGGCTCTTTCGCACCATGAACGCCTTTCATGTCCGAACGAGGGAGTCCACCCTCCGGTGGGAGCTTCTCGTGGCGGAGTCCGAGTGCCTGGACCCGATCCACCTGCAGGAGTCCGAACGGGCGCTCCGGCAGCTTTCGTATATCGTCGACGCCGACATCGCATCGGAGACGCTTCCCGGGGGAGGCCACAGGGTCGTGGTTCGGACTCAGGACAGCTGGGCCGCCTCGGCAGGCGCGAGTGTATCGCTGGACGGCGGGATCACGGTCACCGGGTTGAGCGCCAGCGCCAAGAACGTCCTGGGAACCGGAACCCGCGCCAGCCTCTTCCGAACGTCGTTCCGGGAGCGCAAACGTACGGGCGTCCTACTCCGCCAGCCGAACCTGCTCGGCACTCGATTGGACGTGACCGCAGCGGTCGGACGGACTCAGCCCGACCGATTCTGGATGGCCTCCGCTCTCCGCCCGTTCTCCGGGGAAATCGGGCGTTGGGCCTTTCGGCAGTCCTGGGTCCGACGCGACGACTTCTTCGCCTACGCGACCCCATCGGTCACCGAGTCCACCCACGCATACCGCCGAGTCGTCGCGGACCGTTTCGACGTCCAACTTCAGCATCGCCTGGGGGCCACGGACGGCAGTCGACTCCTTGTCGGGGTCGGGTGGGGCCGTGAGTCGCTCCGTGATCCGACGGGTGACGGCGCCCTGGTTGTCACCGACAGCGACTTCGATGCACCGCTCCCCGCTCCCCCGGGCGTACGAGCGACCCTGGGGCTCCAGTCGGCCACGTTCGATCTCGATCGCATCTACGGCGTGCTGGGCGTGCGCCGGCTGCGCTTCGTGGAACGTTCGGGGATGGATGCGTTCTCCGCGTCCCAGGATGCCCCGTACGGAGTCGAACTTACCGGAGCTTTCGGTCGATCGGTCCGGGAGCGCGCCGGCTCGCTGGCGGACCGATGGGTCGGGCTTCGGGGGAGCGCGGCGACCGGATCGGACGGCGCGTACGTGCATGTAAGCGCGAACGCCGAGGGGCGCCGGATCGACGGTGAGCGCGGCTGGCGGGACGTCGTATATGAGTCCGAGCTTTCGTCGTGGTGGTTCCAGTCCCCGACGGCCTCGCTCTTCCTGCGCTTCGAGGCGGCAGGTGGGTATCGAAACAGCCTCCCACTCCAGCTCACCCTGGGTGGGTGGACCGGCGTGCGCGGTTATGCAGAGGACGCGTTTCCGGCGGGACGCCGATTCGTGATGAACGTCGAACAGCGGACGTCTCTCTTCGGATGGTCTCCGGGGTTGGCCGATGTCGGCGTCGCACTCTACCTCGACGCGGGTCGAACGATGGCGGCGGCCGACATCCCCTTCGGCGAGGACAGCGGGTGGCGCACGTCCGCCGGGTTCGGCCTCCGTCTGGCTCTTCCGCGGGGCTCGCCGGATGTGTTGCGTGTCGACGTGGGCACGCCGCTCACGGGTGACCGGTCGCGGCACGGCGTCGTGTTCCGGGTCTATACGGAACTCTTTGGACTTCTGGATCGGAGAACGTGGCCGAGCCAGGTACAGCGCAGCCGATGGAACGGCCTCGACACGGACCTGACGAGTCGACCCCGGAATCCGTTGGCGGGCTCGTAGACCCAAAGAGGATCGGTCGGTCGGATCGAGCGTATACTGGAGGCGCCGAGTGAGCATCCGGACCCGGGAGACATCGATGCATCGCGTTGTCAGCCAGTGGCTCGTCGTCCTCGTGCTGGCCGCTTGTGGCGGCGCGGACACCCCGATCCCCCAGGAGTCGGATGCGACCGACGCGGGGGAGGCCGAGACCATGGTGGCGACCTCCGAAACCGTTCGGGGCTTTCTCGTCCTCGGGCCGGAGGTCCGAAGTCTCAAGCCGTGTGAGAGGGACGCGGAGTTGTGGGTGATTCCGACCGAGGACGTCGTGTCGGTCTACGACGCACTGAGCGGTGCCGAGTACGAGGCGGTCTTCGTCGAGGTGGACGCGACGGTCGGACCCCCTCCGGCCAGTGGGTTCGGTGCCGACTACTCCGGCCTCTTGACGATCCGCTCTCTCCTCCGTGCCGAGCCCTCGACGGAGGGGGTCGGCTGTTCGGAAGCCCTCGAGACCTTCGCTTTTCGAGCCACGGGGCAGGAGCCCTTCTGGCACCTCCGGATCGGCCCGGACGCGATCGTGCTTTCGACCCCCTCCGTACCCGAGACCATCTTCAGCGCAGCCGAGGCGGCCGCGGCCGCCGATGGATGGAGCTTCACATCGGTTTCGGAAGGGCCGGAGTCACTGACGATCGTCGCGACCCTTCGACGCGAAGCGTGCACCGATTCCATGTCGGGCGCGGTCTATTCGTGGGTGGCGGAGGTCGCGATCGGAGATGACGACGTTCAGGGGTGCGCCTGGGAAGGAGGGCTCGCTCCCAGCTAGGTCCCTTCACCCCGGCCAGAGTGGGTGCCCCACCGGTGGGGCACCGGGGCAGCTCGTCAGGCGTGGATCAGATCCGCGCCTGCACCGTGTAGAGCTGGTGGTACCGCCCACCGAGTTCCATCAGATCGTCGTGGCGTCCGCGCTCGACGATTTCGCCGTTCTCGAGGACGAGGATGAGGTCGGCCCGCTGGATCGTCGAAAGACGGTGCGCGATCACGATGGTTGTCCGGCCACGGAGCAGATCGTCGAGGCTGGCCTGGATCAGCGCCTCGCTTTCCGTATCGAGACTCGAGGTCGCCTCGTCGAGGAGGAGAAGCCGGGGGTCGGCCAGAAGGGCCCGCGCGATCGTGACCCGCTGCCGCTGTCCGCCGCTGAGTTTGACCCCGCGTTCGCCGATCACCGTTTCCAGTCCGTCGGGGAAGTTGTCCGTGAACTCGGTCACGTAGGCCTGCCGTGCTGCCTCGTCGATCTCGGAGTCCGAGGCCGTGGGGCGTGCAAAACGCAGGTTCTCCCGGATCGTTCCGTCGAACAGGAAGTCGTCCTGGAAGACGAGACCGAGTTGCTGACGGTAGCTGGCCAGAAGGACGTTCCTCAGGTCGACCCCGTCGACCAGGACGCGTCCCTCGTCCGGCGTGAGGAAGGTGGCCGCCAGCCCGGCCATCGTCGACTTACCCGAACCGGAGCTTCCGACCAGGGCCACCACGGTCCCCGGCTCGGCCTCGAACGAGACGCCCCGAAGGACGGGTTTGTCTTCCTCGTAGCGAAAGTGCACGTCTTCGAAGCGCACGTGTCCTTCGATGGACGGCATCTCCCGGTCGCGCTCGGGATCGTCGTCCTCCTCGGGCCACCCCATGAGCTCCGCGGTCCGGTCCAGACCTGCGAACGCCTCGGTCATCTGCGTGCCGATGTTGGCCATCTGGATGACGGGCGCGATCAGGAAGCCCAGGAAGAGCACGAACGAGAAGAGCTCTCCGTTCGTCAGCTGCTGCTGCTGGATCTGGAGTGTGCCGTAGCCGATGACCATGACGCTGGCCATGCCCATGAAGAAGGTGCCGAAGCTCGTCACGAGGGACGACGTCGTCAGCGTCTTCTTCACGTTGTCGTAGATCCGTAGGACGCCCTCGAGGAAGATCTCTCCCTCTTTGTCGATCGCGTGGAAGCCCTTGATCACACGGATGCCGCCGAGCGCCTCGGTCAGACGTCCCGTGACTTCCGCCCGGATGACTCCGCGCTCGCGGAAGGCGGGTCGGAGAGTCTGGAAGGCACGAGTGGAGACGACGCCGAACGCAGCCAGAGGGATCAGCGCGAGCCCGGTCATCACGGCGTTGATGTTCACGAGGAAGACGAACGCGACCACGGCCGTGATCGTTCCTCCGACCAGCTGCACCAGTCCGGTGCCGACGAGGTTCCTGACGCCCTCGACATCGTCCATAATTCGCGACACCAGCTCGCCGGATTTGGTGTTGTCGAAGACACGGACGGGGAGACGGAGGACGTGTTGCTGGACCTGCGCCCGCAGGTTGGCGATGAGGTGCTGGGCCTCGACACTCAACAGCATCGTGAGTGCGTACGACGTCGAGGCCTGCACCGCGATCGCGACCGCGATCATGGCGAGGATCTGGTTGGTCGTGAGCAGCTCGAGGAAGGCGTCGCCCGGGCCCGCGGAGTCGGCGACGGCGGAGGCCGGGCCCTGGACACCGTCGATCAGGGGCCGAGAGGCGGCGGGGAGGACCAGACCGGCGAGCCGGTTGATCACGATCAGCACGAGACCGAGGCCGACGAGCGCGCGACGGGGCCAGATGATCTCCTCGAAGGCGTGCCGGAGACTGGCCCCCGAGATCTTCTTCTTCGACTTGGACATGGTCGCGGAAGATACACGATCCGGTCCGAGGGTTGGACACCGGGGGGCAGGGGCCGTCCCTGAGGGAGGCGGAGCACCCACGGGGCCGCCCCTTTGGCGCGCTACCTCTGCCGTGTAGGTTAGCGCTTCCCCGGGCCCGGATCGGGCCCCTCCGAACACGCGGGCCGCGGCCATCGAGCCGCGCCGCACAAGCGCACCCGACCATGGCGCACGAAGAGAAGGACGGCTACGACCCGTCGGCCGTCGAGAACAAGTGGCAGCGGCTCTGGGACGAACGAGGCACGAACGTCTTCACCCGTGAAGAACTCGAGTCCGCCGAAGATCCGTACTACAACCTGATGATGTTCCCGTACCCCTCGGCCGAGGGGCTCCACGTGGGCAACATCTACGCGTTCACGGGTGCGGACGTCCACGGGCGCTACCACCGCCTTCGCGGGAAGACGGTCTTCGAGCCGATGGGCTTCGACGCCTTCGGGATCCACTCGGAGAACTTCGCTCTGAAGATCGGGACGCACCCGATGGATCTGATTCCATCGAACGTCGCGAACTTCACCCGCCAGCTTCGGCGCATCGGGGGGATGTTCGACTGGAATCACGTCGTCGATACGACGCATCCGTCGTACTACAAGTGGACCCAGTGGATCTTCCTGCAGTTCTTCAAGGCGGGGTTGGCGGAGCGTAAGGAAGCGCCGGTCAACTGGTGCCCGTCGTGCATGACGGTCCTCGCCAACGAACAGGTGATCGGGGGTGCGTGCGAGCGCTGTGGCACACCGGTCGAACAGCGGCGGATCGCGCAGTGGTTCTTCAAGATCACGAAGTACGCGCAGCGCCTGCTCGACAACCTCGAGACGATCGACTGGTCTCCGACCACGATCAAGGCACAGTCCAACTGGCTGGGCCGGAGCACCGGCGCGCAGCTGCGCTTCCCTGTCGTCGACGCCGACGGAAACGAGACGGGCGATGTCGTGGAGGTCTACACCACCCGTCCGGACACGGTGTTCGGAGCCACGTACATGGTACTGTCTCCCGAGCACCCTCTCGTCGAGACGGTGACGGACGACGGCCTGCGAGTGCCCGTGTATGCGTACGTCGACGCGGCCGGCAAGAAGGACCTGGTGGCTCGGCAAAAGGCCGACAAGACGAAGACCGGCGTGCCGACGGGTGGCTACTGTCGGAACCCGGCCACAGGCGAGGTCATCCCGATTTGGGTCGCCGACTATGTCCTGATGGAGTACGGCACAGGGGCCATCATGGCCGTGCCGGGTCACGACGAGCGCGACTTCGAGTTCGCGCAGCAGTTCGAACTCCCGATCCGCCGCGTCGTGGCCGGACCCGAGCACGATGCAGACACGCCGCTCGAGGAGGCCTACGTCGGACCGGGGTCGCTCGTGAACTCCGCCGCCTTCGACGGGACGAACGTGTCCGAGTCCGTCGAGACGGTGACTGCATGGGCCGCCGAGCAGGGTTGGGGTGAGGCCAAGGTCAACTTCCGTCTCCACGACTGGTGTATTTCGCGGCAGCGGTACTGGGGTCCTCCGATCCCGATCGTCTACTGTGAGTCGTGCGGTCCTGTCGGTGTGCCCGAGTCCGACCTGCCGGTCGAACTCCCCCGCATCGACGACTTCCGTCCCGATGATTCCGGGATCAGTCCGCTCGCGCGAGTGGAGGAGTGGTACAGGACCGAGTGCCCCGAGTGTGGAGCGGCGGCCCGACGTGAGACGGACGTGTCCGACACCTTCCTGGACTCGGGCTGGTACTTCATCCGTTACCCGTCGGCTGATGTCGACGACGCGCCATTCGACCCGGCCATCACGAAGAAGTGGCTGCCGGTGAACACGTACATCGGGGGCAACGAGCACGCCGTGCTCCACCTCCTGTACTCGCGCTTCATCACCATGGTGCTCTCGGACCTCGGTCACATCGACTTCGAGGAGCCGTACGACGTCTTCCGAGCCCACGGCCTGATCATCCGGGACGGGGCGAAGATGTCGAAGAGCAAGGGCAACGTGATCGTCCCCGACCCGATCATCGAGGAGTTCGGTGCCGATGCGTTCCGGACGTACCTCATGTTCCTCGGTCCGTTCGAGGAGGGTGGAGACTACCGAGCGGGTGGTATTCAGGGACCCTTCGGCTTCCTGCATCGTCTCTGGGATTCGGCCGTCGGTGCGACCGACGATCCGGCCGACCCCGATGTCGAGCGCAAGGTGCACCAGACGATCCACCAGGTGACCGAGCAGATTCCGGCGCTCGGCTACAACACCTCCATCGCGGCCATGATGGAATGCCTCAACGTGATCCGGGCCGGTGGGCGGTCCGCGTCACGGGCCGAGATCGAGCCGCTCGTCGTTATGGTCGCGCCCTTCGCTCCCCATCTGGCCGAGGAGATCTGGGAGCGCTTCGGTCACCAGGGCAGCATCTTCGACGGCGACAACTGGCCGGCGTACGACGAGTCGAAGGCCGTCGAGACGACGGTCGAGGTCGCCATCCAGGTGAACGGGAAGCGGCGCGCGGCCATCCAGGTCGCGGCGGATGCTCCCGAGGCGTCGGTCGTAGCGGCGGCGAGGGTGGACGAGAACATCGCGCGCTACCTGGCGGACGTGGAGGAGCGTCGTGTGATCTACGTTCCGGGCCGTTTGGTGAACTTCGTCGTCGGATAGGACAGCCGGACCGGGTCGGGCGGAATCAGGGAAGGGATACTCCTCGTTTTCAGGTACGCGTGACATGAGCAGCACCGAGCAGCTGGCCATCGACGCCGTGCGCGTCCTTTCCATGGACGCCGTGCAACGCGCGAACTCGGGACACCCGGGTACGCCCATGGCGCTGGCCCCGGTGGGCTACGCCCTCTTCCATCGCCATCTCAAGCACGACCCGACCGACCCCACGTGGCTCGATCGGGACCGGTTCGTCCTGTCGGTGGGTCATGCATCGATGCTGATCTACTCGCTCCTGCATCTCAGTGGGTACGAGGTCTCCGAGGAGGACATCCGGAACTTCCGTCAGTGGGGCTCACCGACGGCGGGTCATCCCGAGTACGGGCACATCCCCGGAGTGGAGACGACGACGGGCCCGCTGGGCCAGGGTGTCGCCAACTCTGTCGGCTTCGCGCTCGCCGAGCGCTGGCTCGCCCAGCGGTACAACCGTCCGGGCCACGAGGTCGTCGATCATCACACGATCGCACTCTGCTCCGACGGGGATGTCATGGAGGGTATCTCCCACGAGGCCGCCGCGATCGCGGGGCACCAGAAGCTCGGTAAGCTCATCTGGATCTTCGACGACAACCGTATCACGATCGAAGGCGACACCGATCTGTCGACGAGCACGGATCAGGCGGCACGGTTCGAAGCGTACGGATGGCACGTGGTGCACGTCGAAGACGGCAACGATCTCGACGCGATCGATGCGGCCATCGCGGAAGGAAAGTCCGTGACGGACCGGCCCACCTTCATCGTGCTTCGTACGACGATCGCGTTCGGGAGCCCCGGAAAGGCCGGGTCGGCCTCGTCCCACGGTGCGCCGCTCGGTGACGACGAGATTCGCGCCACCAAGGAGAACCTGGGGTACCCCTCGCTCGAGCCGTTCTATGTCGACCCGGATGCCCGGGACCACTGGCGGACCGCGGTCGAGCGCGGGCGCGCGGACCATGAAGCGTGGGCTCGCCGCTTCGACGCCTACCGGGAAGCCTTCCCGGAACTGGCCGCCGAGTACCTGGCCGTCATGGATGGGGCGCTCCCCGACGGATGGGACACCGAGGTGCCGGACGTGGCTTCGTCGGAGTCCGCCGACGCGACCAGGGGTTGGTCGGGAACCGTCCTGCAGGGTGTGGCTGCCGGTCTGCCGACGCTCGTCGGCGGCTCGGCCGACCTGGCCGGTTCAAACAAGACGACGATCAAGGGTGCGGACAGCTTGCTGCCGGCGACGCCGGACGGTCGCGTCGTGCACTTCGGGATCCGCGAGCACGCCATGGGTTCGATTATGAACGGGATGGCGCTCCACGGAGGCGTACGCCCGTTCGGTGGCACCTTCCTGATTTTCTCGGACTACATGCGCCCGGCCATTCGGCTCGCGGCCTTGATGGAGCAGCCGGTGATTCACGTCTTCACCCACGACTCCATCGGGTTGGGCGAGGATGGGCCGACGCACCAGCCGATCGAGCAGCTCGCATCCCTTCGCGCCATTCCGAACCTCCTCGACCTGCGCCCGGCCGACGGCCCCGAGACGGAGGTTGCGTGGCGGGTGGCGGTGGAGCGTACCGACGGTCCTTCCTTCCTGGCGCTGAGCCGGCAGAAGGTGGCGGTCCTGCCTCGCACCGGCAGCGTGGCCGGGACCGGAGAAGGAGACGTGGCCACGGCGGATGGACTTCGTCGGGGTGGCTACGTGCTGGCCGAGGCGTCAACAGGAACGCCGCGCGCCATCCTGATTGCAAGTGGCACCGAAGTCGGCCTGGCCATCGAAGCCCGTGGGGTCCTCGAGGCCGCTGGGGTTCCCACCCGCGTGGTGAGCCTGCCGAGCTGGTTCCTGTTCGGCGCGCAGGATCGGGCGTACCGCGACTCCGTGCTGCCCCCGAACGTGACCGCTCGTGTCTCCATCGAGGCCGGCAGTTCCTTCGGTTGGGAGCGGTGGCTCGGCGTCGACGGACGAGCCGTCGCACTGGACCGGTTCGGTGCGAGCGCCCCCGCCGAGGTGCTCTTCGAGCAGTTCGGCTTTACTGTGGACCATGTCGTGGAAACGGTGCGCGAGGTCCTGGACGGATAGCGACGGGGGGAGGGGAGGTCCGCCTCGCCCTGTATCGAGTGCGGCCGTGCTGGTGATGGTCGCGTTCTCAGCCCCGTCGATCGAGGCACAGACGCTCGGCGGGACGGTGTTCGACAGGAGCGACGATACACCGGTGTCGGGCGCTCTCGTCCGCCTCGTGGACACGACCGGTGTCGCCGTGGCGATGTCGGTCTCGGACGACGTCGGCGAGTATCGGCTCATCGCCGAAGCACCGGGCACGTATCGCATCGAGGCCCGTCGCCTCGGCTATCGCGACTTCGAGACTCCCCTCCTCGAGGTGTTGTCGTCCGAGGGCCGCTACGAGATCGACCTCGTCCTCGAAACGGCTCCGGTCGAGCTTCCGGGTTTTACGGTCGAGACTCGACGGTGGGGACCGCAGGAGGTCGACCGACGCGTGCGCCTGGCCGTGGGCCTGGCTCCCGCGTCGCTTCGGCTCGAACCCGTCCTGCGTGAGACCCTCGTCGAGCACGCCGAGCGAGCCCACACCGTGGCCGACATGGTCCGTTGGCAGAACGCGGCCGGGCTGGTGACGAAGGAGACCACCGAGGGTCCCTGCATTCAGGCCCGGGGAGGCGGCTGTCTCCCCTTTTATCTCAACGACGTCCGCTTCAACCCGGAGTTGATCGATGTCCTGCCGATCGACATGCTGGAGATGGTCGTCGTTCTCTATCCGAACGAGTCGATCGCATACCCGGGCGGCGCGATCCTGATGTACACGGAGGCGTGGATCCGCTAGTCGATGACGTCGAGCTCCGTCGGGGCGGCGCGGGGTGACAACGATGCCGGGAGTGGTGGTACACGTTGGAGGGGGCGGTTCCTGGGTCTCCGTCGCCGGACCGGACGGTCGTACAACGTCGTCGGTCGGCAGCCGACCCTCCGTGCCCACGCCTTCCAGCTGGGTCCGTGACCGGCGTGTCCGCTTTCGAGGTAGTCGGCGGCGTGCGCCATCTCGTGGAGTAGGGTGTCGGCCCGTTCGGCACCGTTGCCCTCGAGCATCAGGTCGAGGTTGAGTGCGATCTCGGCGACGCGCCGACCGTCGTCCGAGTCCTCGTCGATTCGCATGTGACCGAGGGACGACCTCATTCGGTCGCTGAGCCGTACCGGAATGTCGGAGGGTAGCGCCCCACCGAAGCGCGTCTGGTTGAAGTAGTCGTACAGGGCCCGGAGGTAGGAACGTTGCTCGGGCGTGCCGCAGCAGGACGAGCGGCCGGTCGTTCGTCGCTCGGCGGAGTGCTCCTTTCGGAGGCGTGCGATCTCGTCGTGAAGGGGCGGCCACGACATGATCGCAGCTGATGCGCTGCGGCCCCTGCGCGACTCTGCGTGCCCCTCTCGCGCGAGTGTGGCGAAGGACTCGAGGATCTCGTCGTCGGCCCGGCTGAACACTGCGTGGACGTTCAGCACCGTTCCGCGCTGGGTCAGGGACCAGACGGTGCTTCGATTGGCACGAAATCGAACGCAGCGTATGCGCCGCGCGCCGCGCTCGTGAAGCGCCGCTAGGAAGTCGTCTGGTGTCAGCACCTTACGGCCTCGACGCGTCCGAGGCGAAGTGGATGGAGGGTGGTACTGTATGTCGTGTGTTGGTCACGGGGGTGTACTGTATATGGTGCGCCTGCACGATTCCGGTATTGCGCTTCGTACGGTCATGCTGTTTCGTTGTGCAACTACCCGTTTTTGTGCTTGGGCACAACCAGTCCGGAGGCAGATCGTGGCTACCAAGAAGAAGAAACCAGCGGCCAA
>JAUIKL010000201.1 GCA_030430625.1 Gemmatimonadota bacterium
ATCGCAGGAGCTCTGAACGGGATCGAGGTCCAGGGGCTCCCCCCGCTGAGTGACGTCCTGGTGCTCGCGGACGACGGCGTGTCGGCCCCGCTCTCTCTTCAGCAGAGCGGGGCGGGTGCTCCGAGCCCGGCCCTCTGGCTCGACGACCACGATCGCGGTCGTCGGGCGGTGGGCCTCGCATCGGGTTTCTGGCGCTGGGCGGCCCGGCCCGAGGGGCGGACGCCGTACCGCCAGCTCTGGTCGGGTGTCGTCGGATGGCTACTGGCCGACCAGACCGTAGCCACTGCCGAACCGCGACCGCTCTCCTGGGTCGTCCCACGCGGTGCCGAGGTCGAGTGGGGCATGCCGGGGGCCGACTCGCTGCGTCTCGTCGTGGAGCAGGGCGACGGGGTCGTGCTCGACACCCTGGTCGGTGCGGGTGGCGCGGTCGCGACACCCTCTCTTCCCCCGGGGCAGTACCGCTATGCGACCCTCGCAGGGTCGGACACGGTCTCGTCGGGACGCTTCGACGTCGCGGTCGCGACCGACGAGATGCTCTACCCGCCGCTCGTCGTGGATGAGCTGGCCGACGGCGAGTCGACGCCTGCCGCGGCGGCGATCCCCGGTGTTCCGCTTCGCACGCTACCCTGGCCGTACCTGATCATTCTGGCGCTCCTCTGTGCCGAGTGGGTCGGGCGTCGCCGAGCTGGACTCCGCTGATGTCCCGACTGTTCAAGAAGAAGCCGGAGCGGAAGAAGGGGCTCTGGAAGCGAGTCGTCGACCTCGCGCTCACGGATGTCCGCGTGGCCGCCGGTGGCCTCGACGGTGCATCACTCGAGGAGTTGGAGGAGCGGCTTCTGGGAGCGGATTTCGGCGTTCCCGCCACACTCCGGCTCACCGACCGGGCCGAGCAGCTCCTCCGGCGCGGGAAGGTTCGAGGGTCGGACAGCCTGGCCCAGGCGCTCCGCGAGGAGATCGTGACGATTCTGGGGGAGGGCACGCGTGAACTCGCCGCGTCGGCTTCCCGGCCCACCGTCTATCTCATCGTCGGCGTCAACGGGGTCGGGAAGACGACCTCCGTCGCCAAGATCGCTCATCACCTCGTGCAGGAGGGGCAGTCGGTCATGGTGGCTGCGGCCGACACCTTCAGAGCCGGGGCGGTCGCCCAGTTGGAGATGTGGGCCGAGAAGATCGGAGCCGACTTCCTGCGCGGACAGCAGGGGGGAGACCCCGCAGCCGTGGCGTTCGATGCCCTGGAGGCGGCCGAGGCCCGCGGGACCGATGTGGTTCTCGTCGATACCGCGGGACGACTCCACACGAATCGCAGCCTCATGGAAGAGCTGACCAAGATCGACCGGGTCGTCCGCCGGCGAATCGACGGCGCGCCGCACGAAACGCTCATCGTTCTCGATGCCACGGTCGGCCAGAACGCCGTCCGACAGGTCGAGGCGTTCTCCAAGGCCGTCGACCTGACGGGGATCGTGCTCACCAAGATGGACTCGAGTGCCCGGGGCGGAATCGTCGTCGCGCTCCAGGAAGAGCACGGCGTGCCTGTGAAGTTGATCGGGACCGGCGAGAGCCTCGACGACCTTCAATCGTTCGACCCCGACGACTTCGTGGACTCGCTCTTCGAAGCGTGAGCTACTCACAGCTCGACCGGCCGATCCAGTTCCTGAAGGGTGTCGGCCCTCGCCGGACCGACGCGTTCGCCCGGCTCGGTATCACCACCGCGCGCGACCTTCTCTACCACATACCTCGCCGGTACGACGACGCCTCGACGGTCGAGCCCATCGGCCGCGTCCAGGTCGGGATGGACGTGACCGTGGTGGGGCGGATCCGCAGCAAGGGGGTCATTCCGACGCGGAAACGGCTCCGGATCTTCCAGGCTGTGCTCGAGGACGACACCGGGCTGATCACGATCGCGTGGCCGGGTCAGCCGTGGTTGGACCGGAAGCTGCGCGAGGGTGACACCCTTCTCGTGACCGGGAAGGTGAAGTTCTTCCACGGCCGACAGATCCAACCGCGCGAGTTCACCGTGCTGGAGCGCGCTCGGGAGGATGGCCGACCGAACGATCCGCAGCCGGCGGGTGTCGTCTTCGTCTCGTACCCCGCCAGTGAGGACCTCCCGCAGTGGGCGCTGCGCGGCGTCTTCGAGAAGAATCTCGACTCGCTGATCTCCTGGGCCGACGAGGACGAGTATCTGTCGGACACGGCGCTCGGTCGCCTTCAACTGCCCAAGCTCTCGGATGCGCTGCGGATGCTGCACCGGCCGGCGTCGGTGTACGAAGCCGAGACCGGACGGAGGCGACTGGCCTTCGACGAACTCTTCTTCCTGCAGCTGGTCCAGGCCCAGGTGAGGCGGACGGCCACGGAACTCGAGCCGGGGGTCGTATCGACCCGCACGAACGCCCTCATCAAACCGCTGCACGAGGCCCTACCGTATTCGCTGACCGGAGCCCAGGCACGATCACTCCGTGAGATCTACGCCGATATGGGGTCGGATCGACGGATGAACCGGATGCTGCAGGGCGATGTCGGAGCGGGGAAGACGGCGGTCGCCGTCTTCGCCATGCTTCTCGCCGTCGAGAGTGGCCACCAGGCGGCGCTGATGGCGCCGACCGAGATTCTGGCGGAGCAACACGCCAGAAACATCGCGGAGATGGTGGCGCCGCTCGGCGTCGAGGTCGTGCTCCTCGTCGGTAGTCAGGGCGCAGCGGAGCGCCGGTCCAATCTCGAGGCCATCGCGTCGGGGTCGGCTTCCCTCGTCGTCGGGACTCATGCCCTGATCCAGGACCGTGTGCTCTTCTCGTCGCTCTCTCTCGTCGTCATCGACGAGCAACACCGGTTCGGGGTGAAGCAGCGGATGGCACTCCTCGAGCGCGGCGACGTCCGACCCGACGTCCTCGTCATGTCGGCGACGCCGATTCCGCGAACGCTCGCCATGGCGCTCTACGGAGATCTGGACATCAGCGTGCTCGACGAAATGCCTCCGGGCCGAACACCGGTGACCACCTCCCTGCGCGCGCCGAGCAAGAGGGACGCCGTCCACGCCTTCGTGCGCTCCGAGGTCGAGAAGGGACACCAGGCCTACATCGTCTACCCGCTCGTCGACGAGTCGGAGAAGCTCGACCTCCTTTCGGCGTCACAGGAGTACGAGCGCCTGAAAGAGGGCCCGTTCGCCAACCTCGAAGTCGGCCTTCTCCACGGACAGCTGTCCGCGGCCGACAAGGAACGTGTGATGCGGGGCTTCTCCGACGGCGCCATCGATGTGCTCGTAGCCACGACCGTCGTCGAGGTCGGGGTCGACGTCCCGAACGCCAGCGTCATGATCATCGAGCACGCCGAGCGTTTCGGTCTATCCCAGCTCCACCAGCTCAGGGGGCGGGTCGGGCGGGGGGCGGCGGAGAGTCACTGCATTCTCGTCTCGGACCCCGGCGAGGACGCGTACGAGCGGCTCAAGATCTTCCGCGGCACGACCGATGGCTTCGAGATCGCGCGGGCCGACCTCCGGATTCGGGGACAGGGGGACCTGTTCGGAAGTCAGCAGCACGGTCGGGACGGGATGCTCCGGTTCGCGGACCTCCTGGCCGACGAAGACCTTCTGGCCGTCGCGCAGCGCGATGCGAGGGCCGTGATCCACGCCGACCCCGAGTTGAGCGCCGCCGAGCACCAGGACATCAAGTCCCACCTGTACGCTCGCTACCAGCATCGACTCGCGATGTACGGGATCGGCTGACCCGCGCCGAGGCGGAGCCGTCCGACGACCCGTTTCGGCGCGAGGTTCCCACCGCGCCCAAATCATACCATTCTCCTGCCGCTGCGGGCGCGGAACGACGCGCCGAAACCCCGAAGAGGGCTCGAGGACGACGATGGTGGAGATCAAAGCACTCGGCGACCACGTCGGGAACGAGGTGACCGTGCACGGTTGGGTCGAGGCGACCCGCGGGCACGGCAAGGTCGCCTTCACCGTCGTACGGGACGGCACCGGGGTCGTTCAGGGCGTCCTCGTGAAGAGCGCGGTCGACGAGGCCGTCTGGGAGTGCCAGCAGTCGTTGACCCAGGAGTCGCTCGCGGCGCTCACGGGGACCGTCAAAGCCGACGATCGGGCTCCGGGCGGCTACGAGCTGTCCCTGACAGGGGTCGAGGCGCTGGCCCCGGCCGAGGAGTACCCGATCCAGCCGAAGGAACACGGGGTCGACTTCCTTCTCGACCACCGCCACCTCTGGCTCCGTTCGTCGCTCCAGCGGGCGGGGCTCCGGGTCCGAGCCGAGGTCGAGCAGTCGATCCACGACTTCCTGTACACGAACGACTTCGTCCGCGTCGACACCCCGATTCTCACCGGTGCCATCGGGGAGCACGCAGGAACCCTCTTCGAGACCGACTACTTCGGGGATTCGGCGTACATGGCCCAGACCGGCCAGCTCTACGTCGAGGCCGCGTGCCCGGCCTTCCGGAGGGTGTACTGCTTCGGCCCGACCTTCCGGGCCGAGAAGTCGAAGACCCGCCGCCACCTGACCGAGTTCTGGATGGTCGAGCCCGAGGTCGCCTTCGCGGACTCGAACCAGAACATGGAGCTTCAGGAGCAACTCGTGTCGTACATCGTCGAGCGGGCGCTCGAGCGCTGCTCGGAGGAGTTGAAGGTCCTGGAGCGCGACACGTCGAAGCTCGAGAACGTGAAGCCGTCCTTTCCGCGGATGAGCTACACGGAGGCCATCGCCTTTCTCCAGGCGAAGGGGTCCGAGATCGAGTGGGGCAAGGACCTGGGGGCCGCCGACGAGGCCGTGCTGATGGAGGACCGGGACCTTCCGCTCTTCGTGCACGACTACCCGAAGACGGCGAAGGCCTTCTACATGAAGGAGAATCCGGACGACCCACGGACCGTACTCTGTGACGATCTGCTGGCGCCGGAGGGGTACGGCGAGATCATCGGCGGCAGCCAGCGAGAGGACGATCACGACCGGCTCCGGGCGCGCATCCATGAGGAATCGCTCCCCGAGGAGGCGTACGCCTGGTACCTGGACCTGCGGAAGTACGGGACCTTCCCGCACTCCGGCTTCGGTCTCGGGATCGAACGGACCGTCGCGTGGATCACCGGGCGGCATCACATCCGCGAGATGATTCCGTTCCCCCGCCTCATGAACCGCCTCTACCCCTAGCACGTGCGCCGCTTCGTCCTCGACATGATGGACCGTCGCCCGATCTGGGCGATGCCCTCCACCGTGCCGGAGCGCATCCGGGCCGCGCTGCCGGACGGTTGGGACCTCGTCGTGATCGACGAGGCCACGGACGGTTCGGGGGACGGAGCGACCCGGGT
>JAUIKL010000202.1 GCA_030430625.1 Gemmatimonadota bacterium
GAGTTCGAGATCCCGTACTCCCAGCTGCGGTTCAGGAACGCGCCCGACCAGACGTGGGGAATCAACTTCCTCCGGGACATCGCGCGCCGTCAGGAGACCGCGGTCTGGGCGCCGACGGCGCAGTCCGACGGAGCCATCGTCTCCCGCTTCGGAGAACTCCGGGGGCTGCGTGGCCTCGAGGCGCCGAACCGGATGGAGATCCTGCCCTACACGGTCGCGTCACTGGAGCGCGCCCCGGGGGACCCCGCCGATCCCTTCTACTCGGCCAACGCCGCCTTCGGGACCGCCGGCGTCGACGTGAAATACGGAGTCACCTCCGACCTCACCCTCGATGTCACGGTCAATCCGGACTTCGGCCAGGTGGAGGCCGACCCCGCTCAGGTGAACCTGAGCCAGTTCGAGACGTTCCTGCCGGAGCGCCGCCCCTTCTTCGTGGAGGGGTCGAGCATCTTCAACTTTTCGATCGCCCTGGGGGACGGCGATGGTGCGAACGAGTCGCTCTTCTACTCCCGGCGTGTCGGCCGAGCCCCTCAGGGCCGCGCTGCCGCGGGAGGGGGGTACGTCGACGTCGACGACCAGTCGACCATCCTCGGAGCCTGGAAGCTCTCGGGTAAGACGGCGGGCGGATGGTCGGTCGGCGTGATGCACGCACTGACGGCGGAGGAGAACGCTACGATCGCCGCACCGACAGGGGCGCGGTCCGAGCAGGCCGTCGAGCCGCTTTCCAACTACGGCGTCGTCCGGCTTCAGAAGGACTTTCGTGACGGCCGCTCCGCGGTGGGCGTGATCGGGACCGGGCTGCTGCGGGACGGTGACGTCGCGAACGCACTCGAGCTGCGGGACCGGGCCGTGGCCGGGGGCATCGACTTTCGACACCGCTTCGCCGACGACCGCTTCCAGGTGGACGGGTACCTTCTCGGCTCGAACGTGACCGGATCCGAGGCCGCCATCGCGCGGACCCAGCAGTCGCCCGCCCGTTACTTCCAACGGCCCGACGCCGGCCACGTCACCTTCGACCCGACCCGGACGTCCCTCTCCGGCGCGTCCGCCAACATCGGAATCCGAAAGTTCGCCGGAGGCTTCTGGCGCTTCGGGACGGGTGTGCAGGTGCGCACCCCCGGTTTCGAGACGAACGACGTCGGATTCTTGAACGAGGCCGATTTCATCTCGACGTGGGGTTGGCTGGGCTACCACCGCAACGACGAACACGGCCCCTTCCGAAACTGGCGTCTGAACCTGAACGGCTGGTCCGTGCGGGACTGGGACGGCAACGGCACGGGTCGGGGGGGCAACGTCAACTTCAACGGTCAGTTCAAGAACTTCTGGTACGCCTACGGAGGCGTGAACCGGGATCTCTCGACGCTGACCGACGCGTTTCTCCGCGGTGGCCCGCTCTACCGAAGACCGGCCTCCACCAACTTCTGGTCCGGCTTCGGCACGGACAGCCGGAAGATGCTCCAGTTCAACTTCAACAGTTGGGGCAACTTCCGGCCCGAGAGCGACTCGCGAACCTTCCAGGTCTCGCCCAACATCCGGGTCCGTCCCAGCGGCCGCGCCACCTTCAACGTCGGGACGTTCGTCACCCGCAACGTCCAGGACGCCCAGTGGGTGTCGCTCATCGAGACCGACGAGCCCCACTACCTCTTCGGGCGGATCGATCAGACGACGGTGGGGGTCACGGCCCGTGTGGACTTCGCCTTCTCGCCGACCTTGAGCCTTCAGCTCTACGCGCAGCCGTTCGTCAGCGCGGGTGAGTACGACGCGTTCAAGCAGGTATCGGACCCACTCGCGGCCCGCTATGCGGATCGCTTCGAAGCGGTGCCCACGACGAACACCGGCGACGGTTACGACGCCGACCTGGATGGGGACGGCTCTTTCGAGTCGTTCGCGAACCCCGATTTCAACGTCTCCCAGTTTCGGTCGAACGCCGTGCTCCGGTGGGAGTACCGACCGGGTTCCGCGCTCTTCCTCGTCTGGTCGCAGGGTCGTGACGGGTACTCGCCGGACGGCTCGTTCGACTTCGGGCGTGACATGCGAGATCTCTTCCGAAGCTCCGCAGGCGACGTGTTCCTCGTGAAGTTCTCTTACTGGATGAGTCCCTGACGCTGATGTAGCTTCCTCGCAGGACAAGGGTGATTTGAGGCGTATTGCTGCCCGGCGGCACTCTCGATCGGAGAGGTCGCGAACGAGCTAAAAAGCCGGAGCCCTTCGCGCTTCAGGCGTGAAGGGTTTCGTGCGACGGAGGTGGGACCATGGCCGCGACCGACACGGCCCTCGATCGAGAACAACGCACGTGCGAACTCGACGAGGCGCTCGCCGAGCGCATCCTGGTGATCGATGGGGCGATGGGCACCATGATCCAGCGCCGCGGCCTCGACGAGGACGACTTCCGCGGAGAGCGGTTCGCAGAGCACGCCCATCCGCTGATGGGCAACAACGACATCCTCTGCTTCACCCGCCCCGAGATCATCCGCGACATCCACGCCGAGTATCTGGCGGCCGGGGCCGACTTCGTGGAAACGAACACCTTCAGCGCCAACAGGATCTCCCTCGAGGACTACGGTCTGCCGGAGATCGCGGAGGAGTTGAACGAGGCGGCCGCCCGGCTGGCACGCGAGGCAGTGGATGCACACCGTGCGACCCATCCCGACCGGCCGGCCTGGGTGGCGGGAGCCCTGGGCCCGACGACACGCTCCGCCTCGATCTCCCCGGACGTGTCCGACCCGGGTGCTCGCGGCGTCACCTTCGACCAACTCCGCGTGGCGTACGCCGAGCAGACCCGGGGCCTCCTCCGCGGGGGGGCCGACGTGCTCCTCGTGGAGACCGCGTTCGACACCCTCAACGCCAAGGCGGCACTCTACGCCATCTCCGAGGTCCTCGAGGAGCTCGCGATCGACGTGCCGGTGATGGTGTCCGGCACGATCACGGATCAGAGCGGGCGTACACTTTCGGGACAGACTCCGACCGCCTTCTGGCACTCGGTGATGCACGGGGTCCAGCCCGGACCGGGCCGGCGAAGTGGACTTCTGTCGGTCGGCTTCAACTGCGCCCTGGGCATCGATCAGCTCCGCCCCTTCCTCGAGGAGTTGTCGGACAACGCGTCGGTGCCGGTGAGTTGTTACCCCAACGCCGGGCTGCCCAATGAACTCGGTGGGTACGACGACACACCCGAGCACATGGCCGAGCTGTCCAGGGAGTTCGCCGAAGCCGGCTTCCTGAACATCGTCGGCGGCTGCTGTGGCACGACACCCGACCACATCCGCGCCATCGCGGAGGCCGTTCGTCCGATCCGTCCCCGCTCGGTCCCCGAGGACCCGACCCGGACACGGCTGTCGGGCCTCGAGCCGATCAGCCTCGGGCCCGACTCGCTCTTCGCCAACGTCGGTGAGCGGACCAACGTCACCGGTTCACGCCGCTTCGCTCGACTGGTTCTCGAGGATGATTACGACACGGCGGTCGAGGTCGCGCTTCACCAGGTGGAAGGGGGAGCGCAGATCCTGGACGTGAACATGGACGAGGGGATGCTCGACTCGTCCGCGGCCATGACCCGATACCTGAACCTACTGGCGTCCGAACCGGACATCGCCCGGATCCCGGTCATGGTCGACTCGTCGAACTGGTCCGTGATCGAGGCCGGACTGAAGACGCTCCAGGGCAAGGGTGTCGTCAACTCGATTTCGATGAAGGACGGCGAGGAGGCCTTCCGTCGGCAAGCGCGCGAGGTGCGCCGATTCGGTGCCGCGGCCGTCGTCATGGCCTTCGACGAAGAGGGTCAAGCCGACACCGTCGAACGACGAATCGCGATTTGCCGACGCGCGTACCGCATCCTCGTCGAGGAGGAGGGTTTCCCGGCCGAGGACATCATATTCGACCCCAACGTCTTCGCGGTCGCCACGGGGATCGAAGAACACGCTCGATACGCCATCGACTTCATCGAGGCCGTCCGAGCGATCAAGGAAACGTGCCCCCACGCGCTGACGAGCGGCGGTATCAGCAACGTGTCCTTCTCCTTCCGCGGAAGTCCGGAGGTCCGCGAGGCGATGCACGCGGCCTTCCTCTACTACGCGATCGAGGCCGGTCTCGACATGGGGATCGTGAACGCGGGAGCCCTCCCCGTCTACGACGAGATTCCGAAGGACCTACTGGACCCGATCGAAGACGTGCTCTTCGATCGGACTCCGGAAGCGACCGAGGTCCTCACGGAGATCGCGGGACAGCGGACCGGAACGACGGCCGCCCGGGTCGAGGAAAATCTGGAGTGGCGCAAGCTCCCCGTCCGGGACCGCCTGGTCCACGCGCTCGTCCACGGGATCGACCGGTACGTCGAAGCGGACGCGGAAGAGGCACGACAGGCGCTGCCCCGGGCTCTGGAGGTGATCGAGGGACCGCTCATGGACGGGATGAACGTCGTGGGCGACCGCTTCGGGAGCGGCCGGATGTTCCTGCCGCAGGTGGTGAAGAGCGCCCGTGTGATGAAGCGCGCGGTGGCGCACCTGATCCCCTTCCTCGAGGCCGAGAAGACTGAGAGTGAGGCCGAGGGGAAAGGGCGGGTGCTCCTGGCCACGGTGAAGGGGGACGTCCACGATATCGGAAAGAACATCGTCGGCGTCGTGCTGCAGTGTAACGGCTACGAGATCGTCGACCTGGGCGTCATGGTCCCGGCCGAGAAGATCCTGGAGGCGGCCCGGCAGGAGAAGGTCGACATCATCGGGCTGTCCGGACTCATCACGCCGTCCCTCGATCAGATGATCCATGTGGCCGCCGAGATGGAGCGGACGGGTTTCGAGGCTCCGCTCCTCATTGGGGGTGCGACGACGTCGCGCGTCCACACGGCGGTCAGGATCGAGGAGAGGTACCACGGGCCTACCGTGCACGTCCTGGACGCCTCGCGAGCCGTGGGTGTCGTGGCCCAACTGCTCGACGACGAGAAGCGGGCCGACTTCGTGGCGCGCACCCGGTCCGAGTACGAGGAAGTGCGAGCCCGACGCGCCGCCGGAGACAAGAAGCGGAAGCTCCGACCGATCGAGGACGTCCGTGCCGGCGGACTGAAGACGGATTGGTCGGCGTACGAACCTCCCCAGCCGAAGAAGCCCGGGGTCCACGTGATCGAAGACGTCGATGTCGAGACGTTGCGACCCTTCATCGACTGGACGCCCTTCTTCCAGACGTGGGAACTGGCCGGGCGCTTCCCGGAGATCCTCGACGACCCGGTCGTCGGGGAGCAGGCCCGAGCGCTGTACGAGGATGCGGTGGCGATGCTCGACACGATGTCGT
>JAUIKL010000203.1 GCA_030430625.1 Gemmatimonadota bacterium
GGCGGCGCGTGCGGGTCGTGCGCAGGCACACCTCTGGCTCGGGAACTGGGCGGAGGCGTACGCCGATGCTCAGGCCGTGAGCGACGACTTCACGATCGTCACTCAGAACGATCCGTCCGAGACCGCCCTGTACAACTACATCTACGAGGCCAACAGCGGGACGTTCCGGTCGTACACGGTCCAGTTCACCTGGTTCTACGACTACTACACGAACACGGGTGACCCCCGTACGCCGTGGTACGTGGATCCGGAGTTCGACGTGGCTGTGGGCTCCCTGTCCGGTTACGGGCAGGTGCCGTACCGTCCGCAGAGCAAGTTCACGAGCCGCACCGACGACGTGAACCTGGCCAGCGGCTGGGAGATGCGTCTGGTGGAGGCCGAGGCGATTCTGCGGGGTGCCGGTAGCGGCGACTTCAACGACGCCGTGGCACTCATCAACGAAGTGCGGACGCGTAACATCAGCGACAACGACTCGAACCCCCTGCCGGCCGTGACGGCGGCA
Organism: Gemmatimonadota bacterium; assembly: GCA_030430625.1. Lineage (GTDB taxonomy): Bacteria > Gemmatimonadota > Gemmatimonadetes > Longimicrobiales > Gaopeijiaceae > UBA2589. The sequence continues at coordinate 503 of JAUIKL010000203.1, forward strand.
GACGCCACCGAGGCGTGGACGCTCCTCAAGCGGGAGCGCCGCATCGAGATGTGGCTCGAGGGTCGTGCGGCTCCGGACGAGCGGCGCTGGGATGCTTCCAGCGCTCCTGGCTCGCTGGACATCCCGGAGTGGGAGAACCCGGCTCACCCCGGGTACACCCCGCTGTTTGTGGACAACCCGCGTGGACCTCGCCTCTGCTTCGACATTCCGCAGAGCGAGCGTGATCGCAACCCGAACGTTCCGGCGGTCGGGTAAGGACGACGGCTCCTCGGTCCGGGTGGTGACCTCACCATCCGGGCCGTAGGGTCGGTACGAACAAGAGGGGCGGTGGGTGCCGAGTCGGCCCCACCGCCCCTCTCTCGTTCCCGATATCGGCGTCCCGTCCTGAGGGGACGCCTCCGCCTCCCTACCCGATCGGAATCCGGAAAATGCCGATCGAGAGGTCGATGTTCGGATCGTCGATCTCGTCGCTGTCCCGGCCGGCGTCGATGATGGCCAGGACCACGAAGGCCCCCAGTCCGGCCACCGCGGCGCCGAGAAGTCCGGTGCGCACCGCACTGAACGTCTGGAGCTCCATCGAGAGCACCTCGTCATTCGGAACCCGAAGCAGCTGGGAGATGTTGGCCGACGCCGTCATCGGGTCGTTGTCGGCCTGAACCGGAACCCGAACGAGAAGGGTGCTCCCCTCCTGCCCTTCGAGCTTCCCCCGGATGCTCGGTGCCACATCGTCACCCGGCACCACATCGTCGATCTGAGGCACGCCCGCGCGCTCCACGACGAGGCGCACGTCCTGTCCGATCGGGGCCGCGTCCACCGGCACCCGCGCGTACGTGTAGCAGGCACCCATCGAGGGGAGGAGGACCGCCAGGACTCCGGCGGTGCGATACCGGCGGAACAGCCGGTTCAGCGGTTGCACGTTCGGCTTCACGTCTCTCTTCTCCTCGGGCGATTCCCGATCTGTGGTGGGGTCCGGTCTCCGACCCGCCGCCGACTCCTTCGTTCCGCGACGCGCCGCAACAGTTGACGAGCCAGCAGGGGCAGTCAAGACACCCCCGCGCCCGAAATCGGAACTCCCGCCCCACACGAGGGGTTCGGGCTCGGACGATTCCCCGCAGGCCGAGGAGCCCCGATGTCCGATTCCGAGATCCGCATCAGCTGCACCCCGACCGGCCCGTACAAGGTCGAAGCGGGAACTCCGCTGTACGATCACGAGGGCAACCCGATCGAGACCCGAGACGGGAAAGCCTTCTTCCTCTGCCGCTGCGGAGCTTCCACGAACAAGCCGTTCTGCGACGGCACGCACAACAAGATCGAGTGGGACCCGACGCTGGCGGAACGGGACGGGTAGGCCGGCCCGGGCGGACTCGTGGTGCACTTCCTGCATCGGGTCCGCGGAACGTCCGGGCGCCACCGCAGGAAACATTTGTTTACGGCCCGGGCCTCGCCTATCTTCGGTCCAGATTGCCCCCGCACCCCATCGCACCATGCGCGCGCTCAACCCCACTTCGACTCCCTCGCTCCGCCCGCGCCGCGGAGCACCCCTTCTCGCGATCTTCGGGATGGCCGCCCTCGTCGGCTGCGGCTCCGAGGGGGTTCCCTTCGAGGAACTCGTCCGGGACGGGAATCGCTACCTCTCCCCCGAGACGCACGAGCCGTACACCGGAATCGCCTTCGCCACGTTCGAGGGTCACGCCGGCCTCATGATTCCCCGCTCACGGCTCCTCGACGACGCGTACGACGGGCCGTTCGAGTCGCTCTTCGCCGACCAGAAGCTCAGCGCGAAGGAGGTCTACGCGGACGGCGTGCTGCACGGCCCGTACGAGTGGTACTTCGAGAGCGGAGCGCTCTTCGAGCAGGGCACGTACAAGAACGGCAAGCTCGAGGGCCCCTACCGGGCCTACTGGGAAAACGGCGACCTCTACGAAGAGGGCTCGTACCGCGCGGGCATGTACGACGGCCCCCGGCGCTGGTTCGTCGACGGACGGCTGATCGAGATGGTCACCTACCGTCGAGGGGAGATCGAGGGTTTGTACGAGCGCTACCTCGACGACGGCACGCTCGACCTCAAGGGCATGCTCTTCGAGGGCAAGCCGTGCGGCATGTGGATCGAGGGTCCGACCGAGTTGGTCTACCCGGCGTGCGGAGTCCGCATCACCGAGTAGGGCTCACCCGGTCTACCTGTCCCGGCCTGAATCGCTCGACCGCCACGCCTGATCCTCGGGTTCGTCGGGGTTCGAGCGAAGGAATCGGATCAGATCGGGGTGGAACGTCTCCGGGTGGTCGAGGTGCGGGGAGTGACCCACACCGGGGTAGATCACGAGCTCCGCATTCTGTAGCTGCTCCGCCACGTTGCGCGCCGCTGCCGGGAAGTCCGAGACCAGGCGGTCTTCTGCCCCGCCGATGACCAGAGCCTTCGTCGCGATGTGTTGCCACTCGTAGACGACCGGATCCTCGAAGAGGATCATCCGTTGCGCCGCCCGGATACGAGCCATCCTCGGCCATTCGCCGTTGAGCGTGAGCCCGTACTGGACCTTCACCCACTGCAGGTACTCGGGCTTCCACCCACGGGGGTAGTACCGGACGTGCCCGCTGAGGACCGACTCGTACGTCGTGGCCAGCGCGCTCCGATAGGCCGCTTCGGGTTCCGGCCACGGCCGCCCCGGGCGTGTGTCGGTCAACCCGATCTGATTGACCATCACCACGTGGGTCGTCGTCTCCGGATAGGTCGACGCGAAGCGTGTGGCGACCATCCCGCCCATCGAGTGACCGACGATGGCCGCGCGGTCGATCCCCAGGTGGTCCAGGAGCGCTTTCGTGTTCCTGGCGGGAATGTGGAGGTTGTAGTGGATGAGCGGCTTGGACGACCGACCGTATCCCAGTCGGTCGACCGTGATCGTCCGGAAGCCAGCGTCGGAGAGCGCTCGGATGATCGGTTCGTACGGCGCTCCGAAGAAGTTCATGCCGTGGAAGAGGACGACCGTCCGGCCGTTCGCCGGGCCGGTCGGCGCCACGTCCATGTAGGCCATCCGCAGGTCCAGTCCGTACAACTCCACGTCGAGGTACTCGACAGGGTACGGGTACGGGACGTTGCTGTAGTCGATGGCCGTCGCCTCCCAGTCGGCCGGGGCTCGTTCCGGCGGCGATTCCTGGGAGCGCGCCGTCACCGGGCTCGCGAGAAGGCCGATGACGACGGCACGGGCAGCGATGGTGAATGCTCGAGGCATCACGCGTCCTCGGTCGTGGGGCGGAGGGCCGGAGTTGCTCAAGCTACGTTGGCGCCGACGGACCAACCACCGTCCCTCAGGAAGCGTTGTGTCGCACGGACCAGGTGGCCCGAGCGGCCGCGTGATCCCCCTCGGCACCGATCGCCTCGAGGAAGCGGGGGAAATCGACATCGACGGTTTCGAGGCGCACCACCATCGTGTGCGACCGACTCCGGAGGAAGGCTTCGATGTTGGCGTTGACCGTCCGACAATAGTCGAGGCAGACGGCGTAACGATCGGCCGAGCGGGTGGAGCCCGGGATCACGTCCTTCGCGTACGCGCGAATGATTCCCTTTCCCCACCTCCGCGAGAAGGAGCGGGCGGTCGCCTCGTCGTCTCGCCGCAGGTGCACCCAGAAGGTGTCGGGATCGGGAAACGCGTCTCCGAGCCGGCCCAGAAGCCAGGAAAGACGGTTGTCGACTTCGATATGACCAGGGGAATAGGCCAGCCGGTCGGGGCCGAGCCGGTCGACTCGGCTCTCGTGGCCGACCGTGTAGTTGGTGAGCGCCTTACACGCCTCGGAGAAGGTCACGGAACCGCACCGGCCGGTGCACAACACGAAGACGTTTCGGTAGGTCATACCTCAGGATACCCTACCGATACACCCGGGGGAAAAGGGGCTGGATTTCCACCTCGAACTCTTGTTACTTCAACCGTGAACGAACGGTCGTGATCCAAGGAACCTCCATGCCAACCATCGTGGTCGTCGAGCCCGACGAAGAGGGGCGCACCGCGATTCAGCAGCTGCTCGAAACCGCCGGCTACGAGGTCGTGCCCGTCGAGAACGCCGGAGCCGCTCTCCTACAATTGGAAGCCAAGCTCCCGGACCTCGTGGTGACGGAGCTGTACATGGAGGGGATGGACGGGCTCGAGTTGATTCGGGCCGTGCGGCGCGAGTGGCCCCTCCTCCCGGTGGTGTCGATGACGCTGGGCGATCGGCCGGGCGCCACGGACACGATCGAGTTCGCGCGACTCCTCGGCGCCAACGCCTTCGTGCAGAAGCCGATCCGCGGTCCGCGCCTCAAAGAACTCGTGGAGATCGCGCTGGCCAGCTAGGCTGGCCCGTCAGTCCTCGAGATATAGGCGGCTCTCGTCTCCGGGGAGCGCACGCCGATCGGCCCGCTGCGCCACCGCGACCAGTCCACCACCCAGCGCCGCGCCCAGTAGACCGTACCGGGCTCCGATGGCCAGGAAGACGCCCGGCATCCCGACACCCGTGAAGGTCAGGGCGATCACACCGAGCGGGATCGCGGCACCGCAAACACCGCCGACCAGGGCGGCCTTCCAGGGCGAGAGCTCGCTCAGGCTGAGTCTGGACCCGACCGTAGCCAGGGTGATGCCGACCCCGGCCGTCGTGAGCGCCGCGAAGCCTGCATGGCTCGTGATCATGCCCATGAAGATGTCCGGAGCCCAACCGAAGCCCGTGAAGGCCAGGATCGCGGCGCGCGCCGCACCGTA
>JAUIKL010000204.1 GCA_030430625.1 Gemmatimonadota bacterium
CCGGTGGCCTCGGGGTCGATCCGCATGAGGAGCGGCGTGGCCCACGCCACCAGGAGACCGCTCCCGGGGCTCGCGTCGATCACGAGGTTGTTGCCCTTTCGCAGGACCGGGATCGCGTCGCGTTGTACAGGAGTGGGCTCTTCGAGCCCTTCAGCCGCTAGGGCGTCGACGAGCTCCGGAAGGAGCCCGAGATCTTCGAAGGTTTCCACGTGGCGTCCGTTCGCTGGGCTCGCGCCGCACGGGCGAGCCACCTACGGGGTGCTGAGGTGCCGAGAAAGGTGCGGACGATACCTTCGTCATGGAAGCCCGCAGCGAGGCGTGCGGTGGGGTCGGAGCTTTCAGCTTGTCAGGGTCCGCACCATATTCCGGCCCCGCTACGAACGGAGTGAGAAACGGATGTCGCTCAGTCGCAACGTCGAGAAGCTCAAGCCCTCCGCGACCATCGCGGTCAGTACTCTGGCGCGAAAGCTCGCGTCCGAGGGCCGCGACATCATCAACCTGAGTGCGGGCGAACCGGACTTCGACACGCCCGGATTCATCTCCGAGGCGGCCATCGAGGGGATTCGCGACGGCCGTACGCGGTACACGCCGCCCGCCGGCCTTCCGGAACTCCGGAAGGTGATTGCCGGTCACCTGTCGGATCGGGCCGGTCGGACGCTCGAGTGGGAGGGTGTCGTCGTGACGGCGGGCGCCAAGCAGTGCCTCTTCAACACCGTCTTCACCCTGTTCGGCCCTGGTGACGAGGTCCTCATCGCCGCGCCGTACTGGACGACGTATCCGGATCAGGTCAATCTGGCCCGGGCCGAGCCCCGCCCCGTCTTCGGCGCCGTCGACGCGGACTTCAAGGTCTCCCCCACGGAGTTGGAGGCCGCGCGCACACCCGCGACGCGCGGGCTCATCATCAACACGCCCTCGAACCCGACGGGCGCGGTGTACACACGGGACGAGCTGGCCGCGATCGCACGGTGGTGCCGGGATCACTCGGTCTGGCTCATCAGCGACGAGATCTACCGCAGCATCCACCACGACGGATCCGAGCCCGCTCCGGGTGTGCTCGACCTCGACCCGGCCGACCTCGGACCCTTCGTCCTCATCGACGGAGCGTCGAAGGGCTTCGCGATGACGGGGTGGCGCATCGGCTTCTCGTGGTGCGACCCGGACCTCGCCAAGACGTTTACGGCGCTGCAGAGCCAAATGACCTCGAACGCGGCCACCCCGTCCCAGATGGCCGCGATCGCGGCCTGGAAGGAGAAGGACGCCGCTGCGTCGGCGCTCACCGAGATGGGGCACGCGTTCCGTCGCCGGCGGGATTTGGTCGTCGAACGGATTCGCGAGATCGGTCTGCCGTTCGTCCACCCCGGCGGCGCGTTCTACCTCTTCTTCCGCGTGGATGGCCTCTTCGACGACCGGGTCACCGATGCGACCGCCTGGTGCTCGGAACTCCTGGAGCAGCAGGGCGTGGCCCTCGTACCGGGTGCCGCCTTCGGTGACGACCGGTGGGTTCGACTCAGCTTCGCGACGTCGGACGAGGTCCTGGAAGAGGCGTTCCGGCGGATCGGTGCCATGGCGGGAGCCGCCTCCGCGAGCTGAGGCCGCCTCCGCGAGCTTGGGGCGACGGCCGGCGGGGGCTCAGCCGCCTCCGCGTACCGCGCCGATGACCCGCTCGGCCGCCGCACGGGATCCGGGCTCGTACGAGGGGCCGAACAGGTTCACGTGCACCAGCAGGTAGTAGAGCTGGTACAGTGCTCGCCGGTGGCTCAGGTACTCCTCGGAGATTCCCCGGGCCGCGTTGTACGCGTCGAACACACCGGTGTCGAAGCCCCCGAAGAGTTCGGCCATCGCGATGTCGACCTCCCCGTCTCCCCGGTAGACGGCGGGATCGATCAGGACCGGGCGCCCGTCCGGGGCGTGGAAGGCGTTTCCGCTCCAGAGGTCGCCGTGCAGGAGGCTTCCGCTCTCGGCTCCCTCCAGGGCGATCGGGATCGCATCGACGAGCCGATCGAAGACCGGGTCTCGAGCGCGGCCGTGTTCGCGGGCCCACTCCAGTTGCGGGACGATCCGCTGGTCCCGCCAGAAGTCGCTCCACGTCTCCGCCGGGGCATTGCCCTGGGGTAGCGAGCCGATCCAGTTGTCCTCGGGCCACCCGTGCGTGCCGGGGCGGTAGCCGTGGATGGCGGCCAGCGCGCGGCCGAGATGGGGCCCCGATCCGACGGGGGGAGGGGTGGGCTCGACGTAGTCCATCACGAGCCACGATCCCGATCCGGTCGAGCCACGTCCGAGGGTCGTGGGTACGACCGCGCCGGCGTTCGAACCCGCTTCCGCCTCTCTCAGCGCCGCGAGGCCGTTCTCTTCGGACTCGAACATCGAGTCGGCGTGCGGGTCGGGGTTCCACTTGAGGAAGTACGACGCATCCGCCGTGTCCACGCGGTTCCCGTTGTGGATACAGCCGCCCCCGATCTCTCGAGCGCGTTCGATGACCCCCGTGCGCCCGGCTTCGGTGAGAGCCTCGCCGACGGCTCTCAGGATCGGCTCAGGGGCTCGACTCAAGCCGCCTGTAGATGGTCGAGGAGCCCCTGGCAGGAGCGGTGGACCATGTCGTAGACGTTTTCGAAACCGCTCGCGCCACCGTAGTACGGATCCGGCACCTCGTCGCCCCGACCTTCCGCGTCGTAGTCCCGCAGGAGGTGGATGTGCGCATCGGAGCCGGTGGCGTCGGCCATCCGCTCGATGCTGCGGAGGTTCTCGCGGTCCATCGCGATCACGTAGTCGAAGTGCTCCAGGTCCTGCTCCGTGAGCTGTCGAGCGCGGCTCGGGAGGTCGACGCCGTGCTGGCTCGCCACCAGGCTGGCTCGGGCGTCCGGCTGCTCGCCGACGTGCCACGACCCCGTTCCGGCGGAGTCGATCTCGAACCGATCGACCAGTCCGGCCTCACGGACGAGGTGGACGAAGATGCCCTCGGCCAGAGGGGATCGGCAGATGTTGCCGAGGCATACGAAGAGGACCGAGGTACGGCGGGAATCCGATGCGTTGTCCATCAACTCGAGTGCCAACGTCGAAGGGCGGGTAGGGTATTCGTCGGAAGGCGTGGCGAGCACACTCGGGCCGGAAGTTCGTGCGGGCTCGAAGGTGTCCGCAAGGCTTCAATTCGGCGGTCGGGGGCTCATCCGTTACCTTTGTACGGTAATCGTTTCGACCTCGAATGAATCGAACCCACGGTCGGAACACTCAGTTTGGAAGGACCACCGTGTCGGATTCGATTTTGTTCGCCGACCTCGGGCTTTCGCCCGAGCGGCTCGCTGCTGTCGAGGCTCTTGGTTGGACGGAGCCCACTCCCATTCAGGCGCAGGCTATCCCCGCCGGGCTGACCGGTACCGATGTCGTCGGCATCGCCCAGACCGGTACCGGGAAGACCGCCGCCTTCATGATTCCCGCGCTCGAGCGAGTCAACGCAGGGGGCGGACTCCAGGTCCTGGTCCTCTGCCCGACCCGTGAGTTGGCCCAGCAGGTATCCGACGATACCGAGGCCCTCTCCAAAGGCACGAGCATCCGAAGCGCCGCGATCTTCGGCGGGGTGTCGTACGAGCCTCAGATCAACGCCCTGAAGCAGGGATTCGAGGTCATCGTCGCGACGCCGGGTCGCTTCATCGACCACATGCAGTCCAAGCGTGTCGACCTCAGCAAGGTCGATTACCTGGTGCTCGACGAGGCCGATCGGATGCTCGACATGGGCTTCCGCCCGCAGATCGAAGAGGTCTTCCGCGGCATGCCCAAGAAGCGGCAGACGATGCTCTTCAGTGCGACCATGCCCAACGGCGTCCACGACCTCGCCCTGCGGATGACGAACGAGGCAAAGTGGATCGAGGCCACGCCGCCCGGGACCACCGCCGACGGAATCGACGAGCGCTTCTACTCGGTGAAGCCGGGCAAGAAGAACGACCTGCTGATGAGCATGATCAACGACGAGGATTGGGAGCAGGTCCTGATCTTCACCCGCACCAAGTCGGGTGCCGACGTCCTCGAGCGGTTGCTCGAACGTGAGGGTATCAAGGTCGACGCGATGCACTCCAACAAACACATGAAGGCCCGCACGCGGGCGCTCGAGCGCTTCGCAACCGGGAAGATCCGCGTTCTCGTGGCCACGGACGTCGCGCAGCGTGGTCTGGACGTGGACGGAATCAGCCACGTCGTGAACTACGACGTCCCGCTCGACCCCGAGGACTACGTGCACCGGATCGGCCGGACCGGTCGGGCGGGAGCCACCGGGACCGCAATCACCTTCGTCACCGCGGGTGATCTCGGTGCGATCAAGAGCCTCGAGCACAGACTCGGGCGTGCGGTCGACAAGATCCACCTGCCGGAGTACGACTACGCCGGTGCCCCGCCGACCGAGAGCCGTCGCAGCAGTGCGAAGAAGTCGCGCGGGGGCGGTGGCATGGGTGCGAAGTCGGCCAAAGATCTGTCGCCGGAAGAGTTGGCGGCCCTTCTCAACCACGGATCCTGACCCACGGATCCTGACCCACGGATCCTGACCTCTCGGGGCGATCGCATGATCTACAAGCTGTACGGCACGACGTACCAGAGCGTCGACATCAACTTCGATGCCAAGGCGATGAACGAGGTCGGCTTTCGCCGCAATCGGGAAGCGTCGTTCTCCGAGGACGAACTCGAGTCGAGGTTCGAGCAGATCGAGGTGCGTGAGCTCGTGGCCGAGGCCGAGGGCGACGTCCAGACCGAGACCGAACAGGCCATGCTCAACAGTCTGGAGGCGGCGCTGACCAAGGCGCTGTCGGCGCTGCCCGACGGTGGCGTGGCCGTCATCGAGAACGAGAGCGGGCACGACTACCCGAAGCCGCGCCAGGAGATCAAGAACGTCATCGTGGAAGGCGAAAACCGACTCCGCTTCGAGTACACCGTCTCCCCCGCGCTGCGGGTCGCTCTGTACTCGGCTCGGAGCTAGGCTTCGGCCCTTGCCGAGCGGGGCCACTTACGCTCCACTTTCAGGCTCGACTCACAGGTAGATTTCGGAGGCTCACGGTATGTCGGTGCGTCACGTGGATAGCCTGCCCGCCGAAGAGGTGAAGGCAGGTACCGATACGAAGCGGCAGGTGCTCATCGGTCCGGATCAGGGCCCGAACTTCGCGCTCCGCCGGTTCATCATGGGTCCGGG
>JAUIKL010000205.1 GCA_030430625.1 Gemmatimonadota bacterium
CGCCCGCTGGCCGAGGTGTACGCGTACATGGACGACATCTCGCGGGAACGGGAGTGGCAGCCTCAGCTGATCGAGGCCGAGCAGTCGCCGCCCGGCCCGACGAGCGTCGGCACACGCCGTCGCTACGTCAGCGAGTTCATGGGCAAGCGACTGGAAAATACGTACGTCGTCGTCGAGTTGGACGAAGGTCGTCGCCTTCTGTGCGAGACCACGCCGGACTCGGCGGTTGCGGCGCGAACCGAGCTCCGGTGGCACGAGACCGAGGTCGGCACCCGGGTCACGATGTCGATCGAAGGCCGTGCGGGAGGGCTGCTCCGTTTCGTACCCGCCAAACTCATCGAAGCGACGTTTCGCACGGAGTTGGAGACGGCATTGGCGAGGCTGAAGGAACGGCTGGAGACGTAGTCGGAGCATCCGGAGGAGCCGGCGGCGTCAGGCCGAACACGACCCCTCCCTTGCCAGCGAGGGCCAGTCCGTGAAGGTTGAAGGATTCGATGTCGAATCGTTACAGCCCGAACGCTCCAGCCCCCAGCAATGAGCCTTCCGCACACGTACACGACCAGTCAGCTCGCCGAGGCCGCCGAAGTCGGTAGCCAGACCCTCCGCTACTACGAGCGCCGAGGCCTGCTCCCCGAGCCACCGCGGACCGCCGGTGGGCATCGCCAGTACGGCCCCCAACACCTCGAACGTCTCCTGTTCATCCAGAAGGTGCAGAGGCTCGGCTTCCATCTCGACGAGATTCAGGAGTTGCTCCGCGTCGAAGAGGAGCCCGCCCCCGACTCGGCTGAGACGGTCGACCGTTTCCTGGGACGGATCGAAGAGAAGGCGATCGCCCTCTCCGAAATGCGCGAATCACTGGCACGGCTTCGGGAAGAGGCGGAGAGTCAGCTCATCGGCCACGGGGACTGACCGGAGCTCCCCGAGGCCGACGGGAGCGTTCGTTCAGGAGGGTCCCACGCGCCCCACGAGTTCGTCGATCTGACCCTCGAGGGCGTCCCAGCGCTCGACGTCGGCCTCGACGCGTTCGCTGAGCTTCGTGCGTTCTGTCTCCAGTCGCGCCACCTCGTCCGGATCGGTCGACTCGAAGAAACCGGCCTCACAGAAGGCGGCGTCGATCTCCGCGACTCGGGCTTCCAGGGCCTCGATCGACTCGGTCAGGCCGTCGCGCTCCCGTTCCAGCTTCTTCAGGCGACGCCGTGCCTGCTCGGGGCGCTCCACGGGCTCGGGAGCGGGCTCGTCGGTCGTATCGGACGACTTCTTCCTGGCGCGCTTCTCCCGCCGCGCCTTGAGCACGACCCGGTCGGCGTCGAGGTGGTCGTCACCCGAGTCGTGTACGTACTCCTCGTACGTACCCAGGTAGTCGGTCACACCGTCGGGTCGGATCTCGACCACTCGGGTCGCGAGCTGGCTGACGAACCACCGGTCGTGGGAGACGAGGATCAGTGTGCCTTCGTACGCTCTCAGCTCCTGGACGAGCGCCTCGATCGACTCGAGGTCCAGGTGGTTCGTCGGCTCGTCCAGAATCAGAACGTTCGGGTTCTCGAGCGCCAACCGAGCAAAGACGAGTCGGGCCGCCTCACCTCCGGAGAGAGATCCGACACGCTTCTTCCCGTCGTCACCGCTGAAGAGCATGAGCCCCATCTGGCCTCGGACGAAGCCGCGGTCCCGCCCTGGGCAGAACGACCACAACCACTCCTCGGTCGTCTCGCGCCCTCCCTTGAAGCCGTCCTTGTTGTCCTGGGCGAAGTAGCCCGGATGGGTCTCGTAGCCCCACTCGACCGAGCCGGAGTCCGGCTCCAACTCCCCCATCGCGATTTTGAGCAGCGTCGACTTTCCGATCCCGTTCGGCCCCATGATCGCCATGCGGTCCCCACGCCGGACGTGGAGATCGACGCCGTGCAGGACCTCGTTGTCTCCGAACGCCTTGCGGATCCCCTTCAGAGCCAGGACGTCCTTTCCGCTCGGCCGCCGCGGTTCGAAGCGGAAGTTGGGGTAGCGGCGTGAGCTGCCGGGCAACTCCTCCAACTCCCCCGCCTTCTTTTCGATGAGCCGGAGTTTGCTCTGCGCCTGGCGCGCCTTGCTGGCCTTGGCCCGGAACCGATCGACGAATTGCTGGTGGTGGGCAATCTCCTTGCTGCGGCTCTCGATCTCCTTCTCGCGCCGCTCTCGATCGGCCTGCTTGGCCTCGATGAAGTCCGAGTAGTTGCCCTTGTAGTGCGTGACCGTGCCGTAATCGACGTCGAGGATCTGCGTCGAGACGTTGTCGAGGAAGCGATGGTCGTGAGAAATGACGACGACGGGCCCGGCGAAGGCGTGGAGGAACTTCTCCAGCCAGCGGATGCTCAGGATGTCGAGGTGGTTCGTCGGCTCGTCGAGGAGGAGCGCATCGGGGGCCGAGGCCAGGACCTGGGCCAGGAGGACGCGCAGCTTGAAGCCTCCGGACAGAGTCGAAAGCGGACGCCGGTGCACCTCCGTGGGGAGCCCGAGCCCCTCGAGGATCGTGGCCGCGCGTGCCTCGGCCGTGTATCCGTCGAGCCGCTGGACCGTCTCTTCCAGCTCGGAGAAACGATCCCCGTCGAACGACTCCTCGGCGTTGGCCAGGATCTTCTCCTTCTCGACCATCGCCTCCCAGAGTTCGGGATTGCCCATCAGGGTGACCGCGAGGATCTCGTCGTTCTCGTACCGGAAGTGATCCTGCTGCAGCACGCCGAGGCGCAGCGACTTCGGGATCGAGACCTGGCCACCGCTCGGCTCCACCGTCCCGGTCAGGATATTGAGAAGGGTGGTCTTGCCCGACCCGTTCGCACCCACGAGCCCGTACCGCTCCCCCGCGTTGAGGAGGAACGAGGCGTCGGCGAAGAGCGTGCGGTCTCCGAAGTCCTTGGCCAGCGAGGACACCGAGATCATGGAGCGTTCCTGAGCGTCGAGGTCTCGATCAGACGGTCGGGTCCGGGGGGCGTCGGGTATGATGCTGCGTCACGGCCTGGTAGGCCGCCGCCACTGCGAAGAGGCGCTCCTCACCGAAGGGAAGCGCCGCCAGCGTCACGCCCCGCGGCACCTCGGCCCCGGTTTCGTCGTCCCGTCCGAGACCGATCGGCATGCACATGGCCGGGAGCCCGGTGCCGTCGAATGCCCCGGTCCCGTCCACCAGCACGACGTCACACTGATTGAACAGCTGCTCTTGCATCCGGTGAAGGAGGAGGAGACGGGCCTGCTGCACCTTCACATAGGTATCCGCGCTCTGCAGCATGCCGTTCAGGAAGCGCGGTAGGCGCTCCGCGAAGAGGCGCACGTCTCGGCGCAGGTGCTCGATGAAGAAGGCCGTCGGGTCCCCGTGCGATCCACCGAGCGGGGACGACGTCAGCTCGTCCCACTGGTCCGGCGGCGTGACCTCACCCACGAAGTGCACGTTGCCCGCACTCTGGAGCCAGTCGAGGAAGTCGGACCGGAGCGCTGCATCACGACCCTCTGCCCAACCAGGCCAGATCCCGACGCGGGTCGGCCACCGCACGGCCGGGTTCGCGCCCGGATGCGGGGTCGCGGCCCGGACGTAGTCCGGGTTCGGGGGCAGCCCCATCGTGCGCGGGTCGAGCGGATCGGGGTGTGCGATCACCTGGAGGAGGATCGCCGCGTCGAGCGCGTTGCGCGCCATCGAGCCCACATGGTCCCGCGTGTGGCTGAGTGGGATCACCCCGTGCAGGGACACACGACCGAAGGTCGGCTTCATGCAGGTCAGCCCCTGCGCGTTTCCGGGCCCGAGGACGGAGCCACCCGTCTGTGTACCGAGACCCGCGACCGCGAGTCGAGCGGCCACGGCCGTGCCGGTTCCCGAAGACGATCCCGCCGGGCTGTAGCGCACATCGTCGGGGGTCCACGCATTCCGGGTCGTGGGGGTCGTGGTGCCGTACACGCGGGCCCGCCCACCCGCGAGATTCCCCATCTGGGCCTTTCCGATCACGAGGGCTCCGGCCGCGCGCATCGTCGCGACGACGGTCGCGTCGTAGTCGGGCTGGAAGCCCTCGTATACGAGGGAGCCACCCTCCGTGAGCATGTCCGACGTGTAGAAGTTGTCCTTCGGAGCGATGCACACACCGCGGAGGGCCGCATCGACGCCGTCGGCCGGTGTCGTCCGTGCGAACGCCTTCAACGTCTCCCGGTCGGCGCGGTCGGCATACGCCTGGTAGGCGTGGTCGTACCGCTCGATCCGATCGACGTGAGCGTCGATCAGCGCCTCCGGGTCGAGTCGACCGTCGCGGACGAGGGCGACGGTCTCCGCCAGCGTCAGCTCGGTGAGATCCTGCTGCTGGACCGCCGGAGTCGGGAGATCGGCCACCCAGGCACGCCGCCGTGGTGTGGTCGCGCCCGCACCCGTCGGCAGCACGGCCTGCCCCGCTGCAGCGGCCGAGACCCATGCCATCCGGTCCAGGAACCACCGGCGGGAGACGTGCCGATCGAGGGGGCCGCTCATCGATCGGACTCCGCGGTCCACGCCACGAACGGCGCCGGATGGGGTGTCGGCAGGTGGAACTGCGGGTCGATCTCGAAGTCGGCCGCCACGACGTCCTGTCGCAGGATCGACCGGCCGTTGGCCAGGAGCCGCTCCTGATCCATCGGAGCTTCGGGGTCGGACTCCGGGAGGACCGAAATGTCGATTCCGAGCAGCGCGTAGCGGGTCAGGATGTAGCGGTCGAGTTCAGCGTCCGTCGGCTGAGGAGGCACCTGAGGGGTTCGCACGAAAGGCTCCTTGGCCTAGGGGTTCGGTCCGTCGGGCAAGGTGACCTCGAGAATGGTCATCCCGCCATCGGTCTCACACAACGCGTCTTCGAGCGCCGCCGGAATCAGCAGCGTATCACCGGCGGTCAACGACTCGGATCGTTCGCCATCGGCCCAGCGGACCGACCCGCTGCCCCCGACCACCATCAACACGGCGACACGCTCCGCCGACCACACCTTTCGGTGCCCAGCGCCGAGCCTCCACTCCGAGATGTCGAAGTGCGGCGCCGACACGATGCGGCGACCTCGGACGGATCCGTCCTCGAGGGCCTCGTCCACCTCCCACGGGCTCGCGTCGGTGGGCTCCAGGTCGACACACTCGAGCGCCTGTTCGATGTGCAGCTCGCGATCGGTCCGACCCCAGTCGTAGAGGCGGAA
>JAUIKL010000206.1 GCA_030430625.1 Gemmatimonadota bacterium
CCCGACTGATGTTCGCCTGGGCCGAGGACGGCGTCTTCCCGCGCGGTGTCGCGGTGGTGCACGAGCGCTTTCACACTCCCCACGTCGCGATCGTGCTCAGCGGCCTGATGGCGACCGCCTCGATTCTGGGGAGCCACTTCGCGGGTGACTTCTTCCTCGGCGTCGATATCCTCGTCACCTCGATGCTCGTGAATTTCGGGGTCATGTGTCTCACCGTGATCTCCCTTCCGGGCCACAGCCCGGCGGTGGCGGAACGGATGACCCTCGTCTCGAGCCGGCCACTTCAGCTGGTGTTGGCCGGGGCCGGCGTCCTTCTCCTCGGACTCTTCCTCGGTGTCCATATATGGAAGGACCTCACTGCGGAGGTCGGGGCCTGGTACTTCCACTCCACACCCCTCTGGATCGGGGTCATGGCGCTGGCCAGCGTGATCTACTTCCGCGAGGTGCGGTCTCTCCGGGCCGCGGGCGTCGACACCGAGGGTCTCTTCATGGAGTTGCCCCCGGAATGATCGAACGGATCGAGTTGGGAGGCGGTGTCGAGATCTCCCGGGTGCTGACCGGGCTCTGGCAGATCGCCGACATGGAGCGCGACGGGTCGGTGGTCGACCCGCAGGTCGGAGCCGAGGCGATGGCGCAGTACGTCGACGCGGGGCTCACGACCTTCGACATGGCCGACCACTACGGAACCTCGGAGCTGATCGCCGGTCACTTCGCCGCGGCTCGGCCGGGCGCCGCCGAACTCCTCACCAAGTGGGTGCCCGAGCCGGGGCCACTCCACCCCGGGGATGTACGGGAAGCGGTCGAGCGCGCCCTCACCCGGATGCAACAGCCGTCGCTGGACGCGCTCCAGTTCCACGCGTGGAGCTACGCCCACCCGGGCTGGATGGACTGCGTCTTCGAACTCCAGGCGCTCAAGGAGGAGGGGTTGATCCGGAACCTGTCCCTCACCAATACGGACACGGCTCACCTGCGCATGCTCCTCGATTCGGGGGTGGAGATCGCCTCGAACCAGATCTGCTACTCGCTTCTGGACCAGCGGGCATCCGGGCCGATGGCCGCCCTCTGCGCGGATCGGGGCGTGCACATCCTGGCGTTCGGGGTGCTGGCCGGGGGGCTTCTCACCGAGCGGTGGCTCGGAGTCCCAGAGCCCGACGCGGACGGACTGGAGACGTGGTCCCAGATGAAGTACCGGCGTTTCGTCGATACGGCCGGCGGCTGGGATCGTTATCAGGGGCTGCTCCGGGCGCTGAAGCGCGCCGCGGATCGACTCGGGGTCTCGATGGCCAACGTGGCCACCCGGGCCATACTCGAGGCTCCCGCCGTCGGGGGCGTCGTGATCGGAGCGCGCCTCGGACGGAGCGAACACGTCGAGGACACCGTGCGGCTCTTCGACTTCGAGCTGGACGAGACGAGTCGGGCGGAGATCGCCGAGGCGCAAGCCGCCCTGTACCCCATCCCCGGTGACTGTGGGGACGAATACCGGAAGCCGCCCTTCCTCACCGCCGCCGGGGACCTCAGCGATCACTTCGACGAGATGCCCTCTCCGTACCCCGTGTACGACGGCCCGGGTGACCGGCGCCGCGCGCTGAGCGGAACGGTGTGGGAGGATCTCGCCGGCTTTTCGCGGGCCGTGCGCCACGGGGATCGAGTCTTCGTCTCCGGTACGACCGCCACACACGGCGATCGCCTGATCGGCGGAACGGACGCGGGATCCCAGGCCCACTTCTGTCTCGACAAGATCGAAGGTGCGATCCTCTCGCTGGGCGGTACCCTCGACGACGTCGTCCGCACCCGGATCTATGTGGTGCGCCCCGAAGACGCCGAGGCGATCTCCCGGGCCCACGGGGCTCGCCTCGGCCACGTCCAGCCGGCCAACACGCTCGTCCAGGCCGGGCTGATCGGGGACGGGTACCTGGTGGAGATGGAGGCCGAGGCGGTGGTCGGGAGCGGATGATCGGTGCGGGGCGGCCCCTCTAGCCGTCCCGGGCAGCGCGCCGCGCAGCCCTCAAGTAGCGCCGCGCCAACTGCGCGACCCGGTCCCGACCATCCGCCTCCGCTTCGCCGAGGATCCCCTCGACAGCGTCGGTCAACGCGGGATCACCCCACCGGTAGCCCGTGGCGACTTCGGCTCTCCGTGAGTCACCTTCGTCGGCGCCCTGGATCAACGCCCAGGCGGCCGCCTCGGGGTAGTAGGGCGAGTCCGGATCGGGGAGCCGGAACTCAGGCTCCTTCTCGTGGTCGTCCTCTTTGACGAACGCCCGGGACATCTCAGCCGTTGGCGCGGGGCAACCGGATCTCCGGCTCGTCCGGGTCGGGGCGGTACAGGACGATCGTTCGACCGATCGTCTGTGCCACATGGGCGTTCTCGATCCGCTCCGTGAGCTCGGTCGCGGCATCCCGCACGGGAATCGGAGCCGATTCCTGGAGCTTCACCTTGAGAAGCTCGCGTGTGTTCAGGGCGTCGAGGACGGAGGCGATCACGGCGTCCGTGACACCCTCCGACCCGACGAGGACGACCGGCTTGAGTCTGTGCGCCTCCTTACGGAGGAAGGCGCGCTGTTTCGAAGTCAGTTGAAGCATGCGCTGAAACTCGTGGCACATCGCTTGCAAATCCACTCGGGTAGCTGTGCAGGATCTTCGAATCGGAGCGTCGGACGGGGATACGAAGCGGGAAGCTTTACCGGAAGGGAGGAAAAAGTGAGAGCGAAACCCGAGACGATTCTGATCGGCGTCATGGCTGTGTTCACCGCCGTGGGCGTCACGGCAGCCATCCTCCACAACCCGCAACTCGGCGCCCACGACCCGGTCCTCCACGAGCCCGGGCCCCTCACCGGATCCGAGTGGCTGGCCGAGGTCCGCCCGTACTGCAACCCGGTCGACGTCGAGACTCGACTGCGTTGGCAGCCGGCCCCCGGTACCGACGACGGCCGGATGCACGAGGCGGCGTGCTACGCACTCGCAGGCAAGATCGATGCGGCGCGCGCGTCGATCGAGTCGCTCCCGTCGGCGCGCCGATACGAGGCCGCTGGCGTCGTCTTCGCCACGGGCCATCCGGCGGCCGATGCGGGGGACGAACTCGCGGCCGGTCCTCTCATGGAGTTGGTCGTCGAGTACTGGCCCAATCACTACATGGCGCTCTACCACGCCGGGGCGGCGGCCTACGAGCGCGGAGACGCGGCGGCGACCCGGGAGTACCTGACCCGCTTCCTCGAGCACTACCAGGTGGACGACGGCTGGAAGAGCAACGCCATCGCGATGCTGGCGGCGACCGACGGCGGCTGAGCCAGGAGACGAATTCGGGGGGGTCCATTCAACACCGCATCCAGGGTCCCCTGAGCCCCGTTGCCCGAAGGGTGGCGGGGCTCGTTCGTTGCCTTTCGTGGTGTGGGAGCGACACCCCACATCGGTGCTGGAGTGACGCAACAGCGCAACAGAACGCAGTGTTGCGCCGACCCCTCAAGTCGAGGCGTGCGTTGGCGCCATGAGTCGTAAGGTGTTGTGGGATAGTGTCTTGTAGGTGTCTATTCGGGACTTCGTCGGCTCCGGGCACGGACGTTGCGATTTCTCCATGCGTACGAACACATATCCCACCCCCCAGGGATCATCCCATGAAACGAGTTCTTCTCTTTGCCCTCGGTGCTGCGCTGGCGCTCCAGCCCGCTCCGGCGACTGCTCAGATCTTCAACGGGACTCCGCTCCCGCTGGAGTACCTGAACTTCGTCGACGGGTCCGGGGTCGCGGGTACGTACGGAGTCGAAGTCGGCCCGTACTCCGCACGCTTCGCGGCGTCGCCGGTCACCGGACGCTCGACAGCCACGCCGCAGTTCTCGGTGTACTGTGTGGACTACCTCCACTTCGCGAACAACGCGAACGGGTTGGTGAACGTGGCCGCGGTCGGCGGCGATCTGTCGACGACCCGGCTGGGTGACTTCGGCCGCTACCAGCGGTCGGCGTACCTCTCGTCCCTCTTCGACTCGTGGCAGGACCACGAGGTGGTCCTCGAGGCCGCGACGGGGATGAGCTTCAACCGGCGCCATGTGTGGAGCGGCCTGCACTCCGTGATCTGGGGCGCAGCTACCGGCCCGGACAACCTGGGTGCCGGCAACCTCCGGGTGGCCGCTGCGCGGGAGTACTTCTCCGCGCTCGCGAACTCGAACGCCAACTCGTTCGACACGTCTGGCTGGTTCGTCTTGAGTGAGGCCGACGTTGCACTCGGTGCCGCTCACAGCGGACAGGAGTTCCTGGTCCGCACGGCCGATGTTCCGGAGCCCTCCACGGTGCTCCTGCTTCTGACCGGGCTCGGTCTGTTGGGACTCGTGAGCCGCGGGCGTCTCGCAGAGATCGTCTGACGGTTCGAAAGGGATGAGATGCGGGGCGCGGGCCGTAAGGCTCGCGCCCCGTTTCCTTTTGGACCCATCTTGATGACGACACGACCTCTTCGGGCGAACCCATGCGCACTTCCGAGCTCTCCCCGTGGTTTCTGTGGGGCCTGTACCTCTTCGGCCTCGCCCTCATCGCCACCGCGGCTGTCGACCTCCTGACGACCGTCTGGCCCTTCCGCTTCGGGGAGGTGGCGTGGCGGTACGGGTTCCTCGGCCTCGCGGCTGGTTACCTCCAGACGCCCACACTGGGGCTCGTCCTGATCGCACTCGCCGCCCACGCGGACGAGCGCCCCGCACTGATTCAGGCCGTGGCCCTCGTGTGCCTGGCCACGAGCGTCGTTCTGGTGCTGGTGATGGGCGTATTCGCGATGGACGTCCTGCAGATGCGGGCGATTCGGGGGGCCGATACCCAGGGGGCCGTCCTCACGGGCGCCGTCTTCCAGGAACTCAAGTACCTGATGGCGACCGCGGTCTTCCTCCTCCTCGGCATCGGCGGCCGTCGGACGGCCAAGAAGCTCGCTCGAAGGCTGGGCGGCTGACCGACGGGAGGCACCCCGTCGGCCCAGCCGCCACCGATGCCGAACCGGCATCGCGCCGCGATTCCTCCTCGGTCCCGTCAGCCGTCCGGTCCTACGAGCCGTTCGGCCCCATCTAGAAGATCGGGGACCTCAGGTACACGTCCGAGCGCGCCCACGCCTCGCGGAACTCCGCCTGGACTTCGTCCGCCTCGGCCGTCTTGCCCTGGGCCCTGAGGGCGCGCTCGAGCCC
>JAUIKL010000023.1 GCA_030430625.1 Gemmatimonadota bacterium
GCTGGTACAACCCTCACCGGCGTCACTCGGCCCTCGGTCAGAAGTCACCCATCAACTTCGAGAAGCTTCACCTCAATGCCGCTTGAATCCCAAGCGCTTACCCGTCCACCAGACGGGGTCAACTCCAGCGTTCTCCTCCAGCCCCGATGTGGCTCGGGCTTGGGTGTCGATCACCAGTAGGGCTGGAGGGTGTCCATCGAACTGCTTCGCGACCTGATTCAGGAACGCGTCGACTGACTCTTCACTGCCGAGGTGAATGACCTTCGGGACCAGCCGGAACCGCTCCTTCAGCACGTCCTCGACGACGTCGTTCGCTTCGCACCAGGCGTCGAGTCGGTCCGTCAGCCCATGTACCCCCTCGCCGGCGGCATACACGACTCTTCCGGGGCGGACCCGGCGATCACCGAACCAGTCCACTCCTGCTGCAACTCGAAGGGCAAGGTCGAGTGCCACGAACGTCTTCCCCGTCCCCCGAACGCCGACGAGCTGACCGAGTGCACGGAGTGGCAGGACGCCTTCTACAAGCCATTCGATCCCGCCGAGGCTTCGCATTTCACTCGTCGTGTAGAACGGGTACATCCAGCGCCGTTCCGCAGTGGTCCTTGCCCTACCCTGGCGTGGGCCCTTCTTCGTCTGATCCATCTCGCTTCCTCCGTCTCGGATGATCGGCCCCCCGGTTGGGGGCGCGGATTTGCATCGTAATCGCGAGTCGGAGGCGAGCCAGTTGGGTTGGTTGGAGCGGGACGCGGCGCTCGGGTCTCTTGGGGCTACAAGTATCCAGGTAGTTGTGGACACAATGGGGGGCGGGGCCCGTAAGTGGCTAGCCACGAGAGATTTACGGGAAGGTAGGCGTGGGGCTCGCCTCGAGATATCAAGGCTGTCCGGGCGGTCATTAACGTCCTGATTCGGGGTGTCTCGACCCGAAGGCAGCTACGGATGTGTTGCCGGGACGACGTGAATTTCTGGCCACTTTTTCGAGCTTGGCGGCCGTGGACAGTCGATACCGGTGGTCCGCTGGAGCGAAAGGACACCGGAACAGCCGCATCCTTCCAGTCGATCCATCTCCCCGCCCGATCATACCCGGAGCTTCGGTCACGCGACCTCACGCTTCGTTGGCGCGAGGGGAGGAGGGGGGGCACCCAGGCCGACGTGAGACAGGGGGTACCCCTGTCCGGTATCTACACCTGTCCGTCCGGCGATCTCTCTTCCGTAGGCGTAGGATCGAGGAGCTGGGGCCGGCCGAGTGGCGCGGGCGGGGGCGTTGGTAGTCCTCCTTCCGGGGCCAGGTCAGCAATCACCGACCTCGCTGCCGGCCCACTGGCCCTGGTGGACAGTATCTTCAGGCGTCGGCTGCTACCCGACGCACCGGCCGTGGCAGGTGCTCGGGCCAGGCGCACGCACGGCGGACGAAGAGTGATCCCGATGCGGGGCCGCGGTTGGCGCTTGGGCATGCTGCAGCCCTAACGTGAAGAGGTCTTCATCCGTAGCTCACGGTGGGTTCATCCGGTCGCTCGACCGTTCAGATGAACGGGTAGGGCCTTCTTGCTCCCTCTTCACAAGAAAAACGCTTGCGAATCCTCGTTGTTGAAGACGACCGCAAGGTCGCCAGCTTCCTCGCCAAGGGGCTTCGGGAGGAGGGATACTCCGTCGACGTCGCGAACGACGGCGACGATGGGCTGCTGAAGGCCCGAGTGCACGAGTACGACCTTCTGCTGCTGGACGTGATGCTGCCGGGTCGGTCGGGTCTGGAGACCGTGCGAGAGCTGCGTGCGAGTGAGTCGATGGTGCCGATCCTCCTCCTGTCCGCCCGCGACAGCCGAGAGGACATCGTGCTCGGGCTTGATGCCGGCGCGGACGACTATCTCACCAAGCCGTTCGCTCTGGACGAGCTCCTGGCTCGCGTACGGGCACTACTGCGTCGGGGTGGGGCCGCGCGACCCGATCGACTCATGTACGACGACGTGGAGCTGGACCGGGTGGCGCATCGGGCGACGCGGAAGGGTGAGCGTCTGGATCTCACGCCGAAGGAATTTCAGCTACTGGAATTCCTGCTGCTGAACGCGGAGCGGGTCGTCCGCCGGACGGAGCTCCTCGAAAAGGTCTGGGACCTCCACTTCGATCCCATGAGCAACGTCGTCGACGTCCACGTCGGCAACCTTCGGAAGAAGCTCAGAGAAACGGGGGATCGGGAGCTGCTGCACACGGTGAGAGGCGTCGGGTACGTGCTTCATCGAGAGGCTCCCCGGTGACCACCGCGCACGTGTCGGGCATCGAGCCCGGTGCGTCGTTTCGTTCGCGGCTGGCGCTTCGTGCCACCGTGACGGTGACCGCCGGACTGTCGCTGCTGTGCGTTGCGACCGGCCTCGCCCTCAGCGCCTTTCTCGATCGGGAGATCGATGCCGCGATTCTCAGTATCGCGGCGATCCAGGCCGCTTCGCTCGCCGACGGGCCGTCCGGGGAGATGCACTTCCACGAGTGGGATCTCACCCCGGAGGAGGCCGTTTCGGTTCAGGACCTGGTGCAGTACGCCCAGGTCTGGGACGAGACCGGGACGAGTCTCCTCCGCAGCCAGTATATGACGTCGGATCTTCCCGTCGACCCCGAGTCACTCGCTCGTGCCTCGGCCGGCGACCTCGTCTGGTCTCGTCAGGAGTTCGGCGGGGCACGGGTGCGGACTCTTTTCTACCCCCTCGCCAGGCTCGGTGCCAAGCACAGCACGCACGTGCTGCAGGTCGCGGCCCCTCTGACGCAGAGGAACGCGATCGTTCGAAGCGCGGTCCTCTTCTTCTGCGTGCTCACCGTCCTCCTCGCCGTGGCGACCTACATGGGCTCGTGGTGGCTGGCGGGGAGCGCGGTCCGTCCGATCCATGCCGTCATCGACCAGGCAGAAGAGATTGGCGCGCGTTCCCTCGATCGCCGGATTCAGGCATTCGCGGATACCCGGGAATACCGGCGCCTCGTTCAGGTCCTGAATACCATGCTGGGACGCCTTCAGGCCGGGTTCGACGCGCAACGAAGATTCACCGCAGACGCGAGCCACGAGCTGCGGTCGCCGCTGACGGCCATGCGCGGGGAAATCGAGGTCGCCCTGCGCCGGGACCGCGAGCCCGAAGAGTACCGAGAGGTCCTGAACAGCACGCTCGAGGAGGTGGCGCGTCTGTCCAGGACCTCCGAGGAGTTGCTCACACTCGCCCGGTCGGATTCACAGACGCTTGTGCCGGCGCCGACGGAAGTGGATGCGAGCGATCGGGTGCGCCGAATTGCGGAGCGATTGGAGGGTACCGCCGACGCGCGCGGGATCAGCCTCGTGGTGGACGCGCCGGCTGCCATGTACGTGACGATCGATCCGGAGATGCTCGATCGAATCACGTGGAATCTGGTCGCGAACGCACTGCGACATGCCGCGAGCGTCGTGTCGATCGGGATCTCGATGGAAGCTTCCGATCTCGTCCTCGTCGTTCGTGACGACGGACCGGGCCTTCGTGGAGTCGACCCTGAGTCGCTCTTCGAGCGCTTCTATCGAAGCGACGAGGCGCGCACCCCGGATGGCTCCATCGGAGGCACGGGGCTCGGGCTCTCGATCGTGCGCGCGCTAGCGGAGTCGCATGGCGGCAGTGCGCGCGGCACGACGCGCGCCGAGGGCGGAGCGGAGTTCACGGTCCGCCTCTCCCAGACGCTCGGCGCAGCCAGAAGGGCATGAGGCAGCGCCGGCGCGGCTCTCGAGCGGGTGAAGAGAGCTTCATGGTCACCTCACCGAGCGTTCATGGCCCAATTCCGACCTTCGTGTAGTCGATTGTAGACAACCGAAGAAAGGTCGGGACCCCATGGGGCGCTCGAAGAGCTCTGTCTTCCCCACGACTTCGTTTGCGGTGATTCTCGGCCTCGCGCCAGCAGCGCTCTCGGCCCAAGCGCCGGGCGACACGCTACGGCTCGGAGACGTGCTCGCGATGGCTGCCGAGCGCAATCCCGGGCTCACCGCGCTGCGACATGGAGCCGACGCCGCTTCGATACGGGAGCCGGCGGCGTCCGCCTTACCCGACCCGATGCTCCAGTTCGGCTTCATGAACTTCGGCCTGCCGGAGTTCAACACCGACATGGCGATGTCGATGGCACCGGCAGTGCAGTTGAATCAGACCTTCCCGTGGCCAGGGAAGCTCGGCCAGCAGGAGGCGGTCGCGGTGCGTGACCGTGACATGGCGCTGGCACGCGCGGACGAGGCAGCGTGGCGACTCCACGCGCGAACGACGTCGGTCTTCTTCGAGATCTGGTCTTTGGATCGTCGACTCGAGGTCATGGCCGAGACCCTCGAGCTGCTCAGTGGCTTCCGTGAGGTCGCGCTCGCGATGTATGGCACGGGGGGTGGGCGACAGTCCGACGTTCTCCGGGCCGATGTCGAGATTGCCCGTACGTCCGGCGAGATCCGCCGGATGGAGGGGCGCCGGCAGGCCGCTGTCTCCGTGCTTAACGGGATTCTCGATCGTCCGGCCGACACGCCGATCGGCGCGGTCGAGACGGTGGCCTTACCTCGTGACCTCCCGGCGGGGACAACGCTCGAAGGGTGGGCGGTCGAGGACAGACCGCTTCTTGCAGAAGCGGCGCTGGGTGTCGAGCGCGCCGCCGCGGTCGCAGCGCGAGCCGACCGTGAGATATGGCCCGATCTTCGGCTCGGGCTCGCCTATGGTCAACGCGATCGTGGCTTCGGTCGCGAGCACATGGGCAGCGTCATGGTCGGAGTGAATCTCCCGCTTTTTGCTGGAAGCCGGCAGCACGCGCTCCGTGACGCGGCGCTCGCGGAGGAACGACTCGCACAGGCGCGCAGGACCGAGGCTCTCGCGGAGGTCGGCGCGTCTCTCGGCCGCCTGGTCGCGGACCTCGACGCGGCGAGGACCCTGGTAGACCTCTACCGGGACGAGGTCGTGCCTCAGGCCCGCTCGAACGTCGAGTCGGCCTTCTCCGCCTACAGGGTCGGGAGCGTCGACTTCCTGACCCTCGTCGATGCTCAGACGACGACGAATCGCTATGAAGCCGAGCTGTACAGCCTCTACGCCAGCTACGGCACGACGCTGGCTGCTCTCGAGTCCGCCGTGGGGCGGACGATGCCCTCGAACGAGTCCGTACTCCGGGTGAACCGATGAAGACCCCATATCAGATCCTGCTCTCCGTGGCGCTCGTCGGCGCCGCGGCCGTGGTCGTGGCACTCGAACTGCGCTCCGGTAGCCCGGAGGTCGCGACTCAGGAGGAAGGAGGGCACGACCATGCGGCGATGACGGCGGGCTCGGGCAGCATGCAGCCCGTGGTCCTGGATGAGGAAGCAGCGCGGCGAATCGGCGTCGCCATGGCGACCGTTCAGCGCCAGGTGCTCTCCTCCGAGCTTCGATCCGTGGGGACGGTGGCGTACGACGAAACCCGCCTTGCCGCGGTGAACCCCAAGATCGAGGGGTGGGTCGAGACGCTCCACGTCGACTTCACGGGGGCGCCTGTCGTCCGTGGCGAACCTCTGATGGCTGTCTACAGCCCGGCGCTGGTGACGGCACAGGAGGAGCTCATCCTCGCTGCCCGAGTCGCGGCCGAGGCCGAAGGTGAGCGGGCCCGGGCGTCCGCCGACGAGATGCTCGCGGCAGCCCGTCGCAGGCTCTCGTACTGGGACGTTCCCGACGAGGAGATTCAGCGAATCGAAGCGGCCGGTGTCCCGGACCGAACGATGACGCTCAATGCTCCGGCCACCGGCGTGGTCGTGGAGAAGAACGTCGTCGAGGGCGACCGAATCATGCCCGGCCGGGTCGTGTACCGGATCGCGGACCTGAGCCTCGTCTGGATCGAGGCCGAGGTCTACGAGAAGGACCTGTCCCGGGTGGGGCTCGGGCAACACGCGGTCGTCACGTTCGAGGCGTATCCCGGACGCCGCTACGACGCGCTCGTCACCTACGTCCATCCGACGGTGTCGCTCCAGTCCCGAACTGCGAGGGTGCGTCTCGAGGTCCCGAATCCTGGCGAGGAGCTGAAGCCCGGGATGTATGCTCAGCTCACTTTTCACGCGCTTCCCACTCCGCCCACGCTCGTCGTGCCGCGCAGCGCGGTGGTCGCAACGGGTCAGCGCACGCTCGTCTTCGTCAGCGAGGGCGGTGCCCTCGTACCGCGGGAGGTGGTGCCGGGTCGGACCGCCGGGCGGATGATGGAAATCCTCGAAGGTGTCGAGGAGGGGGAGCGTATCGTCTCCTCGGCGGCGTTCCTGATCGATGCCGAGTCCAACCTCGGCACCATGACGGGTGATGCGTCGGGCGGCGAAGGCATGGACATGTCGGCCCCGGGAAGGGACTCGGCCGCCGGCGCTGTCGATCACTCCGCTCACAACGACTAGGGGCGACGCATGCTGGCACGGATCATCGAGGCGTCGGTCCGCAACCGCGTCCTCATTCTCCTGCTTTTCGGGATCGTCGCCGCCGTCGGCGTGATCGCCGTAAGCCGCACCCCGCTGGAAGCGCTCCCCGACCTGTCGGACGTTCAGGTCATCGTCCGGACCGACTACCCGGGTCAGGCGCCACAGATCGTCGAGGACCAGGTCACGTATCCGGTCGCCTCCGAGATGTTGAAGGTGCCGGGCGCAGCTACGGTGCGCGGGTATTCCTTCTTCGGCACGTCGTTCGTCTACGTGATCTTCGAAGACGGGACCGACCTGTACTGGGCTCGATCACGCGTACTCGAATACCTGTCCGCGATCCGCGCCCGACTCCCGGACCTCGCAGAGCCGTCTCTCGGGCCGGACGCGACTGGGCTCGGGTGGATCTACCAGTACGTCCTGCTCGATACCACCGGCAGCCGTTCCCTCGCCGAGCTCCGGTCGTACCAGGACTGGTATCTCCGCTACCAGCTTACCGCCGTGGAGGGCGTGAGCGAAGTCGCCAGCGTTGGCGGGTATGAACAGGTCTACGAGGTCACCGTGGACCCCATCAAGCTCCGCGGCTTCGGTATCCCGGTAACCCGGGTCATGGACGCGCTGCGCAGCTCGAACGAAGACGTCGGCGCGATGGTCCTCGAGCTCGCGGAACGCGAGTACATGATCCGCGGGCTCGGATACCTCGAGACACTCGAAGACATCGAGGCGGTGGTCGTCTCGGCGACCGATCACGGGACGCCCGTCCGTGTCGGGGACGTGGCGAGTGTTCGGCTCGCACCGGATGTGCGGCGCGGCGTTGCCGATCTCGACGGCCGGGGGGATGTCGTCGGAGGGATCGTCGTCATGCGCTACGGCGAGAACGCGCTCGCCACGATCGACCGAGTGAAGGAGAAGCTCGAAGAGATCGAGTCGGGCATGCCCGAAGGGGTCGTGGTCCAGACCGTCTACGACCGGTCCGATCTGATCCATCGCGCCATCGAAACGCTTCGAGAGAAGCTCCTCGAGGAGTCTCTCGTGGTGGCGCTCGTAACGATGATCTTCCTCTTCCACGTGCGGAGCGCGCTCGTGGCAGTGCTGACCCTGCCGCTCGGCATTCTCATGGCGTTCATCGCCATGCGGGCCCTCGGCCTTGGTGCCGACATCATGAGTCTGGGGGGGATCGCGATCGCGATCGGAGCGATGATCGACGCTGCGATCGTAATGATCGAGAACATGCACAAACATCTGGAGCACGCGATCGACGAGAAGCGTGCTCGGGCGGGTGGCGAGCCACTGCCCGGTGACCCGGGAGGAGACGTGCTGCACACCCGCGTGCTCACGACCCAGGAGCGGTGGGACGTCGTGGTAGCGTCGGCTCGAGAGGTCGGTCCCGCGCTCTTCTTCTCGCTGCTCATCATCACCGTCTCGTTCCTTCCCGTCTTCAGTCTCGAAGCGCAAGAGGGCCGACTCTTCAAGCCGCTCGCCTGGACGAAGACGCTGGCGATGGCGAGTGCCTCGCTGCTCTCGGTGACGCTCGTGCCAGTGGCCATGGGGCTCTTCATTCAGGGCCGAATCCATCGGGAGCACAGCAACCCGGTCAACCGATTCCTTATTGGAGTCTATCGGCCGGTTCTCGAGAAGGTGCTCGACTTCCGCGTCCCGGTCATCGCAGCCGCGATCGCGGTCCTTCTCCTGACCGTGCTTCCGCTCCGCCGACTCGGTTCGGAGTTCATGCCGCCGCTCGACGAAGGCACGATCCTCTACATGCCGACGACCCTTCCCGGTGCGAGCATCGCTCGGGTGCGGGAGACGCTGCGGGTTCAGGACTCGATCATCGCCTCGTTCCCCGAGGTCGAGAGTGTCTTCGGGAAGGCGGGGCGGGCGACCACCGCGACCGACCCGGCCCCGCTGTCCATGTTCGAGACGACCATCGTCCTGCGTCCCGAGGATGAATGGAGACCGGGCATGACGTCCGAAGAACTGGTCCGCGAGCTGGACTCGGCCCTGCGAATGGCCGGCGTGACCAATTCATGGACGATGCCCATCAAGGGCCGGATCGACATGCTGGCGACCGGAATTCGTACGCCGGTAGGAGTAAAGATCTTCGGGCCGGACCTGGTGGAGCTCGAGCGGCTCGCGACGGCAGTGGAAGCAGCGGTGCAGACGGTCCCCGGAACCCGCTCCGCGGTTGGAGAGCGTGTGGTGTCCGGGTCGTATCTCGATATCGAGATCGACCGAGAAGCGGCCGCGCGCTACGGCTTGAGCGTGCGCACGATCCAGATGGTCATCGCCTCCGCCGTCGGCGGCATGAGCATCACCCGAACGGTGGAGGGGAGAGAGCGGTATTCCGTGCGGGTTCGGTATCCGCAGGAGCTTCGTGACCAGCCCGAGAAGCTCGCCGAAGTGCTGGTGCCGGTGGGGCCGCGCTCGCCCGGCATGGGCGACATGGTGACGAGCGCCACGATGACCGGAATCGACGGAGAGAGCGGGAGCGGTAGCGCCGGCATGAGCGGCGACGCGATGTCCGGGGGGGGCATGCAGATGGCGCAGATCCCGCTCGGACAGGTCGCGACGATCAGGACCGTTGGCGGGCCGATGGCCGTGAAGACGGAGCAGGCGTTCCCCACCGCCTGGGTCTTCGTCGACGTCGAGGGCAGTGACCTCGGCTCGTACGTCCGCGATGCCCGCGCCATGGTCGAGTCGATGGTCGAGCTTCCCCCCGGCTACTCGATGCAGTGGTCGGGCCAGTACGAATACATGGAGCGGGCGCGTGAAACGCTGACCCTCGTGGTGCCCGCCACGCTCTTCATCATCTTTCTCCTCCTTTACGTCAACTTCGGGCGCATCGGCGAGACGATGATCGTCATGCTCTCGCTCCCGTTCAGCCTGATCGGCGGCGTGGTGATCCTTTCGCTGCTCGGGTTCAACTGGTCGGTCGCGACCGGCGTCGGCTTCATCGCCCTGGCCGGCGTCGCGGCCGAGATCGGTGTGATCATGCTGCTGTACCTCGGTACGGCGTGGAATCGGCGCCGCGCCGAGGCAGCGACACCGGAATCGCTGCGCCAGGCGATCATCGAGGGTGCCGCGCTCCGCGTACGACCGATCGTCATGACCGTCACTGCGATCATCGGCGGACTGCTCCCGATCTTCTGGGGGCACGGAGCGGGTGCCACAGTGATGCGACGGATCGCAGCGCCGATGGTGGGCGGCATGGTCTCGGCAACGGTACTCACGCTGCTCGTCATTCCGGCGATCTACTCACTATGGCAGGAAGCGGCCCTGCGGGCCGAAGCCCGCCGGGTTTCCGTTCCGCCCACCGGTGCCCCCATCGGTGTCGAGCCCGCGCCAGACCGCGCCTGATCGTTCACGTCCTCCGGACCATCCCATGACCGAAACGAAGCCGAGCTCTCCGAGCCACCACGATCACGCCGACCACGATCATGGCCACGAAGCGCACGATCACGGTCCGCACGGCCACGGCGGGCACGACCACGGCGGGCACGACAAACACGCCGGCCATAGTGTCGAGATGTTCCGGGACCGATTCTGGCTCTCCCTCGCCCTCGCCGTCCCGACGCTGATCTGGAGCCCCATGCTTCAGGAGTGGCTGTCGTACTCGGCGCCTGACGTGCCCTTTGCCGAGCTGATTCCAGCGGTGTTCGGTACCGTCGTGTTCCTTTACGGGGGGCGCGTCTTCCTCGTCGGGGCCTGGCACGAGCTGCGCGCCCGCCTGCCCGGGATGATGACCCTCATCTCCTTGGCGATCACGGTTGCCTTCGGGTACAGCATGGCCGTGACCCTTGGGTGGGACGGGGATTCGTTGTGGTGGGAGCTCGCGACCCTCGTCGTGATCATGCTGCTCGGTCACTGGATCGAGATGCGTTCGATCGGCCAGGCTCAGGGGGCCCTGAAGGAGCTCGCGAAGCTGCTACCGGACACGGCGGAGCGGGTCACCGACAGCGGTACGGAGACGGTCAAGGTGTCCGACCTCGTGGATGGCGACCTCGTCCTCGTACGCCCCGGTGCTTCGATCCCGGCGGACGGCCTCGTCGAGGAGGGCCGCAGCGGTGTCGACGAAGCCGCGATCTCCGGTGAGTCCAAGCCCGTCGACAAGGGTGCGGGCGACGTCGTCATCGCCGGGACCGTCAACGGGTCCGGTTCGTTGCGCGTGCGCGTCACCGGCACCGGCGAGCGAACGGCCTTGGCCGGCATCATGCGCCTCGTGGAGGACGCCCAGGCTTCACGCTCCCGAGCGCAGGAGCTGGCAGACCGGGCGGCACAGCTCCTCTTCTTCGTCGCACTCGGCGCCGGCGCGCTGACGTTCGCCGCGTGGATGGTCGTGGACGGGGACAGTGCGTTCGCGGTACAGCGACTGGTGACGGTGCTCGTCATCGCGTGCCCGCATGCGCTGGGCCTCGCGGTGCCGCTCGTCGTGGCCATCTCGACCACGCTGGGCGCGACCAACGGACTGCTGGTGCGCGATCGGCGAGGCCTCGAGGAGGCACGTGGCCTCGACGCAGTGGTGTTCGACAAGACCGGTACGTTGACCACGGGTGACTTCGGGGTGGTGCACGTTGCGGGTGACGGCCGTAGCGGGGACGAGGTACTGGCACTCGCCGCTGCCGTGGAGGGTGACTCCGAGCACACGATCGCGCAGGGGATCGTGAAGTCGGCAACCGATCGCGGCCTCAGGGTCCCGGGCGCGCGTGACTTCGAAGCGATCCCCGGACATGGAGCCCAGGCCACCGTCGACGGTGCGTTGCTCCGGATCGGCGGTCCGGCGCTCCTGCGGTATTTCGACGCCGAAGTCCCGGACTCGATCGTGGAGGCGGGGAAGGAGAGTGAGCGCCGCGGCCAGACGACGGTCTATCTGCTCGAAGGGCGTCGGGCGATCGGTGTCATCGCGCTGGCGGACCGCGTACGCCCGGAGTCGCGCGAGGCCGTAGACCGGCTCCATGCCCTCGGCGTCGAGGTGGTCATGCTCACGGGCGATGCGCGCGCCGTGGCCGAGGCCGTCGCGCAGGACCTGGGCATCGACACGGTCTTTGCCGAGGTCTTGCCCGACCAGAAGGCCGAGAAGATCCGCGAGCTCCAGGCACGCGGGAAGACGGTGGCGATGGTCGGAGACGGGGTGAACGACGCGCCCGCGCTGGTGACTGCCGACGTAGGCGTCGCGATCGGCGCGGGTACGGACGTCGCCGTGGAAGCCGGGGACGTGGTACTCGTGCGCAGCGACCCTCGCGACCTTCCTCGTATCATCACGCTCAGTCGGGCGACGTACAGGAAGATGGTGCAGAACCTCTGGTGGGCGGCGGGCTACAACGTGTTCGCCATTCCACTCGCCGCGGGCGTCCTCGCGCCGTGGGGTGTTCTCCTTGTGCCCGCGCTCGGTGCAGTGCTCATGTCCGCGAGCACGGTGATCGTGGCGATCAACGCGCAGCTGCTGAGGCGTACCGACATGGGCCGCTGATTCAGACGAGCCGGTTCACCGCCCCAGCAATCCTCGAATCCTCTGCTCGGCATCCACGGCGGCCCGCCGACCCGCTTCGACACACATGTCACGCTTCCCGAAGTCGAGCACGTCCACGAAGCCGTCGAACTCGGGGCGGATCACCAGATCGGCGGTCCCGATCCGTTCGTGCGCGTGATTCATGTGGCAGATCTCCATCGCCCTCATGACGACCTGCAAGCCGTTGCGAGGTGGCGTCGGGGTTTTCGGCTGTGTCGGGTCCACGGCGATGACGACCAGGGCCCCCATGTCGTGGGCGACGTCGACGGGAGCGATGTCCGCATAGACGCCGTCGACGAGAAGTCGGCCATCGATTTCAACCGGGGGCAGGATCCCCGCGAGGGAGGAGCTGGCCAGGACCGCGGTCGCGGCATGGCCGCTGTTCATCTCGACGCGCGAACCGGACAGCAGATCGGTGGCGCACACGGTCACCGGGATGCGACAGTTTTCGAGTCGCTGATGGCCGACAAGCGACTCCAGGCTCCTGCGGCCGGCGGCGACGGCCTCGTCCGGCGCGCCCCACCCGCTTAGGAGACTCCACGCCGCCCGGGCGCCGGCCCACGCCCGTCGGACTCCCGGACCGCCCACCGATGCTCTGGATCCGTGTCCGGCACCGGGTGACGGTGCAGCGGTGGTGTCGAGTGCCAGCAGCGCCTCGTACCAGTCGTCGCGCAGCGCGTACGTGACGGCGATCACCGAACCCATCGACACGCCGACGAGCGCGGAGGGCCGGAGGCCCATGTCCTCCAGGGCTCGGAGGACACCGGCGTGGGCGAAGCCGCGAGCTCCGCCGCCGGCGAGGACGAGGGCGAACAGCGGGGCTGTCACAACCGGCTCCTACGTGCCCGTCCAAAAGCTGAAGGTCATCCCGAACGTGCCGTCCGTCGGGTGCGCCCATCCGGTGCCCATCATCCCACCCGTCGGGCCCATACCCAACGATCCGGTCATCATCGTCTCGGTCACCCACATCCCGCCCATCGCGGGCCCGTGGATGCCGAGGTCGACATGGGCACCGAGTCGGTCGGTCATACCCCCACCGATGTGAATCGTGTATTGCGTGTTCGCTTTGAGTGGCGCGGCCGGCTCGAAGACGAGCGCGGCTCCTTCCTCGGAGGTGGACCACAGGCCGGCGACGAGGGGGCCGGATACGTCGCCCTCGTGCAACGCGACGAACTCCTCCATCCGGGGACCCAGGGGGTGATCGAACGTCACGGTGACGGTGGTCGCGATCGAGACGCCGACCTGTCCTCCCTGTGGTTCGACGCCGAGAAGCCTCGCGCCGTCGGCCCCTGCGACGGTCGGCCCGTCCGCACACGCCGCGGTCAGGCCTGTCACGAGGAGCGCCGTCGTCAGATACGGTGCTGCGCGCATCTTTCTCGACTCCTTGCAAGCGGCACCGCATCGCACTGCGAGCACGGGCTGCCCGAGTGTCCGAGTGCCTCGATCAAATCTTCTGCCTCGGCCCTGAAGACTCGATTAGACGCCCGTGAAGAAACGCTCACTTTCGGGGAGGGCGGCGCTGCTCTTTCGTTCGCCGCGCGGGGCTACGGGGCCCCGGCCTCCCACACGAACGTTGCCCAGTGCACGTCCCAGTCCGCACCCGAGCCGGCGGGCGCCGGGAGGATGTACAACGCGCGAACGTTCCACACCCCGGCGTGCGAGATCGGGACCGTGAATTCTCCGGCGGCGTCCGTCTCGTGCTCCGAATGCGCCATCGCCGCGGCGGACGTGATCGACTCCGCGACGCTGGCGTGGACGCGAGCGTGCGTGAGTGGGTCTCCGAAGAGGAGGGCACGGAAGCGGAGTTCGTCGCCAGCCCGGGCGTCCGCCGGATCGCCGACCGGGACGAACTCGAACGGATGTCCGGCGAGTTCCGCGTACGCCGGGGGTCCTCCCGTACCTACCTGCACGAGCGCCTTGGCGTACTTGGCGTACCGACGCGTGATGCTGTCCGTGGGAAGGATGCCTTCGCGCTCGTAACGCTCGAGCGCCTCCGGCGCGCCCTCGAGCGTCAGGTATCGCCTGAAGCTCTCGGGGGACTCGGGGATCGACCGGGGGTGAACGGCGACCGCCACGACTGCCTGTCCGACCTGCGCCGGACGATGCGTGAGACGCAACGAGTTGTCGCGCGTCGTCAGGGCCAGGATCGGTTCCCGACTGCCGGCGCGGACGAGCTCCGCGCTGGCGACGCGGTCCGCGGTCACGGCGCTCAGGGTGGTCGGGAATTCGCTGCTGGTCTGGCCGTTGATCCCGAGCTCGGCGTTCGCCGCGACCTGGAAGGCATCGGGCACCAGCCAGAAGTCGTGGGAAGCGATCGGGCTGACGGCGAGCAGGGTGAGCGCGGCGGCGGCGAGGAAGGATCTCATGGTGTGCATCCAGGAGGGGTGGCGACGCGGAGTCGGAGTCCCGGTCAGTGACCGGTCGGCGACGTTCGGACGAGCAGGGCGGTGAGAATCAGAACGAGCTGGGCCACGGCGAGTTCGAGAGCAGCGGACCGTCGCATGGCGGCGTCTCCGTCCGGTGAGCCCAGCCGGTCGGTGAGCACACGGAAGTTGTAGGCCCCGATCGCGAGTACTCCGGCGACGAGCACCAGCTTGGCCACGAGCAGGTTCCCCCACGTCGTTGTCAGGAGTGCCTTCGGCTCAGGGAGGTGCTCCCAGGAAGCGAGCACGCCGGTGGCGATGAGAGAAGCCACCGCGATCATCGCGATCCGGGAGAACGGCGGCACGAGGCGCGACAGAGCATTCGCCCCGGCGTCGCTCCGACGAGCCGTTCGGTCGAGCCACAGCACTGCGGTTAGACCACCGATCCACGCTCCGGCCGCCCACACGTGGGTCGCGTCCGCCAGCACGAACAGGCCCGTGAACCGCTCCACGGCGGAGGCGTGCCCCGTTAGCGCAGGGAAGGCACCGAGCGCCAGTGTGAGGCCCGTTGCCATCCACCAGGAACCGCCTCGCGGTGCGAATGCGAAAGAGACGGTCGCGGCGAGAGAGGCGAACGCCGCCTTAAGCCACGTCCGCCCCCAGGGGGTGCTGAGAAGAAGCGCTGCCTCCTCACCCCATGGAAAGGCCGGATCTCGGAACTCGACCAGCTGACGGAGGAAGAAGAGCCCGATCCCGAGCACCAGTACGGCGGAACCGACCGTTCCGAGCCGCGCCATACCACCCCGCATTTCGCGGGCTTCATCCGCCGACGCCGAGGCCGTCGGCACGATGAACCACCTCGCGACGACGGCCCCGGTCATGAGGACGAGCCCCACGAACAGGATCCAGCCAGTGGCTCCGTTCAGTACAAGGCCCACCGGACTCCGCTACTGTGCGGTGACGGTGAACTCGAAGGTGTCGCGAACGACGTGCCCGTCCTCGCCCATGCCGCGCCACGAGACGGTGTACGTTGCGGGAGCCAGGGTGCCGTGCAGGACGATGGAGAACGCCATCGGGTCTTCGCTGTCCTGGACCGCGTCCATGACGTGGACGCCCGCATCTTCAGCCTCGACGATCCGGATCTGGACTGTGCCCTCCTGCGGGACCTGCGTGAACCGGAGCTGGACCTCGCTCGGCGCGGGAACCGTTGCCCCGGCTTCCGGAGACGAACTCGCCAGTCCGAAGTGGGGGACCGTCGGCGCCGGAACCGCGGCCGACAGAGTGAGGAGCAATACCGCGGCGAGTGCGGCGGAGCAGAACGTGTTCTTCATCTTTCGGCTTCCTCTTGCCTTGGGGCAGCTCGCCCCGTGGGTGATCAGTAGATGAGTCGGAGACCAACGCCCAGCCGGAAGCCGGACTCGGTGATGGGTACGCCGCCGTCGACGGCTTCCTGCTCTCGCACCCACGAGAAGTCGATGTAGGGGGCGAACTTGCGACGGATCTCGTAGCGCGTGCGGACGCCCAGCCTCAACTCCCCGATGCCTGAATCGAGGCCGAGGCGCTCATCGTCCGTGAAGAGAACGTCGGTCTCTCCGCCGACGGTGAGCACGGCCCGTTGGGTCAGAAAGAGGTCGGTCTCGGCCTCGAGTCGCATGGAGGGCCGCCCCTCCTGGCTCACGAATCCGAATGCACCGACCTCGAACCAGTACGGCGCGAGGCCCATGACGCCGAACGCCAGATATCCCTGAGTGATCGGTTCGATGTCCTGGCGGTACCCGACGACGACGTCCCAGAAGCGCCGGACGTAGTGGCCGTAGAGCGCCATGGCTTCCACGCTTTCCAGCGAGCCTCCGAAGTCCTCGCCCTCGGTGCTCCACCAGAGGCGGTCGAAGTCGGTACCGATCCACCCATGACCATCCCAGCGACCGAGGGCCGTTTCGTCGACCCGCGCGGCGTCGACTTCCACCTGCGTGAAGTGGAAGATCATGTTGTCCATTTCCTGCCCGGCGACGTCGCTCCCCAGACCGGTGACGAGCGCCAGCGCAGTCCAGCCGCTCGAACGCCGGCCGGGGCGGAGAAGGCGCGTCACGCGTTCTCCTTCGAGGATGCCGACTCCTCGGCGCTGCGCGCTGGAGCCACCTCGAACCGGGCGAACATGCCGGTCATCATGTGGAAGAGCAGGTGGCAGTGGAACGCCCACGGCCCCGGGTCCTCGTACGTGAGGTGCGCCTCGACGGTCTGATTCGGCGGGACGATGATCGTGTGCTTGCGGGGAGCAAACGCAGGGTGGGCCCCGTTCTGGAGCTCCATGAACACCCCGTGCAGGTGCATGGGGTGCTCCATCATCGTTTCGTTCGTCATGAGCAGCCGGACGCGCTCGCCCACATGAAGCTCGATCGGATCCGACTGCGACAGCTTCTTCCCGTTCAGCGTCCAGAAGTACCGCTCCATGTCGCCGGTGAGGCGGATCTCGACGTCCCGGGTCGGCTCCCGAGTGTCGCGGTTCGGCTCGAGGGCCTGGAGGTCCTCGTACCGCAGCCGGCGCAGATCCATGGACTCCGCGGAGTGCCCCATGGCGGCGTGATCCATCTCGCCCTCCATGTTCGACATGTCGTGCTCGCTATCCATGTCGCTCATATCGTGTCCCGCGTGGTCCTCCATACCGGGCATGTCGGCCATGGAGCGGTACGGGCGAGGGTCCATCGGAGGGATCTCACCCTCGAGTCCCTCTCGCTCGGCGAGCGTTCCGCGCGCGTAGCCGGACCGATCCATCGACTGCGCGAAGATCGTGTACGCCTGGCCGGCTTCCGGCTCCACCACCACGTCGTAGGTCTCGGCGACCCCGATGCGGAACTCGTCGACCCACACGGGCTCGACGTCCTGTCCGTCTGCCTGAACGACCGTCATGCGCAGGCCGGGGATCTTCACGTCGAAGAAGGACATCGCGGCCGCGTTCACGAAACGGAGACGTACCCGCTCACCCGGTTCGAAGAGACCGGTCCAGTTGTCCGCTGCCGACGTGCCGTTGAGCAGATACGTGTACGTGGCCCCCGTGACGTCGGCGATGTCCGTCGGATCCATGCGCATCTGGCCCCACATCGCGCGGTCGTCGAAGGTGGCCCCTGCGTCGTCGAACAGCCCACCGACGAACTGCGGGAGTGTCCGCTTCGCGTAGTTGTAGTAGGCGCCGTTGCCCTTGAGGTTGCGCAGGACTGTCATCGGGTCCTCGTCCGTCCAGTCGGAGAGGACGATCGAGTAGTCCCGATCGTAGCGCACCGGATCCTCGCCGGCGGGGTCGATCACGAGCGGGGCGTACATGCCCTCCTGCTCCTGCGTGCCGGAGTGGCTGTGGTACCAGTACGACCCGGCCTGGCGGACGGGGAAGCGGTAGGTGAAGGTCTCGCCGGGCGGGATCCCTTCATAACTGAACCCGGGAACGCCGTCCTGGTCGAAGGGCAGCAGGAGGCCGTGCCAGTGGATCGAGCTGACCTCGTCCAGGTGGTTCGTCACGTGGATGACCGCTTCCTGACCCTCGCGCAGCCGCAGCAGCGGGCCTGGGATGGACCCACTGATCATCGGCGCGTGGGTCGAGCGCTCGCCGACGGTGAAGCCGTGACGGTCGATCGAGAGATGGAACTCGGCGATCTCGGGTGTTCCTTCGACGGACCGCTCTACGGCGGCGAAAACCTCGGATGGCCGCAGGCCGAATCCGGCGCCGAGTCCAACACTGGAGGCGACCCTGATGAAGTCGCGGCGTCCGATGGGGGCAGGTCGGTGCATGAACGGGAGGGTAGGCGGGTGTTGTCGTAGACGGTTACGACACACTGCCTTCGAAGATCCAACGTAGAAATGAACCCCACATGAAGGGCACATGAGGGTTTCTTCATGGTGCTTGATCCGCTCGGTCAGCTTCGTCCATTTGGACTCCAGGCGGCACTACCCAAGTCGCCCCAGCCTCTGACACACCTGCCGCAGCGAGCCGTGTCTTCGTCCTCGTCGTCCACTTCGTCTTCGCGCATCCGCACGTCGCGTGTCCATCGCCGCCTCGGGATGCTCGCGACCATCCCGATCGTCGGCTGGATCGTGTCTTCCTTCGTACTCCACGGGGTGGGCCTGACGCTTCCGAACGGGCTTCAGGGGGTGTACGAGCTCCAGTCGGCCGCCGGGACAGCATCTGACCTCGAGTCGCCGGCACTGGCCACACCCGACGACGTACTGTCTGTGCTCGCGGAAGACGGGGTCGAACGTATCTACTGGCTCCGACTCGAGCAGCTCGGCCCCCTGACCGCGTGGGTCGTCAAGCCCGGGCCGTTCGCGCTCGAGCGCGTCTACGACGCCCACACGAAGGAGCGCCTCGACCCGCTGCCCGACGACGTACTTCGGGCGATCGCGGACGAGCACCTCGTCGGCACCCACGTCGACGAACTCCACGACGGGTCGGAGTTCAACCGGTACTACACGGTCGACCGTGTTCCGGCCGTCGCGGTCCGGATGGAGGGAGATCAGCCCTCCGAGCTCGTCTTCTCACGTTCCTCGGGGCGGATTCTCCGACGGACCGATCGACTGGCGGAGTGGTTTCATAGGGCCTACCGGAGTGTGCACGTATGGCAGTGGGGTGACGCCCTCGGCGCCTTCACCGCGCTCCTCTACGGGCTCGTGGGCGTCGCTCTGGCGCTCGTCGGACTGGGCTATACGCTCTGGTGGCAACGGAGGGATGCGCGCCGGCGCTGGACCGAGGCCGTTCGTCCCGCCCGGCGCGTCCACGCTCGATTCGCCCCGGTCGCCGGGTTCCTGCTGGCCACGCAGATGCTGGTGGGGGCCTATCTGTGGTTCAACCTCGGGCTGATCGAGCCTCGTTTCCGTGGGCAGGGGTCGTTTCATCCCGAATGGTCGGGTGGCATCGCGACGAACGAATCTCTGCCGCTACCGTCCGAGATTCGCGCCGCCGTCTCCGCGTCGGTTCCCGCGGGGACCGATGTCGTGCGCTACGAGTGGCGGCCGGTCGCCGACCAGCGGATCGCCCTCGCGTACACCGATCCCCATCAGGACGGTGTGTTGCTCGACATCGCCAGCGGTGAGGTGCTCGAGCGACTCACGCCGGAGCTGGCGGCACAGGCCGGTGCGGCGGTCGTGGCCGGCGAGGCCACCGACGCGGGCGCCGAGTCTATCGAGTACTGGATGGACTTCAATGCGCGTGTGCCCACCTATCGGTTCCGGTTCTCCGATCCGGACGACACGGACGTACATGTCTCTCAGACAACCGGCGAAGTGGTACAGCGTCGGCCCGCCATCTGGCGGGCATTCGGCCCGTTCCTGGCCTACCACACCTTCGGCTTCACCGGTAACCCGTGGTTCGACACGGCGCTGCTCACGGCGCTCCAGCTGTCGATCCTCGTGATGGTCTTTTCCGGGTGGCGCCTTGCGCTTCGAGAGCGCAGGCGACGGCCCACCCTCCGTTCCTCTGAATGAGATCGAACATGGATGTTTTCAGCTCCAACCGACCCCTGTACGTCGGCCGCATCGCGGGCCCAATGGTACTCCTCCTCGGCGTACTCATGGCGCCGACCGCCCTCGCGGCACAATCGGACCAGGGTGCCGTAATCGCCGTGGTCGACGCGTACCACACGGCGCTCGCGTCCGGTGACTCGACGACGGCGCTGTCTCTCCTGGCAGACGACGTGACGATCCTCGAGAGCGGCGGTGTCGAAGACAAGGAGCACTACCGTTCCGGTCACCTCGCCGGGGACATGAGGTTTGCGGCTGCCGTGCCGCGCGAGCGGAGCGACATCACGGTGACCGTCGCCGGGGACGTCGCATGGGCATGGTCGACGTCTACTACGCAGGGCCGAATGGGGGACCGAGAGATCAACAGCCGGGGCGCCGAACTGATGGTGCTCAGTCGCGCTGGCGGCGAGTGGCGGATCCGTGCGATCCACTGGTCGTCGAGGGCGGTCCGATGAAGACCGCCTTCAGAGGACTCGGCCTCGCGGCGACAGCGCTACTCGTGCTGTCGGCCTGCTCGGCTCCGCCCGAGAGCACGCCGGACGTTGCGGTCGTCGCGTCGGTCCAGGACCCGGCCCTTCTCGAAGCGATCCTCGAGGACGTGCGTGTCGGGTGGGAGCTGGGTGACGGCGCGCCCTTCTACGAGCACTTCCTCGACTGGGACGGTGCCCGGTACTTCGAAGGCGGCGGCGAGAACGTCGGGCTCGAAGATCTCGTCGTGAACCATGTCGAACCGGAGGCCGAGCTCGGCCTCACGCTCGGTTTCAGCAACGTCCAGACGCACTTCGAAGGTGACTTCGCGTGGGCGGTCGTCGACACCGAGATCCGCCTCACGACTCCGGATGGACGAGACATCCACAATCGCGGGCACGGCACGTACCTCTTCCGCTGGATCGACGGGGTCTGGCGGGTCGTGCACACGCAGTCGGCCAGCTCGCCGGTACGGTAGGGGATCGCCCTCGTTCGGCTACAGCGGCGCATTCGTGTTCTCTGGAGTGCTCCCGCAACGAGCAGACGGAGGCGGCGTGGGCCCGTGGCGGCACGGGGGGGCGATTACGACCAATTGTTGGACCATTCTTGTGGCCATTGGGCCCGTCGTTGGGCCCATTCGACCCGACAGGTTCCGACATTGTCCTCCGGCAAGAACGGCAGATCGTGCGCCCCACCTTGGGTTTACACGGTTTCTTGCCGGGGTTCGGCTACATAGGTTCGCGCCTTACAAGCAGGGGGTCGGGGGTTCGAGTCCCTCAGCGCCCATTTCCCGGGGCATGACCCCGACGGGACGTCGTCGAACTCGCGCCCATCGTCGTCGAGGTCGAAACGCCCGAAACCAGAGCCGAACGGATCAGCGGGTCGTCCGCCTTCATGGCGCTCTCCCACGTCCAGATCCAGGAACTCGTCGATAGCCGGGGCATCGCCTCCCTCGGCGAACTCATCGATGTCGGTGGGTTCGGACGCTTCCGGTGGGAGAATGTGAGCTTGGGGCGGCAGTACATCGGTTCGTGCCTGCGTCACTCGCGGACGAATCGTGGCATGATGGCGTTCCGGGGGGAGTCCAACACCTGCGTTCAGGTCGTCTTCAACGGGGGGTGGCTGTCGGTTCCGGAGAGCATCAGCCTCCTCCGCTCACTCCCCGTCGGAGACATCGAGTCCCTTCAGTTCCTTCCACCGAGCGAAGCGACGATGCGCTTCGGCACCTCCACCGAGGACAGGACGACGCACAACGGGGTCTTCGTCATCGATACACGAACGGGCGGGCGGTAGGAGGCGGACACGGATAGCCCGGCGGGCCCTATATAGTTATTCTGCATATAGTCACTCCAACTATGTGCGCGGGCGACCGCGACCAGTGCTCCGGTCGAGACGAGGAGTGCGGCCAGACCCGATCCCACCGCGCGGAGGGATGCGGTCGCGATGCCGATGGAGGCCACCAGCGTCCCCAGCCCGAGCAGCGCGATCGATGCCCCTCTTCGGCGCCGAGCGTGACGGTCCGACTCCGAACCGAGTTCCCAACTCCACGCGTTCAACTCGGCGCCCACGAGGAGCCCCACCGCGAGCGGGCCCATCGCCCAGGACGGCGCCCCGGACCCGGCGAGGGCCATGATCGGCATCGCGGCGAAGATCACGGCGATCGAGAGTTCGCGTGGTTCGGCGACGACGC
The DNA here is from genome assembly GCA_030430625.1 of Gemmatimonadota bacterium. Taxonomy (GTDB): domain Bacteria; phylum Gemmatimonadota; class Gemmatimonadetes; order Longimicrobiales; family Gaopeijiaceae; genus UBA2589. Next base: position 21,909 of record JAUIKL010000023.1, read on the forward strand.
TGGAGATCGCGGTCCCGCCGACCACCAACAAGCAGATCCCCAGGTAGAACTTGGGCTCGGCGGGTGTGAGACTCCACGCGACGAACGTCGTGGAGAAGATCGTCACGACCGACAACGTCGCCACCAAGGTTCGGGGCGGGGGAGTCAAGCGCTGGTCCCCGATCGGCGTTGCACTCGGCGCATTGCAGACAGAATGGACGGCATCGAGCCGTCGACGGGAGCCCGAACCACCGGAATACCTCCGCGGCGAAGCAGCGCCGCGCGTTGGCCCAACTCCATACTCCATACCCTCCGGGCGAGCCGATCCGAAGCTGAAGGCGAAGCCGGAAGTGCGGTCAGCGGATCGATCATCACCACGGCGATCGATCGTCCCCGGGAGCGCCAGCGGAGCAGGGCCAGCACAGCCGCCTCGTCGTGGAGCGTGGACAATGCAAGCACGAGGGCCGACTGCGGTACATCGACCCACCGCCGCGAGACGGTTGCGCCATCCGCAGCTTCTCCACCGACCCGGAGGAGTGCGTCCATCAGTTTGTACTGCGCCAGGCGGCCCCCTCCCGGGGGCAGCCAAAGCGAACTCCCCGAAAGCCCGACCAATCCCACCCGGTCGTTGGCGCGTATATGGACGGATGCCAGTGACCATGCGGCCCTTGCCGCGCGGGCGAGCACTTCCGTCGACGCGCTCGACCCGTCGTCGAACGCTTCGAGCGCGATGACCACGTCGCCCGACACCTCCGGGTGGTGCCGATTGACGATCGGGCGCCCGTGCCGCGCGGTCGCCGCCCAATTCACGTCGCGAAGTCGGTCCCCGGGGACGTAGGGACGGAGCTCGGCGAAGTCGTGTCCGTCACCGATTCGTCGTGAGCCGTGAACGCCCCAGGCAGTCCGAGAGTGGGTCGGGCTGAGCAGCTCGTTCATGCGTTCGGTACCGGGCAGGACGCGCACCGGCGGTCCCGTCATCACCTTTCCCGTCCAGGTCACGAGCCCGAAGGGGAGCCTGAGACGAAGCCACACTTCGCCGAGTGGGTGCCGTCCCCACTGCGTGGCATGGAGTTGGAGTGGCAGCCCGATGCGCTCCGCGGACCAGGCGAAGTCGGCCGGTCGCTCACCCGACTCCGTCGCCACCCCCTGGAGTCGATGGACGAGCACCTCGGCGTCGAACCGTCCACCCCAGGAGAGTTCCAGTCGTCCGTCGATGCGATCGCCCTCCAGAAGGCGATCCGAGAGTAGCGTCATCCGCGCCGTCACCTCGACGTCACCGGTTCGGCGCAGACCGAGGGCCAAGGCAATGAGGAACGGTACGGCGAGTGAGAGGAAGGCGGGCTTGCCGAACACGAGAGCCGCTCCGGACACCCCGAACGCGACGATCCCGTACGGGAGCAGCCGGGCGTCCCGACTCGGTGGGAGCAGCGTGGTCTGGACCACGTCCACCTCGTTCCTGGTCACGACCAGCTGGGGGCCGCCACGGTGTCGACGATACGGCGGAGCACGTCGTCCGCCGTGACTTGTCGCGCCCACGCCTCGGCTCGGAGTACGACCCGATGCGAGAGGGCCGGCACTGCGACTCGACGGATATCGTCGGGGCTCACGAAGTCCCGACCCGCCAACACCGCGGAGCCACGGCTCAGTCGGAGCAGGGCGAGTGACCCGCGAGGGCTGGCCCCCACCTCGAGTTGGCCGTCCTGACGTGTAGCTGTCACCAGATCGACGATGTAGCCGTGCAGGACGGGGTCGACGTGCACACCCTCGAGCGTCTGCTGCATCGCGAGGAACTCCGCCGAAGTCACGACCTCGGTGAGGGACACTTCGTCCTGGCCTCGCGAAGCTCGGCGCGCGAGGATTTCCGTCTCGGCTTCGTGAGATGGATACCCGATGGTCGTGCGAAGCGAGAAGCGATCCAACTGCGCCTCGGGCAGAGGGTACGTCCCCTCGGACTCGATCGGGTTCTGCGTGGCGATGACCAGGAAGGGCCTCGGCAGCGTGTAGGTCCGCCCATCCGCGGTGACCTGACGCTCCTGCATGGCTTCCAGGAGGGCCGCCTGGGTCTTGGCTGGAGCCCGGTTGATCTCGTCGGCCAGGACGAGCTGGCCGAAGATCGGCCCGTGCCGAAACGCTGGCGTGTTCGTGGCGAAGTCGAGGATCGTGGCCCCTGTGATATCGGCCGGTAGGACGTCCGGGGTGAACTGCAGGCGAGAGAAGTCCAGGCCGGCCGCAGTCGCGAAGGCCCGCGCCATCAACGTCTTCGCGACGCCTGGCACATCGTCGAGGAGCACGTGGCCGTCAGCGATCAAGCTCGTGAGGACGAGCTCGAGAACCTCGCGCTTCCCGACCACCGCCCGCTCGACTTCCGCGAGTATGCGCTCAGCGGCCCGCGCGGTACGCTCGGCTCCGAGAGAGGGGATTTCGGTCGCTTCCGTCATAGTTGCTCCAGCTCGTCCATGATGGCTTCCAGTCGCGCTTGGGGGATCGGGTTCGACATCACCGGTGAAGGGCCCCGCTCGGCGCTCGGCCGAACGAGGGTCCATGTCGGGTCGGAGAGGAGGTCGCGGATGCGGTCGTGGTCCGACGGCGTGTTCAACCGAAGGCCGTGGCCCTCGGCGAGTCGGCGCGCCGCGTGAGCCGCGAGGATGCGCCGGACTACGTCCGGGATCGGGGCGCGCGCGGCGTCCTCGGGATCGTCAGCCGCTTTCAGAATGGATCGGAGCTTCCGTACGCCCCCGAGTGTGTCGGCGGGTGGGCGTGGTTGAGCCTGGCCATCGAAAGGCGAGTACTGGGCACTCACGAGCGTTCGTGGTAGCCGGGCGCGAACCACGGAAGTCGCCATGATGGACAACGCCCCGATCGTGACGAAGATCCGTAGGAACGACCCTGCGAGGTGCGGCCAGATCAGACCGGCCGAGACAGCACCGACAGAGCCCGCGACGACGACGATGGAGGCGGGTCTCACTCGACCCCACTGGTGGCAGGCGAAGCCAAGCCTGCGGCCACCGTCTCGAGTGCTCTCAACGCCGCATCGCGGTGGCGGAGCGTGAGGGCATGCTCGGAGAAACGGGCCTCCTCGAAGAGGGCGATCAACGTTTCGAGCGGCTCGGGCTGCACAGCGAGGCGGGTGAGGATGCGGCGCAGGTGTTCCTGGGGACCTTCGTAGTCGAATCGTGCGGCCCCCGTGGCGTCGAGTTCCTCCAGAAGGCGCGCGTACGCCCCGATGATGGCCGTCCGGGGATCCGTCGCTTCGAGCATAGCGTCGATCGTGACGAGGACGGCGCCGTGCGCCCGGGCTCTCTCTCCATCGTCGAACGCGGGCAGGACCGGCGGCGTGCCGACCGATTCAGGTTGCCGGCGACTTCGCGCGATCGCCGCCACAGCGGCCACCGCCGACACCAGGAGTACGATGAGGAGGTAGCGAACGAAGGTCGCATGGTCCGGAGCGGGGAGGACGGCTCCGAGTCCAGCCGCCTCGGCTCTGCGCCGGACAGCTGGGCCGACCCAATCGGACTCGAGGCGGACCCCGATGATCGTCGAATCGGGCTCCTCCGCTATGCCCTGCGCAGGGAGTGGAGGGTAGAGCGGCAGTTGGGAGATTCCGAAGAGCGTGAGGGCCGCTGTGAGCACGGCCGCGGGCGGCACGACCGAGTCCAGAGGAGGACGACGTCCGAGACGCCGACGCGCGACGGCCCATGTCGGGATGAAGGTGAGGAGCACCGCCCCAACGAGCACCGCGAGCAGGTCCAACGGGTCAGCGACCCCTTCGCGGGCAGTGGCCCATGCGGACGCGTGTCCGGTGAGGGCAGCCAGGCTCGTTCCGCCGACTACCCCGCCGATTAGGAGGGTCGGCCGGCTCCACTTCACGGTTCGGGGTCCAATGGGGTGCGTCTTCGAGCGCGGTCGTCGGGTCTTCGCGTGTTGGCTCTCATGTGGATGAGTATACAGTTGGCCGGTCTCCTCGCTTTCACCCGGGGGATTGCCGGCGTGGGTCCCTCGGTCGTCTGATCGTACGGCAAGACTCGGCGCAGCGAGGTCGTCCGTCCTCGAATCGCCCCCTCCTGAAACTCCCACACCCCACCTCCGTAGAGTCCTTATACTCACAATCTGACTTTTACCGGATACGAGATGGGACGGGGTTCACTGGGGGAGCTGGAGCTGCTGGTCATGCTGGCCGCGCTCCACCTGGGGCCGGGCGAGGCCTACACGGTGTCGATCGCGGACGTGATCGAGGAGCGGAGTGGGCGCCGGGTTCGCACGGCGAACGTGCACACGACGTTGCAGCGCCTGGAAGGGAAGGGGCTCGTCACGACCCGTCTCGGGGAGGCGCGGCCGGAGCGTGGGGGTAAGCCGCGACGCCTCGTCACCGTTCTGCCGGAGGGTCTCGAGGCGGTCCGCTCCACGACGGACACGGTCCGCTCGATGACGGCGGGGCTGGAAGACGCGATCGGCGGCGCGCTGTGACGATTCCTCGGTGGGTGGCCGGGCTCCTCCGGCTCGTGGCGCCCCCCGGTAGAGCAGAGGATGCGATCGGCGACCTGAACGAGGTGTACGCGCGCCGCGCAGCGAGGCACGGGCGGGTGCTCGCGACCGCGGTGTGCGCATTCAGTGCGATGGATATGGGTTGGGCCCTCCTGCGGCAGCGCTTCGATCGGCGCTCGGCGCGGTCGGCCTCGCAGGAACCGTACTTCACCCCCCACGGGGGCATGGGAACCAGGAGAGAGGACATGGGCAGCGTGATCGAGGGGTGGGTGCGGGATCTGAGGCAGGCGGGGCGGTCACTGACTCGTGCGCGGGGCTTCGCGACGGTGACGGTCGTCACCCTGGCGCTCGCGATCGGAGCCAACGCGACGATTTTCAGCGTGGTCGATGCGGTGCTCCTGCAGCCGCTCCCCTTCCCGAACGCCGACCGATTGGTCTACATCGGAGGCACGGCTCCCGGCAGCGATCTGCCGGACGACCTGGGCGTCCCGGACGAGCTGTACGTCGAGTACGACGCGGTGGTCCCCTCCCTCGAGGAACTCGCCTTCTACAACACGGGGTCGTCGACCTCCCGGGCCGAGGATCGCACGGAGCAACTCTTCCTCACGGGAGCCACGGCGTCCTTCTTCACCACCCTCGGTGTGCAGCCGCACCTGGGGCGCCTCTACACGGAGGACGACGACGACAGCGTCGTGGTGATCAGTCACTGGCTCTGGCAGGACTGGTTCGGCGGAGACCCGGCGGTCATCGGACGCAGCTATCTCTTCGCCACGCAGACGCGCACGGTGATCGGTGTCCTCCCGCCCGACTTCCGCTTCCCGGACGAGCGCACCGCCTTCTGGCTTCCGATCGTGATCCGTCCCGGTGACGTCCAGCCGGGTGGCTTCGGGGCCAACGTCGTCGCGCGGATGACGCCGGACGCGGAGTTGGCAGGAGTGGAGGAGCAGCTCTCACCCCTGGCGCGCCGAGTCCAGGAACGGCTGGGAGGACCCGCGTCGTATGTCCGGGCAATGGAGCAGTACCGCCCGGTCGTCACACCGCTGCGCAGCCACATGGTCGGAGGGGTGTCGACACCACTGTGGATCCTGCTGGCAGCGGTCGGGATCATCTTCCTCGTCGCGTGCACGAACATCGCCAACCTCTTCATGGTTCGAGCGGAGGGGCACAGGCGAGACCTGGCTGTGCGCCGGGCACTCGGGGCGGGCCGTGCCGGTCTGGTGCGACGTCAGATGGCCGAGGCGCTGATCCTGGCCGGCTTGGGCGGGATTGCAGGAGCGGTGATCGCGTGGATCGGTGTTCCCCTCCTCATCCGAGCCGCACCCGAAGGGGTGTCGGCCGGCTTCGGTGGGGCCCCGGTCCCGGGACTGGCCACCGCGGGTCTCGACGGGACCGCGCTTCTGTTCACGGCGGTGGTGTCGGTGCTCGCGGCGTGCGCATTCGGACTCCTGCCGGCCCTCCGGTTCACCGGCTCGGGTGTGCTCGGCGGGCTGCGTGAAGGGGGGCGGGGTGTCGTCGGGAGCGGTGCCTTCACACGCGATCTCCTGGTCGTGGTGCAGACCGCCTCGGCCGTCGTCCTCCTCGTCGGCGCGGCGCTCCTGGCGCGTTCGTTCTGGGAGTTGAACAGCGTCGATCCCGGATACGACAAGGAAGACATCTTCACCTTCCAGGTCGCTGTCCGACGGGACGACCTGCGCGAGCGAGCCGCCCTGTCCCAGTTCCAGTACGAGTTCATGGATCGTCTGGAGCAGTTGGCGACCGTCGAGGCCGTCGGCTTCATCACGACCCTTCCGCTCGACGAGGGTGCGGGGTCGACCGCCGTCACCTCACGGCCGATCGAGGCGAGCGGCGCGGAGCCACCTCGCGTGCGCAATGCGGGAGCCGGCGGTGAGTACTTCCAGGCGATGGGGATCGAGCTTCTCGAAGGCCGGTTCTTCGACCGGATCGAGGAGGAGCAGGGGATCCAGAACGTCATCATCAGCGAGTCCGCGGCGCGACTTCTCTTTGCCGACGGGAGTGCGATCGATCAGGAGGTGCGTCCGTCCGACAACCCGGAGGCGCCGTGGTTCACGGTCGTCGGTGTCGTCGAGGACGTCCGAATCGACGACTTCCGACAGGATCCGCAGCCCATGGTGTACCTCCCCGCGGTATCGGGTTCTCCGGCGTACGTGCTCAGGACGACGCGCGCCGATCAGATCGCGCCCGAAGTCCGAGCCTTGATCCAGGAGATGATTCCCGAGTCACCGATGTATCGGGTCTTCACGATGGAGACGCTGGCAGCCAATACGATGGCCAGCCTCTCCTTCACGATGTTGATGCTCGGTATCGCCGCGGTTCTGGCGACCGTGCTCGGCGCCGTCGGCCTGTACGGTGTGCTCTCCTATGTGGTCACGCAGCGCGGTCGTGAGATCGCGGTGCGGATGGCCCTCGGGGCCCAACGGGCCGGGCTACGCCGCATGTTCGTGCTGCAGGGCGGGCGCGTCGCGCTCGTCGGGGTCGTGGTCGGTGTTCTGGCATCGCTCGGTGTCACACGCTTCCTGGCCACGCTGCTCTACGGCGTCGAATCGCTCGACCTCTCGACCTTCGTCGCCATGGCGGTCGTCATGGTCGGTGTGGCGCTCCTGGCCAGTTACATCCCGGCGCGCCGGGCGTCGTCGGTGGATCCGATGAGGTCGCTCAGGATGGAGTGAGATTCGGGGCGAGGGGGGAGGGCGTCCGGGTCGCGATTCACGGTGCGGGAGCGCACCTTCACCGCATCGCACCGACGCCTTCGCCTCTCACCCGTCCCGACTGATGAATCGACTCCGTCTCCGTTCGCTCGCACTGGCGGCAGTGCTGGTGGCTGTCGCGCTCCCGACCCCGGAGCGGCTCTCGGCGCAGGCGCAGACGCTCCAGCCGGCCGCGATCAACGAGTACAACGCGATCAACCACCCGGTCGTCGGCCGCAACGGGATGGTCGCGAGCCAGAACGCGGACGCCACCCGCGTCGGTGTCGAGATCCTGAAGCAGGGCGGCAACGCCATCGATGCCGCGGTCGCGGTCGGCCTCGCCCTGGCGGTGACTCTCCCTCGGGCGGGCAACCTGGGCGGCGGTGGCTTCATGCTGGTCCACCTGGCCGCTGAAGACCGGACGGTGGCCATCGACTTCCGGGAGGTGGCTCCCGCTGCAGCGCACCGGGACATGTACTTCG
>JAUIKL010000207.1 GCA_030430625.1 Gemmatimonadota bacterium
ACCGCTTCGTGGACCCGGTGAGCAGCACCGGCCGCCTCCTCCTCGACGGGCAGTGGGGAGCGTTCTTCGAGGCGATCCAGGCGGCGGCCATCAGCGGCGCCATCGCCTTTGCCCCGCGTCTTGCGTCTGCGCTCTTCGTGGGACTCGTCTTCTACGGGCTGTACAGGATCGTCCTCCGACTGGTCGAAGGGCTTCTGCGTCGGACGGGCCGGATCGATCGAGGGCTGGAGAGCCTCGGGGTGAAGACGCTTCGGGTCATCGGGCGGGGTTTCGTCGCCCTCATCGTCTTCTCGCAGTTGGGTGTGAATCTGTCGGCCCTCTTCGCCGGAATCGGTATCGCCGGTCTGGCGATCGGTTTCGCGGCGAAGGACTCGCTCGAGAACTTCATCTCCGGACTCACCATCCTTCTCGACCGCCCGTTCGCGGTCGGGGACTGGATCACGATCGACGGCTACTTCGGCCAGGTCGAGAACATCACCCTTCGCTCCACCCGGATCCGGACTCTGAACGAGGAGACCGTGGTCTTCCCGAGCGTCGACATGGTCACGCATCCCATAGTGAACCACTCGGCGGGAGGCGCCCTACGGGTCGACGTGCCGTTCGGGATCGCCTACAAGGAGGACGTCGCGCGGGCGCGGTCGGTCGTGCTGGATGCGATCGACGGTGAAGACGAACGGATCGCGAAGGTCGAGCCTCGCGTCGTCGTAAAGGAGCTGGGAGACTCGAGTGTCGGTCTCGATCTCCACATCTACGTCGACGATCCGAAGTACGCGGCGGCGGTCCGAGCCTCGGCCATCGAGCGGATCAAGCGGGCCCTCGACGGTGCGGGGATCGAGATCCCCTTCCCGCACCTCCAACTCCGGATCGACCACGCCGAGGGGCTGCGTGCGCCTCTGGAGGCTGTCCTGCGGCCGTCCGCTTGAGCGATCTTCCCGCGTCGGGCACCTCGACCACAGAGTTCCCATGAGCGCTTCTCCTCCAAACCCTGCCCACGAGGGCCCGGACGCCATCCTGGCCCAGCAGGTGGCCCAGGGGGCCGCCGAGTTGGAGCGACCGTCCACGGGGCTCGTCCTCTCGGCGCTGTCCGCCGGACTCGATGTCGGCTTCTCGGCCTTCTTCATGGGTGTGGTGCTGACCTTCGTATCACCCGAGACGGGGCCGCTCGCGCTCAGGGGCCTCCTCGGTCTGGCGTACTCGGTGGGCTTCGTCCTCGTGATCGTCGGGCGGTCCGAACTCTTCACCGAGCACACGGCGCTCGCCGTCTTCCCGGTCCTCGACGGGCGGGGCACCGGCGGGCAGTTGGCCAGGGTGTGGGGATTGGTCTACGGCGGCAACCTGATCGGCGCCACGGTCTTCGCGTGGTTCGCGGCCACGCTGGGCGGACGCCTGGGTGTGATCGATCACGATGCCTTCCACCACGTGGCCGGTGCCCTCCTCGACCACGACACGACCACGATCCTGATGAGCGCGATCGCGGCGGGTTGGCTCATGGGGCTGGTCTCGTGGCTCGTGGCCGCCAGCTCCGACACGATGGCGATGATCGTCGTCGTCGTCCTCGTGACGGGCGGGATGGGCGTCGCCGGCCTCCACCACTGCATCGTGGGAAGTGTCGAAGTGTTGTCGGCCGTGTTCGCCGGGACCGGCGTCGGCTTCGCGGACTACGCGCGCTTCTTGGCCCTGAGCACCTTCGGAAACATCGTCGGCGGCGTCGCGCTCGTGGCCATTCTCAAGTACGGACACGCGGCACGGACGGCGTAGACGCCACCGTCAGGGTGTGAAGTCGTCCTCGGCGGAGAGCCGCATAGCGAAGGCGGCCAGGAGGGATGCCGTCGCTTCGAGATCCGGTAGGGAGACCGTCTCGACCGCGGAGTGCATGTAGCGGTTCGGGATCTGGACCAACCCGGTGGCGACGCCCGATCGGGTCACCTGGAGGGCGTTGGCGTCGTTGGGTGCCGAGCGCCCCAGCGCCGCCCGCTGATAGGCGATGCCCCGCTCGTCGGCGATCTCCTCGAGCCGATCTCCGACCCGAGGGTTCACGTTCGGACCGCGCAGCACGACCGGCCCACCCCCCAGATCGATCGAACCGCGCTGCCGCTTGTCGATCGTCGGGCAGTCCGTTGCGTGGGTGACGTCGACGGCGATCGCCACGTGGGGGTCGATCCCGTGGGCGGCCGTCCTGGCCCCGCGGAGCCCGATCTCCTCCTGAACCGTGGACGCCACGGACAGGGAGCACTCGATCCCCCCTTCGATCGCCTGCCTCATGGCCTCGACGACCACCCAGACGCCCGATCGGTCGTCGAGCGCGGGGGCGGAGACGAGCCCGTTCCTGAGATCGCGCATCCCCATCTCGACCGTGACCGCGTCCGCGATCCCGACGACCGATTCCGCGTCGTCCCGGTCTTTGGCGCCGATGTCGATCCACATGTCCTTCGGGTCCACGGCGCTCTTCTTCTCGTCCGCGGTCAGGAGGTGGACGGCCTTGCGGGAGATCACGCCGCTCACGGCGCCCCCCGCACTCCACACCACGACCCGCTGGCCGATGAGCTGCTGGGCGTCCCAGCCTCCGACCGTCTGAAAGTAGACGAAGCCGTTGTCGTCGATGTGGGAGACGAGCATGCCGAGCTGGTCGCAGTGGGCATCGAACATGAGTCGCACCTGCGCGCCGGGGTTGGCCGTGGCGATCACGTTCCCGTGGAGGTCCGTCCGAACCTCGTCCGCAAAGTTCGATACGTACGCCCGCACGACCGCCTGGACGGGCTGCTCGTACCCCGACACTCCGGGGGTCGTGAGGAGGTCTTCGAGGAAGCGCTTCGAGGTCTCGTTCACGGTTCGACGCTCAACACATGGGGGGGCTGGTACGTCGATAACGTAGTGACTCCACTCCCCACCGAGGAACGATCCCATGCTCGACCGTCGTGAATGGTTGAAGGTCACCGCTGCCGCGAGTGCAGCCTTTGCGCTTCCAGGCTGTTCCGGAGCCGGCGAGGCCGGAGGAGCCGCCGGTACGGCGAGCGGCGCCGGCACGGCCGCGTCGAGCGGTGTGGCCGAGATGGCCGGTGTCACCCTGCGCACGATCCCCTCGTCCGGGGAGCAGATTCCCGTGATCGGCCTCGGCAGCTCGGCCACCTTTTCCCAGGTGGCGCGCAGCGAGGACGTGACAGCCATTCGCGAGGTCCTCGGCGCCCTGGTCGAGCACGGTGGCCGACTCTTCGACACGGCACCCGGCTACGGAGCTTCCGAGGAAGTGGCCGGACAGATCGCTGCCGAGATCGGCCTGACGGACGAGATCTTCTGGGCCACGAAGGTCAACGTCGCCGGACGGGGCGGCGGTGCCGCGGATGCGGCCGAGGCGCGTGCCCAGATCGAGCGTTCGTTCGAGCGCTTCGGCGTCGACCAGATCGACCTGATCCAGGTCCACAACATGGGTGATCCGCCGACCCAGCTCGGCATCGTCCAGGAGCTCCGTGACGAGGGACGGGTGCGCTACATGGGGATCACGACGACGAGCGAGCAGCGCTACCCCGACATCATGGAGGTCATGCGCACGTATCCGCTCGACTTCATCGGGGTCGACTACGCGGTCGACAACCGGAGCGCGGCGGACGAGGTCCTACCCCTGGCCCAGGAGCTCGGAATCGGGGTCCTCGTCTATGCGCCGTTCGGACGGAGCCGCATGTGGTCCCGGATCGGGGACCGCCCGGTCCCGGACTTGGCTCAGGACTTCGGTGCCGACACGTGGGCGCGCTTCATGCTCAAGTTCGCTGCCGCGCATCCCGCGGTGACGTGTGTCACGCCGGCCACGAGTCGGGCCGAACATATGATCGACAACCTCGGCGGAGGCGTCGGCCGGATGCCCACCGAGGACGAACTGGCGCAGATGGTCGCCGTCGTCGAGGCGCTCCCGGAAGCGTAGACGGGCCGCCAACCCCGGATGCTACCGGGCCCCGCCGACGGCGGCGGCCCGGTAGCCGTACTCCGCCAGCTGATACGGAGTCCAGCCGCTCTCCGCGTAGTTCTCCGCGGTCGACACCATGACCACGTCGATCGAGGGGAGCACGACGATGTACTGGTTGCCGTATCCCCACGCGGCCATCGGATCCGCACCCGCGCCGCCATCCGCCTCGGGCAACCACCACTGATAGCCGTACCCGGTCCCATCGGTGAATCGGGTGCCCGGTGCGCGACTGTCGTCGAGCCAGTCGGATGCCACGATGGTGCTCCCCTCCCACTGACCGCCGAGCCGGACGAGTTCGCCGATGGCCGCCATGTCACGGGGCCGTAGCTCGAGTCCCCACCCCGAGTTCGTCAGGCCGCCGGGACCCGCGCTCCACGCCCAGGCTTCGATCCCGAGCGGGTCGAAGATCCGCTCGGCGGTGAAGGCCTCCAGCGACTGTCCGGTCGTTTCGTCGACGACGGCGGCCATCAACAGGGACACTCCGCTGTTGTAGGTGAAGGCCCCTCCGGGCTCTCCGGCCATCGGCAGCTCGAGGACGTGCCGGACCCAATCGGAGCTGGCCACGAGATCTACGGTCGGGTTCTCGCCGTTCTGGTAGTTGGTCGACAGCTCGTCCCACTCGAAGCCCGTGCGCATCTGAAGCACGTGGCGAAGCGTGATCGCTTTCTTCGCCGCCTGCTCGGGAAGGGGAGGGTCGAAGGGCACGATGTCGAGGAGGGGGGTGTCCAGAGTCGGGATGTCTCCGTCCCCGCGGGCGATGCCGAAGGCGAGAGAGGAGACCGACTTCGTGACGGAGTAGACCGGGTGGGTGTCGGACGGGCCCCACGGACCCCAGTAGCGCTCGTAGACGAGTGTGCCGGACCGAAGGATCAGGAGGCTCGACACCGCACCGTACAACCCGGCGTCGACATCGTCCTCGAGCTCACCGAGGACCGATGCCGAGAGAGACACGGCCTCGGGCGGGAGTGTCGACCACCGACCGGCGCTCCCTTCCTCGAGGGCACCGACCGGACCGGTGATCTCCCCGCCGCACCCCTGGAGGACGATGCCCAGAAGGAGCCAACTGCAGGTCGCGGCTGCGCGGCGGAAAGGGCGAAGAGAGCGGAGAGACGACATGGACGGCGCGTGGTCGAGGGCGACGCTCGACCCGGAAGGTCGAGCCCTGC
>JAUIKL010000208.1 GCA_030430625.1 Gemmatimonadota bacterium
CCAGCGCCTGAAGGCCGAGGTCGTAGGGCTCGGACATGTCCGGGAAACGGGGCCCGAAGTCATCGTCGTTCGGGCCGACGAGCGGACTGTCCCCGAGGAGGTTGATGTGATCGTCGATCAGGACGAGGTCTCCGACGTCCCAGAGCGGGTTCATGCACCCCGCGATATTCGACACGACCAGCGCCTCCGCCCCGAGCCGCCTCAGCACCCGGATCGGGAAGGTGACCTCCTGGAGGGTGTAGCCCTCGTAGCGGTGGAATCGACCCTGCATCACCGCCACGGGGACCCCTTCGAGTCTCCCCAGCACCAGCCTACCGGCGTGGTTCTCCACCGTGGGCACCGGTACGCCCGGGACCTCGGCGTAGGGCACGATCGCCTCGACGTCGACGAGATCCACGAGCCCACCCAACCCCGTGCCGAGCACGATCCCCACCCGGGGTTCGAGGTCGGTGTGGGTACGCACGGCGTCCACGGCCGCGCCCACACGGGGCGCGAGGTCGGTCGGCATAACGTCGTGGCTCGTCAGCGCCCGGGTTCGTTCGGCCGCTTATGGTCCGCCGCCGCGCGCAGTTCGTACTCGAGCGACGGCGGCTCGGGGCCCAGGTCGTTCACGTCGACCGGCTGGAGCCGTTCCGTGGCCTCTCGAACGACCTCGGACGGGTCGAGGTCCGACTTCCGGCCGAAGTGATCCGGCAGGTCGAAGACCTCGTTGGGGGCAGAGGGTTCGACCGACTCGGGGCTAGGCGCGGCCTGCGCCGAGAGAGCGTCGTGGGCGGCCTGATCCCTCTTGAGCCGATCGAAGAGGGACTCGACCTCGGCCCGAGTCTCCTGAACCGGGTCGGGGTCGACGGAGCGCTCGAGCGGCTCCGGGGCGGACTGCCCCAGGTACGGGACCTCCCACGGCTCGGGCTCACTCGACGCCGGGGCAGTCGGGGGAGCGGCGTCCGTCGAAGCCTCGACGGGCTCCTCGGCCACACCCTCGCTCGACGCCTCCGGGGCCAAGTCCTCGCTCGACGCCTCCGGGGCCAAATCCTCGACTCGGACGTCCTCGGCGACCGTGGTGGCCGCCGGGTCATCCCACTCGGCGGCATCGGATACGGGCGCGTCGGCACGGGGCCACTCTGCGGGCTCGAACTCGGTCGCGGTTGCGTCGACGTCGACGTCCTCCGCGTCGGCCACGGGCTCGGCTGCGACGGGCTCGGCTGAGGAGGGTTCGGCTGCGGAGGGCTCGGCTGCGGAAGGCTCGGCTGCGGAAGGCTCGGCTGCGGAAGGCTCGGCTGCGGTGGGCTCGGAAGTAGGCGGCTCGAACGCGGTCGGCTCGACCACCGCGGGTTCGGCCTCGGCGGACTCGGGCATCGACGGGTCCGGGGCAGGCGCCGCTTCGTCGACCGGCGCCTCGGATGGCACCGACTCTTCCGCCGGGGGCGCTGCGCCCGCAGCGGCCAGCGGGCCGACCCGGTCGGCCGACGCCACCTCGAGCGTGTCGGGCGGTGTCGCGACCCGGCCCTCCTCGGAGCGAACCACCTCCAACTCACGCTCGAGCAGGCTCCGGTACTCCGTCAGGAAGCGGGACCGGCTGCGCTCCAGACCCTCGAGGGCTCCGTGCGCCTGATCGACGCGGCGCTCGATACCACGGAGGCGGCTTCTCACCTCGGCGTCCGCCTCCATGAGGAGACGGCGCACCTCGGCCTCGGCATCCGAGACGAGCCGCTTGGCCTCGATGTCGGCCTCCTTCAGGACATGATCCGCCTCTCGTTGGGATTGAGCCTTGATGTCGGCGCGGAGCTCCTGCGCCGTGACCAGGGCGTTCTGCACGGCCTGCTCACGATCGGCCTGCTGGGCCACCTGGTCCTGCAACGACGTCGTCCGCTCACGGAGCTTCATGTTCTCGCGTACGAGCGCCTCGAGGCGCTCCGCGACGAGTTCGAGGAAGACATCGACCTCGGGGGGGTCGTACCCCCGCATGATCTTCTTGAAGTCGCCGCGTTTGTTGCGAACGTCGAGCGGTGTGAGGTCGATCATCGTGCTGTTTCCCTCGGACCCAAGAGTGCCGTTCCGATCCGGACCATCGTACTGCCCTCCCGGATCGCTACTTCCATGTCGTTGGTCATCCCCATCGACAGCTGCGGACCTACCCGGCCCGAAGCACGAAGGCGCTCGGAAAGCAGGCGTAGAGCCCGAAATGCCTTGCCGAGCACCACTTCGTCGTCGACGAAAGGCGCCATCGTCATCAGACCATTAATGCGTAATCCATCGAGTTCCGCCATGCTCTCGATCTCATCGGCGGCCGAATCGAGCGAGAATCCGCTCTTCGACGCCTCCCCCGACGTGTTCACCTGGGCCAGGATCTCGACCGGTCGACCGCGCTCCGCGCCCACCCTCGCAAGGCGTCCGGCCAACTTGGCTGACTCCACCGAATGGATCAGGTCGGCCACTGCGGCCGCATCCTTCGCCTTCCGACTCTGGATGTGACCGATCATGTGCCAGCGGACGTCCGTCCGACCGAAGCGCTCCACCTTGGACGCCAGTTCGGACACCCGGTTCTCTCCGAGGTCCACCAACCCCGCTGCCAGTGCCGCCTCGACGGCCTCGGGGGGGTGGGACTTCGTCACGGCCACGAGGCGAACCGCACCCTCCTCGCGTCCGGCCGCTCGTTCCGCCCCCGCGATACGCTCACGGACGAGGGGGAGGGTCTCCGCGAGGCGGGCAGCGTACGCGTCGGTCGACGTGGTGGTCATACGAGGCTCATGAGATCGAGCGGCTGGGTCGGGCACGATACAGAACGAGAAAAGGGACCCCGCCGGAGTCCGGCGGGGCCCCTCTTTCGGGATCCTTCAGGCTCCGGTCTTACCGAACCTGGAAGGTAATCGGGAACGACACCCACACCGGAACCTTCTTGTCCCGGTTGAGGGCCGCCGAGAAGCGGTACACGTCGGCAACCGCGAGGGCCGCGTCGTCCAGCGCCTGGTGACCCGAGCTCTGGTCGATCCGGTAGTCCTGCACGACACCGTCTTCATCGATGAAGAAGTAGACGCGCACCTGGCCGCCGATACCGGCGTCACGGAGGAGCGGCGGATACTCCCGCTCCATGGCCCGGACCACATCGTTCCGGTTCAGGATCGAGGGCGCCACGGTGAACGGCGTGAAGGTCGGAGCAGACGACAGGTCCGTCTCGGCCTCTTCCGGCGGCGGCGGGAGATCCTCGATCGGGTTCTCCTCGAACGTCGTCGGCGCAATCGTGATGTCCTCGTCGATCTCGGCCGTTGCCATGACCGGCGTGGCCGGACGGGCAATCTGCTGAGGCGGCGGCGGGATCTCGATCTCCGGCGGGAGCTCGATCGCTTCCAGCTCCTCGCTCTCGAAGGAGATGTCCTCGGCCGTCAGCTCGGGCCAGAAGGCGAAGGTCCCGGCGTGAAGCAACGTCGCCGCGATCATCGAACCCCAGAACCAGGAGCTGAACGTCCGCTTGAGTCGGTCGTTCGCGGTCTCTGCAAGGACCGCAGGTACGGCTTCGGTCATCGTCTCTCCCTCTGCATGCTCTGCTCAAGCTGTGCGGCGAAGACCACACGCACAACACCTGCCTCGACCAACTCCTTCTGGAGGAGGTCCATGTACAGGTACGGTACATCCCGATCTCCACGGATCGAGATCACGAGCGCCCGCTCGGAGTCCGCGTACAGCGGAGCCACGACGGTCGACACGTCTTCCATCGGGTACGGCTGGTCATTGATGAAGACCGTGCCGTCTCCCTCCATCCACAGGTTCAGGATGTTCTTCTGCTTCTCGTCGATCTTCTCGGCAGCCTCGGCTTCGGGCCACTCGATCGGACGATCCCGATCCGCCTGGAAGACGGTCGTGACCATGAAGAAGATCAGGAGAAGGAACGCGATGTCGGCCAGCGAAGAGGTCGGGACCTCGGACGACGCCTGAGAGTTCTTCTCGAACCCACCACCTTTCATTGCCATCGTCTAGTTCTCCAGGACCTGAAGGGAGATACGCTCGGCGTTGGCGGAGTGCAGCGCGTCGAGTACGTCCATCATGAACTTGTACGAAGCGTCCGGATGCGTCTTCACCGCCGCGATCAGGTTCTCGTTCTGGCTCACTTCCTGACGCCAGAGACCTTCGATCTCACGGGGACGCATCTGCTGGACCTGCTGGCTTTCGCCGCGCTTCACGTCGACGATCCCGCTCGGCATGACGATCAGGTGGAGGATGTTCCTCTGACTGACCTCGGCCTCTTCACCGGGCTCGGGCAGCACCACGGCCAGCCCTTTGTCCTTCGGGAAGGTCGTGGTCACGAGGAAGAAAATGAGAAGAAGGAAAGCGATGTCCGCCGTGGACGAGGTGTTTACCTGGTCGCTCACCCTCGACTTCTTGTTGTTGAGAACAGCCATGTTCGTTCAGCCTCGGGGGTCTTAGAACAATTACTGGGTCCGCGGGTCGGGTGTTCCGTTACTACTCGGCTTGCGGCGCATCCGCCGCGGGGGCACCCGATGCCGTCGCGCCAGCGAGCTCGGCGGCCGGCCAACGGGTGTCGGGCTTCGCGAGGATCTCGATCTTGCCGTCCTTCTCGAGGTCCCACGCGAGGTTCAGAATCTTCTGCGAGCCGTACTCCATATCGACGATCAGCTGGTCGATACGAGTGACGAAGAAGTTGTATGCGATGTTCACCGGCACGGCGATCACGAGACCGGCCGCCGTGGTGAGCAGGGCGACCTTGATGCCTCCCGCGACGAGCGCGGGATCGACGTTACCGGCGGCCTCGATCGCGGCGAAGGCCAGGATCATTCCGGCCACCGTACCGAGGAAGCCCATGAGCGGCGCCACGTTCGCGATCGTGGCCAGGATGACCAGGCCCCGCTCGAGGAAGCCGAGCTCGATGGCGCCGGTCGTCGCGACCGCGTTCTCGAGCTCGCCCGCGTTGAGCCGCTTGCTCTGGAGGCGACGCAGACCCGCGAGGAGGATCGCGGCTGCGGGCCCGGGCGTGTCACGCGCGACTTCGAGCGCGCCGTCGATGTCACCCGACAGAGCGAGCTCCTCCACCTCGGTCAGCACTTTGTGCGTGCCGCGGTGCGCGATACGGAGCGTGAAGAACTTCGCGATC
>JAUIKL010000209.1 GCA_030430625.1 Gemmatimonadota bacterium
AGATGCCGCACGAAGTAGTCCCACCGCCTCCTCATCATGTACGGCTCGTTCCCGAATCCGTGACTCCGGTTCGGGAGGAGGAGAAGGTCGAAGTCCTTGTTGGCTTCGATCAGTGCGTCCACGACGAGCATGGTGTTCGAATGCGGCACGTTGGTGTCCAGGGTCCCATGTGCAATCAACAGCTTGCCGCGAAGGTTCTCGGCCTGGAGCTGGTTGGCCTGGTTGTCGTAGTTCGTCGATCCATCCGGATTGACCTCCAGCAGACCCTGCCACTTCTCGCCCCAATCGTCTTCGTAGTTTCGATTGTCGTGGTTTCCGGCCTGCGACACGGCGACGGAGTAGAAGTCCGGGTACCGCATGATGGCCCCGGCCGCGGCAAATCCGCCACCCGAATGACCGAAGATCCCGACCCGCGAATCGTCGATCCACGAGTGACGCTCGGCCAACTGCTCGATCCCGGTCATCTGATCGGGGAGACCGTTGTCACCCATGTTGCCGTAGTACGCCTCGTGGAACGTCTTGGAGCGCATCGGCGTGCCCATCGCGTCCAACTCGATGACGACGAAGCCGAGCTCGGCGATCGACTGGAGGTCGCGGTGCGAAGCGCGGAAGCTACGCGACCCCACCGAGCCGCTCTGCGGACCCGGGTAGAGGTAGTTGACCACCGGATACGACCGGTTCGGATCGAAGTCGAGGGGTCGGAAGAGGAGGCCGTGCAGGTCGGTCTCTCCGTCGCGAGCCTTCACCGAGAAGGGCATCGGCGGCTGCCATCCGGAGGCCAGCAGCGCGGAGATGTCGGCCTCCTCGAGTGTCATCAGCGCGTTGCCGTCCCGGTCGCGGAGCACCGACACCGGCGGCACGACCGGCGTCGAATAGGCGTCGACCAGGAAGTCCCCGTCCGGTGAGATCGAGACCGAGTGGTTCGCGCTGTCGGGGGTCAGCAGGCGCACCGAGCCGTCGTCGAGGCCGACGCGGTAGAGGTACTGGAAGTACGGGTCCCCCGGCTCACGCTCGTTGCCCATGAACGTGACCGTCCGCCCATCCTCGTCGACCTCCCGGATGTCGAGCGCGTTCCAGTCACCCTCCGTGACCTTCCGTTTCAGCGCCCCGGTCTCGGCATCGTACAGGAAGAGGTTGCCCCAGTTGTCCCGCTGGGAGAACCAGAGGATCTCGTTCGAGTCGGAGAGGTAGCGCCACCCGCTTTGCGACTCGTAGAAGGTTTCTTCGACCTCGCGGAATACGTCTCGGACGGCTCCGGTCTCCGCATCGGCGATCCGGACCTGGGCCACCTTGTGGTCCCGCGATGAGGAGACGAAGGCGAAGTGCCGGCTGTCCGCGCTCCACTCGAGGTCACCCAGCCGGCCGCCGCACTCGATGTGGTCACTGCACGTCGAGCGGTGCTGGTCCGGATCCATCTGGAGTCGAACCACGTGGTCACCGGCCGGCCGATCGAGGTCGAGGACCACCCGGGAGACGCGGAAGATCACCGAGTCCTCCGGGAGCGGGTAACGCCAGGCGTCGAGCTCGGGATGGCCGACCTTGGTGCTCGTCAGGTACATCATCCCGACGCCGCGCGCATCGTGCTGGAACGTTGCGATCTTCCGGCTGTCGGGAGACCAGGCGACCACCGGCCGACTCCGGCGGACCCACCCGGCGTTGTTGGTCCCGTACCCGTAGTCCTCGACTCCGTCGGTCGTCAGCTGCGTCTCGACGCCGGTGTCACGATGGCGCACCCACAGGTTGTGCTCCCGGATGAACACGACGTGCTGGCCGTCCGGTGAGACCACTTCGGACGACCTCACGGGGCTCCGAGCATCCTCCGTGGAAGCGCACGTGTATTCCATCAGATCGCAGCGGAACGACCGGACCGGTCCGAGGGACACCGTCACATCGTGCCCCTCGAAGGCCATCGCCGAGATCGGGAGATCGAGCGCCCCGTAGTTCCCGTCGGCCACCTGGTTCAGCGCCGTCGCCAGCCGCCCGTGATCGAAGGCCCGGCCCTTGATGCGCTCGACCGGATCGACCAGCACGAACTCGTGCCCGCCCGGGATCGCGTTGCGATACCAGAACCGACCATCGTCCATCCACCGGGGGGAGACGGCGCCCCCGTAGACCAGGGAAGATGTGTGCTCGTTCAGGAAGCGCTCCGCGCGCGCGTAGTCGTCGGCGGAGAGCTGCTGGGTCTGGGCTTGGACGACAGGAGCCGCGAACGCGAGCGTCAGCGCGGCGATGGGGGCGACCCTGGGTCGCATGAGCTACCTCCGTGGACCGAAACGAAAGACGGGCCGGACAGGAGCAGCGCTCCCGCCGACCCGTCCCGACGAAATCTGCCCCCGGACTCGCAGGGCGGCAACGCGGCCCTCCTTGGGGCGCGAGGCCGGGGGCTTCGGAAGGACCGCATCAGCCCGTGCGACTCCTCACCGAAAGGCCGGTGGCCGACCGAGAGGTCGACGACACGCCCATACATGGAAGACGCCACTCATCCCCGACCGTTAAACGGTTTCCACAGGTCTGGACCCGGACCGCTCGGATTCCGAGCTTGATCGGACTCGCTCAGCGCAGGAGATCCGCCATGCATCGCGCCGTTCGCCCCACCTTCGTCCTCGTGGCCCTGGCCGCGCTCGTCCCGGCGCTGTCGGCTCAGACCGCGGACAAGCGCCCGCTCGAGATCGCGGACTACCGCCTCTGGCGAACGATCGAGAACGCGCAGATCTCCAACGACGGGGCCTGGGTCGCCTGGACCTACGCCCAGATCCGGGAGGACGATCGACTCGTCGTCCGGGCGCTCGACTCCGAAACGCGACACGCCGTCGAGCGAGCCTCCGGTGCCACCTTCTCCCCGGACAGCCGCTGGATCGCCTACCGGATTTCAGCGGGGGTCCTCGAGGAGGAGCGTCTGGACCGCGCGGACGAACGTCTTCCGGCCAGTGTCGGCCTGAAGAATCTCGATACCGGCGAGGAGCGGCGTTGGGAAGACGTCGGAGCCTTCGGCTTCAACGAGACCGGGTCCCACTTCTGGGTCAAGAAGCGCCCGAAGGACGGGGAGGAAGACCAGGTCGGGACCGATCTCATCCTCCGGCACCTCGATTCCGACTTCGAGGAGCTGGTCGGTCGGGTCGACGAGATGGCCTTCGACGACGACGGCTCGCATCTGGCGTACACCGTCGACGTCGAGGGCGGGGAGGGCAACGGCGTCTACCTGGTCGACCTGGCCACGGGAGCACGCCGAGCCCTGGACAACGCGCAGGATCGGTACGCGCGGCTGACCTGGGCGGAGGACGGCCGATCACTCGCAGTCCTCCGCGGCTCGAAGCCCGACGGAAGCGTCGAACGGGAGAACGTCGTCCTGGCGTTCACCGACGTGACGTCCGGTCGACCCGACCGCCACGAGCTGACGATGATCAGTGGTCTCCACGAGGGGTGGGTGGTCAGTGAGAAGGGCAACGTCGTCTTTGCCGACGGCGGGTCGACCCTCTTCGTCGGCACGAAGCCCCAGGTCGATGAACTCGACGAGTGGGGAGACGACGGACTCCCCTTGGCCGACGTCAACATCTGGCACTGGCAGGATGACCGGATCCAGTCCCAGCAGCAGACCCAGTTGGCCCGGGACAAGGACCGGACGTACGTAGCCGCCGTCCACCTGGAGTCGGGCCGGCTCGTCCACCTGGCCGACGATCGGATGCGCTCGGTCGAGGTGACCCCCGACGGCCGCTGGGGCATCGGCTTCGACGGCACGGACTACGTGTCGGACTGGGAGCCCGCCTACGCGGACATCTACCGCATCGACACCCGCACCGGTGATCGAACTCCCGTCCTGACCCGCCAACTTCGTACCCTCGGCATCTCGCCCGACGGGGAGCACTTCCTCTACTGGAAGGACGGACACGTCTGGGATTACCGGATCGACGACGACCGGCACGAGAACCTGACCCAGAGCGCCTCCGTCGACTTCACGAACCAGGAGTTCGACCGTTTCGGGGAGAAGCCCCCGTACGGGATCGCCGGCTACACCGCGGACGGGAACGCCGTCCTGCTCAACCACCGGTACGACATCTACCGACAGCCGTACGACGGGGGCGCGGCCGAGAATCTGACCGGCGGCTTCGGCACCGAAAACGAGGTGCGCCTCCGGCACGTCACCCTCGATCCCGACGACGACGACGTCGACCTCGACGACCCGATCCTGCTCGAGGGCTACGGCGAGTGGACGAAGAAGGAGGGGTACTTCCAGCTCGACGGGGACCGTCTGGAAGCACTCGTCTGGGAGGACGCCCGCTTCAGTACACCGACCCGGGCACGGGACCAGGAACGATTCCTCTTCACGGTCCAGACGTGGCAGGACTTCCCCGACCTCTGGACGGCCGACGACCGGGACTTCGCCGATCGACGCCGCATCAGTGACGCGAACCCCCAGCAGTCCGACTTCCTCTGGGGGTCCCGAGTCCTCTTCGACTACACGCTCTCGGACGGCACCCCGCTCCAGGGCACGCTCGCCATCCCCGAGACGTACCGGGAGGGCGACCGACTGCCGATGGTCGTGCGCTTCTACGAGAAGTACTCGCAGGACCTCCACCTGTACCCCACGCCGATCTATCGGCATCAGCCGAACTTCGCGGGACTGGTGAGCAGCGGCTTCCTCCTGATGCAGCCGGACATCCACTTCCGGATCGGGAGTTCGCACTCCGACATGCTCGAGGCCGTGGAGGCCGCCACGCAGAAGGTCATCGACCTCGGGTACGCCGATCCCGACGCCATCGGACTGAGCGGCCATTCGTACAGCGGCGGCGGGAGCGCCTACATCGCCACGAGGTCGGACATGTTCGCCGCGATCGCGCACGGGGCCGCACCGATCAACCTCGTGAGCGAGTTCAACCAACTCTTCGTCGGCAGTGGACAGAACAACCACGGCTACGACATCTACGGTCAGGGTCGGTACGCAACGGACCCGTACACGGACTTCGACCTCTACTGGCGGGAGTCACCCATCAGCGGTGTCGAGGACATGAACACCCCCGTCCTCTACCTGCACGGAGAAGCCGACGGCGTGGTGAACTGGGAGCAGGGG
>JAUIKL010000210.1 GCA_030430625.1 Gemmatimonadota bacterium
AGCAGGGCCGCGTTCTTCGAGATCCGCCCCAACTGGCTGGTCGGATCGGGCTTGATCGGGTCTTGGGCCATCAGTACGGCGGTTGAGCGAGCCTGAATCGGGCGAAAAAGCCCAACTTAAAGGCTCGCGATATATGGCAAGTGGCGAAAGTCCTCGGCGTGGTCCAACCCATACCCCACGAGGAACGATTTGGGTGCATCGAACCCCACGAAGCGGACGTCGACCGTGGCGGTGGGAAGCCGTTTGTGCAGGAGTGCACAGATGTCTACACGTGAGGCGCCCATGGAAACCAGACGTGGAACGAGGGCCTCGAGTGTCGCGCCGGAGTCGACGATGTCCTCGACGATCAGGACCGTCCGGCCGACCACGTCGACGGTAGGGCCATACAGGAAGTCCACCTTCCCGCTCGACACTGTGCCGGAGCCGTAGCTCGACGCCGCGACGAAATCGAGTTGGACCGGGCGAGCGATCCGCCGGACCAGATCCGCCATGAAGAGACATGCGCCCTTCAGCGTTCCGAGGACGAGAACGTCCCCATCCGGATAGGCCTCGGTGATCTCACGGCCCAACTCGGCGACCCGATCACGGATCGTGTCCTCGTCGTAGACGATCGAACGGATCGAGCGATCCCCGACACGAGGGTCGCGCGTCAGCGGCCCGTTTCCGCTCAAGTCTCGATCCTCACCGTCAACTTCCGGCCCTCCGATTCGGTCGACCAACGGCGCGCCACACCGGGGATCCATACGACGTCGTCGTGTGCATCGACGAGTATCGGCACCCGGTCCCGCGCTTCGGAGGGGATACGGGCTTCCAGCAGGATCTTCTTCACTTTCTTGTGGCCGACCGGCGTCAGAAGGCGATCCCCGGGCCGTCGCGCTCGCAGCACCAGCGGGAAGGCGAGGCCATCGATCCCGAAGCGCGCTTCCATGCCGGAAGGGACCGAGTCCCGCTGGAGCGCGTAGCTGTGCGCAGCCCAGGCCACCCCGATCGTTCGACCGCCCAGGCGTGCCCGGCCGGTCCCCCGGACCGGGCTCTCGATCACGAGCGGCTCGTCGACCCCGGCGTCCGCCTCCACGACGAACTCGGCCCGATCCAACTCGATCCGGAAGCGCACGCCACCGCCGAGGTCGACCCCCTGCCCGCTTCGGCCATCGGTCAGAAAGGCCTGAGCCACCTCGACCGCAGATCGTTCGAGCCGGGCGCCGAGGCGCCGAGCCCACATCGTCATCGCCTTGCCTCGGAGCGCCGGCCCCAGAGCCTCCAGCGCCGCGAGGTCGACGGAGACCTTGCCGTCCGAGGCTTCGACAGCGAGCCGCTCATCGATCCACCCCTGGACCTCGCTCCAAGCCGCACGATCGTCGGCCGCGTTCTCGGCCAACCGCGATAGGGCACGCCGAGCCCCGGGGGAGACGGCCGACTCGAGTAGAGGAAGGACCTGGTGCCGGACGACGTTCCGAGGGATGTCGAGCGAATCGTTGGTCGGATCGGTGCGCCACCGGAGGCCGACGAAAGCCGCGTACTCCTCGAGTTCCCCCCGGGTGAACGGGAGCAGGGGCCGCAGGCGCCCCTCCCCGTGAGGGAGGATCGACGCCAGCCCGTGCGGTCCGGTGCCCCGCGCCGCGCGCAGCAGCACCGTCTCGGCCACGTCGTCCGCGTGGTGGGCGGTGACGATGAAGCTGGCACCCTCCCGCCGCCGGATCTCTTCGAGGGCGGCGTACCGCGCGGCACGCGCCTCCGTCTCGGACGACGGTGACTCCGGGAGGGGGCACACCGAGACAGGCACGGACCAGGCCCGGCAGACGCCCCCGAGCCAGGCCGCGTCCCCGTCGCTGCCCGGACGCATGCGGTGATCGACGTGGCCGACGTGGAGGGGCGCGGGGGCAATCCGCCGAAGGAGGTGGAGGAGCACCATCGAGTCGAGCCCTCCGGACACGGCCACGAGCCAGGGCGCCGATCGCGCTCCCCGCTCGGACGCCTCGACGAGAGCGTCCAACCGCTCCCCGACGCACGCCACCAGCGGATGGTCGGCCAACAAGGTCAGCCGGCCCCGACCAGGCCCGGTGGTGGCGGTCGGCCGACCTCGTCCACCAGAACCTCGGCCAGGAGGTCCGGCCGATCCGACTGGATCCCGTCGACCCCCCATGAAAGGAGGCGACGCATGTCCTCCGGCTCGTCGACCGTCCAAACCTGCACCGGGATGTTGCACGCGTGGGCCGCCCGGACGAGCCGGGGCGTCACGATCCGCACACCGAGGTACCGTTCGGGCAGCTGGAGAATGTCGACGGGAGGTACGTAGCCGAGCAGGGGGAAGCGATGGAGCAGCCAGAAGAGTGCCACCTGGTTCCGACTCGCGCCCCACGGACCCGGGTATCCGCGAGCGGGGCCGCGATTCCCTTCGATCTCCGCCGCCACCAGGACCCGGTGCTCCTCCCCCCTCCGGGTGATCAGCTCTACCAGCGGACCGGCGACCGCTCGCTCCTTCGCCTCCGCGTTGATCCACACACCCGGGCACGCGTCGAGCACGGCTTCGAGGGTCGGTACCTGGACCCCCTTCCCCCGAAAGGACGGCTCACCGTCGGCGTCGACGAAGCGATGCCCCGCGTCGAGTGCCTGCAACTCCGCGAGCGTCATCGAGTCCACCCGGCCGGTCCCGTCGGTCGTCCGATCCACCGTTTCGTCGTGGATGACGACGACGTGGCCGTCTCGGGTCAGCCGAACATCCAACTCCAGCATGTCGGCGTCCCACCGCTCCACCGCGGCACGAAACGCCTCGAGCGTGTTCTCGGGAGCCAAGCGAGAGCCCCCGCGATGGGCGACGAGCTGTGGGGCCCCGGCCAGGTACGTTCGACCGGGACGCACCGAGCGCCGGCGCGAGGGCATGGCGGCCAGAATCAGGCCGAGGCCTGCGAGCCCTCCAGCCGCTCGATGTCCGACTCGTCGAGGCCGTGGTACAGGTAGAGCACCCGGTCGACCACACCGTCGGTCATCTCCAACTCGGCCCGGACCCGGGCCGCGTCGTCGGCATTACCGGTGTCGAGGCTCTCCTCGAGTTCAACGACCCGGTCGACGAGGAAGCCGAGCAGGTCCGCGACGACCTGCGGCCGGGGGTTGGCCGGCGAAAGCGCGTCGGGCATCACCTCGGACAGCAGCAGGCCGCGCACGTACGCAAGGAGGCCCGGGAAGGTCATCTCGGCGATCGGACCCTCGTCGAGGGCCTCCTCGTCCGTGATGTGCTCCCACTCCAGCTCGTTCCAGTACAGGTCCTGAGCCTCGGAGAGGAGGTAGGTGCGGGTCTCCTCGGGCAGCGGTGTATCGGCGCCTGCCGTCGGCGGCGTGAGCTGCCGGCCGAGGGTGCGCTCGAGGCGCTCACGGCGCCCTTTCAGCAGGGTGTCGGCACGTCCGGTCATCGTGCGAATCCGTCCAGTTCGTGTTCGGAGTCGGGGTAGCCCCGGGCGGCCAAGATAGGCGAGACGACGCCCGGGAGGAATGCTGGGGAAGGATGACGAACACTGGCTTCGGGGTCGGCCGATCTCGAACTTCGACGGCAAGCCCGCGCTTCCGTCTCCTCCGGAGGAGTCCACGATGCCCCGCAACACCCCCACGAACCGCCCACTCCGCGTCGTCGCCATCATCCTGGCTGCGTCGCTCGCGACCGCCGTCGGCCCGATCCAGGGCGCGGCCCAGGACGCGGTCGTCTTCCGACCCGATCGAGTCTGGGACGGGACGACGATGCGCACCGGGTGGTCCGTGCGTGTCGAAGGTGACCGGATCTCGGCGGTCGGCGAGACGGTGTCCACAGCGGGTGCGGACGTGGTCGACCTGTCGGGCCAGACCCTGCTCCCCGGTCTGATCGAGGGGCACTCGCACATCCTCCTCCACCCGTACGACGAGACACCGTGGACCGACCAGGTCCTCCGAGAGTCGCTGGCCGAACGGACGGCCCGAGCGGTGAATCATCTCGAGGCGACCCTCATGGCGGGCGTCACGACCGCGCGCGACCTCGGAGCCGAGGGTGCCGGGTACGCCGACATCGGCCTCCGAGACGCCGTGGCCAAGGGGGTCATCCCCGGGCCGCGCCTCGTGGTCTCGGGGCCGGCACTCGTGGCCACCGGCAGCTACAACCCGAAAGGCGCGCCGGAGATCGCCTTCCACAAGGGGGCCGAGGAGGCGGACGGGCGCGACGACCTCATCCGTGTGACACGTGACCAGATCGGCAGGGGCGCGGACTGGGTGAAGGTCTATGCGGACTACCGTTGGGGCCCCAACGGCGAGGCGCGCCCGACCTACATCCAGGACGAACTGGACCTCATCGTCGAGGTGGCGGAGAGTTCGGGCCGACGGGTCGTGGCCCACGCCGCGACGGCGGAGGGGATGGAGCGTGCGGTGCGGGCCGGGGTGAGGACGATCGATCACGGAGACGGGGGCACCGCCGAGGTCTTCGCGCTCATGGTGGAACGCGGCGTCGCACTCTGCCCGACCCTGGCCGCCGGTGACGCGATCAGCCAGTACAACGGTTGGCGGAAGGGAGTCGACCCCGAGCCCACTCGCATTCGCCTGAAGCGAGCCTCGTTCCGGGCGGCCCTCGACGCCGGAGTGACCATCTGCTTCGGCGGGGACGTCGGGGTCTACCCTCACGGTGACAACGTCCGCGAGTTGGAGATGATGGTCGACTACGGGATGACACCCGGAGAGGTTCTGCACGCTGCGACCGCCGGAAACGCCGAGATCTTCGAAATGTCCGACAGAGGTCGCGTCGAAGTCGGTTTGTTGGCGGACCTCATTGCCGTCACCGGCGACCCGTCCTCCGACATCTCCGCGCTCCGCGCCCCCACACTCGTGATGAAAGGTGGAGTGACGTATCGGGCGCCGCGATGATCGAACGCGCCACATCCTGGCTCGGGGACCGGGTGGCCGGACAGGTCTGGTGGTACCGCTTGCCCGTCCTCCTCTTTCTGGCCTGGGTCTACCGCGGCTACCTGCGATTCCGTGGTGGCGGTTCGATCTTCAGTGGCATCAACCTCGGCTTTCACGAGGTCGGGCACGTCGTCTTCGGTTGGTTCGG
>JAUIKL010000211.1 GCA_030430625.1 Gemmatimonadota bacterium
AGGACCGAGCGCTCTCAACAGAGCGGCCTCGAAGGCCCAATCCGGCGCATCCTGCGTCAATACGACATCACCGAGGCGGGTCTCGTTCCCCGCGCCGGACGTCTTCGAGAGTTCGACACCGAGGTGCTCGGCCGCCCGTTCGAGCAGGTCCGGGACTCCGGCGCTTCCGACTACGACTTCAACGGTCCGTGACATGACACGACTCCGAAATTGTTGGGAAGTGGAGGCAACGCTTCCCGCGCTGAACACATCATAACCCAAGACAGGCTACCTAGGATTCTAGACTCTGATCATGGGCCGACTCTTTTCACTGACGTACCCGACGGCAGCGGTGCTGCTCGCCGTTCGCCAGGGGCACCGCTACGGTTTCGACATCATGGACGTGACCGGACTGCCGGACGGGACGGTCTACCCGATCCTTCGGCGGCTCGAGCGCCGCGGTGTGCTCGAGGGGCAGTGGGAGGACGAGGCGAAGGCCCGTATCGAACACCGCCCGCAGCGTCGCTACTACGCCCTGACACCCGTGGGGGAGGCGTCGATCGAAGAGGTCCTCGATCGCTTCCCCACCCTGCCGAAGATCTTCGGCGCCGAACCGGGCACGGTGTGAGTCGACCTCCCGGGTTCCGGACGATCGCCCGAGCCTCGAGGCTGGTGCCCGAGGCCCGACGGGCGGTATGGCGCCGCGAGTGGGAGGCCGAGGTGGCCTACGCATGGCAGCGCCTTCAGGCCGATGGTCGCCCCGGCTTCTTCCGGCGACTCCGGCTACAACTACGCACACTGACCTGCTGGATCGATGCCCTCGTGGAGTGGAGACAGACGATGACGATGACCGGGCTTCTCAACGACCTTCGCCTCGCACTTCGAGGCCTCCTGCGGTACCCCGCGTTCACGGCCATCGCGGTCGGAACCCTCGCCCTCGGTGTCGGTGTGAACACGGCGGTCTTCACCCTGGTCGACGGCGTGCTGCTCTCTCCGCTGCCGTACGACGCACCGGAGGAACTCGTCGCGTTGAGTCACACTGGACGGGACGGTCGAGACGTCCTCCCGATGTCGACCGGCCTCTACGTCCTCTATCAGGAGCGCGCGGAGACCCTCGACGAGATCGCCCTCCATCAGAATGCGGCGGTCAACCTCGTCATGGGGGACCAGCCCGAACGGGTCCCGGCGCAACGGGTCACGCCGAGCTTTTTCCGCGTTCTCCAGCGCGAGGCCGCCATGGGCAGGGTCTTCAACGAGAGCGAGGGAGCACCCGGCGGTGTCTCGGTCGCGATCCTGTCCCACGGGATGTGGGTCGAACGCTTCGACTCCGATCCGAACGTCGTCGGCACCACACTCGATGTGGACGGGACCCTCCGAGAGATCATCGGGGTGATGCCGGAGGACTTCGGCTACCCCACCCGCAACGCGCGCCTCTGGCTACCGCTCGTCGTCGACCCGGTTCAGGCACCGCTCGCCGCCTTCGGCAGCCAGGGCACGGCGCGCATGAGGGAGGGGATGACCATCGACGGCGTCGACTCCGAACTCCAGGCACTGATCGGCCGACTCCAGGAGTTGTACCCCGAGTCCGGGGCCCCGGCCTTCCTGGCCGAGGTGAACCTCCACGCCGAGGTCCAGCCGCTGAAGGAGGCGCTCGTGGGCGATCTCGATCGAACGCTCTGGATCCTCCTCGGCACGGTCGGCTTCGTCCTGCTCATCGCCTGCGCGAACGTGGCCAACCTCCTGCTCGTACGGGCGGAGAGTCGGCAGCGGGAGCTGGCGCTGCGCATCGCCGTCGGAGCGGGGCGGGGCCACGTGATCCGTGGTTTCTTGAGCGAGAGCTTCACCCTCGCGGCCTTCGGTGGTGTGCTCGGTGTCGCCGTGGCCGCACTCGCGGTCCGTGTATCGGTCGACCTCCTGCCGATGGCACTGCCACGCGTCGACGAAATCGGTGTGGACGCGCGCGTCCTGGCCTTCACGGCCGCCATCAGCATCGGGAGCGCGCTCCTCTTCGGTTTCTTCCCGCTCCTGCAGGCGGGCGGGGACTTGTCGAACCAGCTTCGCTCGGGAGGCGCCCGCGGCGAGACCGGATCCCGTGAGACCCACCGCGTCCGCAACGGGCTCGTCGTGTCCCAGATGGCGTTGGCACTCATGCTCCTCGTCGGGTCGGGGCTGATGCTTCGGAGCTTCCAGGAACTCCGTCGGATGGATCCCGGCTTCGACCCCGACGGCGTCCTCACGGCCAGGATCACGGTCCCGACGGCCGAAGTCGCGGAGAACGGAGCGGTCACCGCGTTCTACACCTCACTCCGCGAGCGCCTCGAGGGCCAACCGACGGTCGAGTCGGTCGGCTTCACCCAGTCGGTGCCGCTGGGGGCCGGGCTGGGGTACTACGGTTTTCCGGTCGAGGACTTCCCCGCGGGCCCCGGAGACATCGGCGTCCTGGCCTCCCACAACCAGGTCTCGCTCGGCTACTTCGAGGCCATGGGGATCGACCTCGTCGAAGGGCGGGTCTTCCAGCCCGGGGACGGCGCGGACGGGACCCGAGCGGTCGTCGTGAACCAGGCCTTCGCGGAGCGGTGGTGGCCGGGCCAGAGCGCGATCGGGCGGCGGCTCAGCCAGGGCATTCCGGACGAGGACTGGTTCGAGATCGTCGGTGTCGTCGAAGACTCCCACTACCAGTCACTCGAGCAGCAGCCCGAGCACCTCGTGTACTGGCCACCCACGACCGGGCGCGCGGCCGACCCGGCCATGGCGCGATCGATGGACGTGGTGATCCGCACGAGCTCGGACCCGACCATGCTCGTGCCGGTCCTCCGGCGGGAGGTCGCCGCGTTGAACCCGCGGATTCCGGTGTCGAACCCGAGGGCGATGGTCGAAGTCGTGTCCGACGCCACCGCGCGGACCTCCTTCACCATGGCCCTGCTCGGGGCCGCCTCGGGAGTCGCCCTGCTCCTCGGCCTCGTCGGGATCTACGGTGTCGTCTCGTACGTCGTGGCCCAGCGCACCCGCGAGATCGGGGTTCGGATGGCACTGGGCGCCACGGCTGCCTCGGTCCGGCAGATGGTGGTGCGGCAGGGTCTGGTCCTGGCCGCCTGGGGCGTCGTGATCGGCCTGATCGGGTCGGCGGCACTCAGCCGGGTGATGTCGTCGATCCTCTTCGGCGTCAGCGCGATCGACCCGTGGACGTACGCCGCGGTCTCGGTGACCCTCGTCTCCGTGTCGATGGCCGCGAGCTGGATCCCTGCGCGCCGTGCGGCCGGCGTCGACCCCTCGCGAGCCCTACGCTCGGAGTAGACGCCGGCCCGCAGCGGGTCAGGCCTCGGCCTTCGGGGCGAAGGTGCCGGACAGGACGAACGCGCCACCGGCCAGGGCGATGTCCTTGAGGAACATGCTCATCGCGGCCTGATCCCCACCCATCAGGGCGGGCAGGTGGATCGTCAGCGCGAAGGAGAGGAGCATGAGCCCGAGGAGGCGTGTGGCCAGCAAGGCCTCTTTGCCGATCGCGATCGAGACCGCGGCGGCAATGAGGGCCACGCCCGTGATGTACACCCAGATCACGCCACCCGGAACGAAGGACGGGACCATCCCCGCCATCGCTCCGGCCATCATGAAGTGGAAAGCGCCGAAGACCGCCATCGGAAGGGCGAAGAGGTACTTACCTACGGTGGGGAGCGCGTCCATGTCAGCCTCCTGAAGTGATAGACCACCAAGCAACTATTTAAACATCAAGTATATAATCGTACCCGAGCGCTCCGTTCCACACAAGGTGCGCGGGGTCCGATCCGACCCTACACGCAAAGAATCGATGGCGCGTCCCGCAGGTTCCGCGCAGCCGTCTACATCGTGATCCGGTACGGGAACCAGGAGGCGATCGGCTGCCCATCCTTCACGGCCGGCCGGAAGACCCACTCCGACGCTTCCCGAATGAGGCGGCGGTTGTAGCCACCGTCGCGCGTCGGCGGGTCGAGGCGAGTCGAGTCCGGCACCACACGCCCCCGCGTATCGACGAACACCCACACCTGGAGCTCGACGCCGCGAAGGTCGTCGTTGGCGGGGGGCATGATCAAACCGCGCGGCGACGGGGGCTGGAGCCGGAAGAGCCCCTCCTCCGCGTTCCCGCCGTCCCCGGCTCCCGTCCCCTCCTCCAGGCCCGGCCCCTCGTCGAGGCCCGGCTTCTCACCGAGAACCGACGAAGGGTCCACTTCGACCTCCTGCTCGAACTCCACCGGTTCGACCTCGACCGCCACTTCGACCGGGGTCGGGGGCGGAATGACCGGACGCGTGACCGGCGTCGGGACATTGATGGCCTGCATCCCCCCCGCGGCCGCACGGTCGTCGCCCTCCCGGGGCCCCGCCGCCGCGAACGGCGACGCCGGGATCACGTTCCCCTGCCAGCCGAGGAGGATGAGCAGGTGGAGGAGCACGGACGCAATCAGCCCCTGGCGCCACACGCTGCGTTCGCGGCGGCGTCGGTCCCTCGCGCTGATGTCGTGGTGGGTCGTCATGGTGTCCTCGCTGTCCGTTACTACTGACGCGCGACGGTGCGGGTTTCCACACACGCTCTCGACCCGACCGGAAGCAACACCGGACGGGACACCCGAGCCCCGATCGTTGACCCCTATTCCCTACAACATAGTTTTTATCCCTTCTCCGACCGCGACACTCCGGCCCCCGGGTGGACGATGACCCGCGCGACCCCAAGCGACTTCGAGCAGCAGGTGCTTCTGGCCGTCTGGCAGCTGGCGGACGGAGCGTACGGCACCACGGTGCGGGATCGACTCGAGGAACGGACGGGGCGCTCCGTAGCGCAGGGCGCGGTCTACGTCACCCTCGTTCGCCTGGAGAAGAAGGGCCTGCTGAAGTCACGGCTCTCGGATCCGACGCCGGTCCGGGGGGGCAAGGCGAAGCGCTTTTTCGAGATCACCCCCGAGGGTGTGGCCGGTGTCCAGGCGGCTCGGGCCGCGATGGACGCCCTCTGGGACGGACTTCCGGAAGCGAGCCGTTGAGGTGGACCGACGCCCCCCGGCGCTCGCTCGCCTCGCGCTCCGCCTCCTGCT
>JAUIKL010000212.1 GCA_030430625.1 Gemmatimonadota bacterium
CCGGCACTCGCCCTGCTCCGCCACCTCAATCGGAACACGCGGCGCGGTTCGCTCGACAACATCCGGGCCCACTACGACCTCGGGAACGACTTCTTCGCCTCCTTCCTCGACGAGACGATGACGTACTCGGCCGGGGTGTTCGAACATCCTGGGGCCTCCCTCCGGGACGCTTCGATCGCGAAGTACGACCGCATCTGCCGGAAGCTCCAGCTCCGTCCCGAGGACCGCGTCGTCGAGATCGGCACCGGGTGGGGCGGTTTCGCGATCCACGCGGCTTCGGTCTACGGCTGCCACGTCACGACGACCACAATTTCCGCCGAGCAGCACGTTTGGGCCCGGGAGCGGGTCCGCTCGGCCGGACTCCAGGACCGCATCACCCTCCTCCGCCAGGACTACCGGGACCTCGAGGGCCGCTTCGACAAGCTGGTATCGATCGAAATGATCGAGGCCGTCGGACACCAGTACCTCGACACGTACTTCGAGGTGTGCAATCGCCTGCTGAACCCGTGGGGTGCCGCGGCCATCCAGGCCATCTCCATCCTGGATTCATGGTACGACCCGAAGCAGCGGCAGGTGGACTTCATCAAGAAGTACATCTTCCCCGGCAGCTTCATCCCCTCAATGCAGATCCTCCGGGACAGCGCCGCTCGGTCCGGCCTCGCTCTGGCCCACGAGGAAGACATCACCCCGCACTACGCGGAGACGCTTCGACGGTGGCGGAACCGCTTTGCCGACAGCCGTGACCACATCGTCGCGCTCGGCTACGACGAGGCGTTCATCCGGTTGTGGCACTTCTATCTGAGCTACTGCGAGGGGGGCTTCGCCGAAGGCGTGCTCCTGAGTAAACAACTCGTATTCAGCCGCCCGCCGACGGATGCGGCGTGGCGGGCACGGGCCGAGATGGCCGTGGATACACCATCGGCACACCCCTGGGAGGAACGATGAGCGAGTCCTGGTCGATCTCGATGGCGGAGCGGGGCTGGGTCCCCCTCCCTGCACTTCGGGTGGGCGTGAGACGACAACTCCGGCAGCGACTTCGCGAAGCGGAGCAGCAGCCCGACGTCTCCGCCTTCGTCGAGGAGTTGAAGGCGAGCCCGGTGGCGCTCTCACCCGAGAAGGCGAACGAGCAGCACTACGAGGTACCTCCGGAGTTCTTCGAGGCCGTGCTCGGCCCGAACCTCAAATACAGCGGAGCCTGGTGGCCCGACGGCGTGCGCACAATCGGCGAGGCGGAGGAGGCGATGCTCGGCCTGACCTGCGAGAGAGCCGAAGTCGAGGACGGTCAGGATATCCTCGAACTCGGATGCGGCTGGGGATCGCTCACCTTGCACATGGCGCGCCGCTACCCGAACAGCCGGATCACCGCGGTGTCGAACTCCGCCCCGCAGCGCCGTTTCATCGAGGAACGGGCACCCGGCAACGTCCGTGTCGTGACCGCCGACATGAACGACCTCACCCTCCCCGCGGACAGCTTCGACCGCGTCGTGAGTGTGGAGATGTTCGAGCACATGCGGAACTACGGCGCGCTCTTCGGACGCATCCACGAATGGATTCGGCCCGGCGGGCGACTCTTCGTCCACGTCTTCTGCCACAAGGCCTTCGCCTATCCCTACGAAGCCCGGGGCAAGGACAACTGGATGGCCCGCCACTTCTTCACCGGCGGGATCATGCCCTCGTTCGACCTCCTGACCCGCTTCGACGATCACTTCGATGCGGATGCGCAGTGGGTCGTGCCGGGCGAGCACTACAGTCTGACCGCGCGCGCCTGGCGTGAAAATCTCGAGCGCAGGCGATCCCTCGTCCGCCCCATCCTTCGAGAGACCTACGGCGACGACGCCGACATCTGGTACCACCGCTGGCGGCTCTTCTTCCTGGCGTGCGAGGAGCTGTTCGGATACCAGGACGGCACCGAGTGGCACGTCGGACACTACCGATTCGCTCCGAAGGTGCTGTGAGCGCGGTCCACGTCCTCGAACGCGTCCAGTACGTCCCCGCCCCGATCGAGCGCGTCTTCCCGTTCTTCGAGGACCCGATGAACCTCGAACGGATCACCCCGCCCTGGCTCCACTTCGAGGTCCGTTCCACCTCGGACGCCCGGGTGCGGCTCGGTACGAAAATCCAGTACCGACTCCGTTGGCAGATCTTCCCCATGGGGTGGCGATCCCGGATCTCGGAGTACGAGCCCGGCGTGCTCTTCGCCGACGAGCAGCTCCGGGGTCCGTACCGCCGGTGGTATCATCGCCACCTCTTCGAGGAGATCGAGGGGGGCGTCCGGATGACGGACCGGGTCGAGTACCAGCTCCCGTTCGGGCCGCTGGGCCGTGCCGTCCACCGACTCGTCGTTCGTCCGCAACTCGAGGCGATTTTCGACTACCGGGAGCACTCCATCGACACACTCTTTCGCACTGAGTGAGCCGTATTCTTGTGCTATATTTAAGCGAGTGCTAAAGTTTCTCTCATGAGTGATCGCCACCCCGCCGACACGCCGTCGTCACAGGCCCGCCTTCGAACCGCGTCCGAACCTCGCCGGCTCGAGATCCTCGGCCTGATCTGGGATCGGGAGCTGTCCGTCGGTGAGATCGCCGATGCGCTACCGGTCAGTATGGCGGCCGTCTCCCAGCATCTCTCCAAGCTCAAGCGGGCCGGCCTCGTCACCGTGCGGCGGGAGGGTCGCCACCGGTACTACCGGGCAAGCCGACGGGAGATGGGCGCTCTCGCCGTGGTCCTCGAGTCGTTCTGGTCGGACCGTCTCGACGTACTCAAGTCATTGGCCGAAGCCGAGGAGGAGCGATCGTGAACGTTCCATTCACCGTCGACCTGACGCGAGAGGTCGATGCGAAGCCCGACACCGTATGGCGGCTCGTCACGACGCCGGAGCGATTCTCGGCGTGGATGAACGGAGAGGTCTCCTTCGAACCGGTCGCCGGTAGCCCCTTTCGTGCGGCGTTCCCGAACTTCCAGACGGTGGTAGCCGGAGAGATTCGCTCCATCGATCACGAGGCACGGCGGCTCGAAGTCACCTGGGGCGTCGAGTCCGGCCCCCAGGCGCCCGACTTTCCCGCGGGGAGTTCTCTCGTGACGATCGAGGTCACGCCCGACCGGACAGGGAGTCGAGTGCGGCTGACCCATGCCCACCTTCCCTCCACGTCCGAAGCCTCGGACCACGAGGGTGGCTGGCGCTTCCACCTCAGCCGCCTGGCCCTGATCACGAACCGTGAAGATCTGGAGGCCGGCCTGACTCGGACGCTCCCCCACTGGTTCGCTGCGTGGAACGAACCCGACGACGAACGCCGCCTCGCCGCGCTGCGGGCATGCTGCTCCACGGATGTCGAGTTCCGAGACGACTGGACGGAGATGACCGGCGTCGAACTGCTGAGCGAACACATCGGCAACTGCTTCCGATACATGCCCGGCTTCGAGTTGAGGCCGACGGGGGACGTCCGGGTCTGTCGGGGCGAGGCGTTGATCGGATGGACCACGACCGGTCCCCAGGGGGAAGAGGCGGGCTTCAACCACACCTGTCTGGCCGTCGACGGAACGCTGCGTCGCGTCACGGGTTTTTCGGGTTCCCCTCCTTCGACCCCGGATGCGTGAAGCTCTACGTCGTCAGCGACCTCCATCTCGAGTACGGAGACTTCGTCGTCCCGGACGTGGACCCCGACGTCGTGATCGTGGCCGGCGATCTCCACGTCGGTACCCAGGGACTCGAGTGGGCGGCCGATCGCCTACCGGACGTACCCATCGTCTACGTACTGGGGAACCACGAGTACTACCGACAGGTCGTGCCCGATCTGATCGTCTCGATGCGTGACGAAGCCGAGCGCATCGACCCGCGGATCCATGTGCTCGACCGGGCCGCCCACGAGATCGAGGACACGGTATTCCTCGGCACCACGCTCTGGACGGACTTCGCGTTCGGAGGAGATGCGAGCGAGGGCATGCGGATCGCGCACGCCGTCCTGTCCGACTTCGCACAGATCCGTTTCGGCCCCGAAGACCGTGGCCTCGAACCGGCGGACATCGCTGCGATTCACGAGCGAGAACGGTGGTGGCTCGAGCAGATGTTCGAGCGGTTCGCCGGTCGTCGAATCGTCGCAGTCACGCACCACCCGCCGGCCGCGCGCTCCGTCCCCGAATCGGTGATCGACGACCCCTGGGCCGGCGTCTATGCCTCCCGGCTCGAAACGCTCGTCCAGGAGAGTGGCGCCGCGCTGTGGATTCACGGCCACGTCCACACCCCGGCCGACTACATGCTCGGGGAGACGCGCGTGCTGTCCAATCCCCGTGGGTACGTGAGCCGGGGCCGGCGTCCCCACCCCCGCTTCAAGCCCGGACTCGTCGTCGACCTGTAGGGGTCAGCCACCCCGGGCCCGCCACTCCGCCGCGTCGTCGGCCCGGCCCCACGCCTCGTACAGCTCGACGAGAGGCGGGATGTTCGACCGGGTGTGTACGTGGTCCTCGCCCAACTCGACGGACTGACGTTCCCACGCCTCCAGCAGGTGATCCTCGGCCTCCTGGTAGCGGCCGAGGCGGGAGAGGGCACGCCCCCACACCCGAAGTGTGGACCCCACCAGCACGGGATCGACGAGACCGGAGTCCCGCTGCACGGTCGCCACGTCGGCCGCGATGGCTTCGGCCTCGGCGGGTCGATCCGCCATGAGCAGCGCGTCGGCGATCCCCGTGCGGGCATTCAGTGTCAGCCTGTGCGTGGGACCGAGGGCAGGCAGCCGAACCTCATAGGCGCGCCGAAACGCGTCCTCCGCCGACGGCCCGTCCCCGCGGCGGAGCGCGAGCAATCCGATCGTGTTCAGCATCTGCGCCGTGCGCAGGTGCTCCGGCCCGACGAGGTCCATCGCCATGTCGAGCCCGTCGTCGGCGTATGCCTGCGCCGCATCGACTTCGCCCATCTCGAGGTGCAGCAGCGCGAGTC
>JAUIKL010000024.1 GCA_030430625.1 Gemmatimonadota bacterium
TCTTGATATCCACCCGACTCCAGCGGCGATCCGGCACGGTCGCGGCGGTGAAGCCTCGGTTCCACGTCTCGTCGTCGGGCCGGTTCCACGCTTTCGCGAAGGCGTAGATCGTCGGCTCGACGTCACCCTCGGGGAAGTAGTGGGTGCGAGGTGCGGCACCGCGCGTGATCTGCATGTACACCATCGACCGCTCTGCACCCTCGAGGCTGTTTTCGGCCAGGAGCCGATGGTGCATCTCGCCGAGTGAGTCGACGTCGTAGTCGATGCGTAGCTCGCGTAGGCCGTCCCGCAGTCGGGCCATGTGTCGGTCGAAGCCGAAAGGCACGCCTTCGTAGAACGGCGTGACCTCGTAGATGCCGTCTCCCAGCAGGAAGCCGCGGTCATCGGGAGAGATCGAAGCCTGCTCCTTCGGCATGAAGGAGCCGTTGAGAAAGACGGTCGTCATCGGTGGAGTCCCTCGGGAGGCACGGGCCACGAGTGTCGGGCGCTGGTCCGCAGACGGCGGACGATCCAAATCAAGCGTGCAGCCGAGAACGAGAAAAGGGGCGCGTGGCTGCCGGTGGCCCGCCGTGCGGACCCCGAGCGCCCACGCGCCCCCCTCTTTCCGACCGGTAGGTCGAGCCTACCCGTCACCGACCTCCGGTCAGCTTTCCGCGCTCTTGCCTTCGAGCTTGTCGAACTCGGACAGGAGCTGCGCTTCGGGGATCTGGTCGTCGTCCCCGTCGCTCGCGGGCTCGGCATCCGCATCGACGGTCGGAGCCCCGTTCTCGGCAGGACCGTCGTCGCCGGCTTCGAGCTGCTTGGGTGCGGCCGCCTCGGGCGCCGCGATGAGCCCCATCTCGGCCTTGAGCGCCAGTAGCTGATCCTCCACGTCTGCTCCGCCGGGGCCAGCCTCGAGTCGCAGGAACTCCGACTCGAGCGTATCCCCACCGAGTTCGGCATTCACCTCGGCGTGCGCCACGCTCTGACGCTCTTCTTCCTCGATCTTGTCCGCCATCCGGTTGAAGGCCTCGAAGGCCGACGTGTCGGACAGACCGGACATGGTCTCGTGGATCCGGCGCTGCGCCTGCGCGCGCTTCTGCTTGGCGATGAGCAGGTTCCGCTTGCGCTTGGCCTCCTCGATCTTGTCGTTCAGCTGGCGGAGCGAGCCTTTGAGCTTCTCGGTCTCGGCCGCCTGGGCCTCCCACGTCTGCTGCAGGACGGTCGCACGCTCCGCGTGCTCCTGCTGCCGGAGCAGAGCCTGCTTGGCCAGATCGTCCCGCCCTTCCTTCACGGCCAGCATGGCGCGGTGCTGCCAGTCGCGCTGCTGTTTGACCTCGGCCTCGAGCTGAGCCTTGAGCTTCCGCTCGTCGGCGATGGCCGCCGCGACCTCGCGCTTCGCCTTGGCGAGCTGGTCGCGCATGTCCAGAATGATCTGGTTCAGCATCTTCTCGGGGTTTTCAGCCCGAGAGATGAGGTCGTTGATGTTCGACTTGATGACGGTCGAAAGCTTGGTGAAGATGCTCATTCTTAGCCCTCCGCTCCGCTGGCCAGCGTCCGGATCTGTTCCATGTGGGTCGCGGCGGCGAGCGTGATGGACTCCATCGAAGCCTGGAGCTCGAGGTAGTCCAGCGTTTCGAGCTCGAGGGTGTCGCTGAGGATCAGGTCACCGTCCTCGATACCGTACGCCCCGTGGACGACTTCGTTCGCGTTCAGCTCGAGGAGGGTGCGGTAGAGGGCCACACTGTTGGGGCCTTCCTCCGGCATGTCCATGACCTTCATGCGGATGAGGAGGAGGTTGTCGGCGTGGTGCACCACCACGGGCGCTCCGTCCTCCTCGCCCCTCGCGAGGAACATCCCCTCATCGACTTCCTCGTACTCCACATCCATGCGGATGAGGAAGCTCTCGAGATCCTCTCGGCTCACCATAAGTGGTCTCCGTATGTAGTAGGCTGCGCTGCAGCGGAAATACTTCGTCAGGTGCAAAGCCCTACGGCACCGTCACATACCGTGTTTCCGACGTGTGCCCGCCGGACCATGGCCCGACCGGCCGACCGCGTCGTCTAAGGTAGCTCTACGATCGGACCGAGCAACGGCGTCGACCCAGGCGAAACCGAGGCCGAACGCACGAACGATCAGAGCAGCGGGGCCAGGTGCTGTCCTGTATGAGACGCAGGAACCGCCGCAACGGTTTCCGGCGTCCCTTCGACGAGGATACGCCCCCCGCCCGCTCCACCTTCAGGACCCAGGTCGATGACCCAGTCGGCCGTCTTCACGACGTGCAGATTGTGCTCGATCACGACGACGGTGTTGCCCATGTCCACGAGCCGGTGCAGCACCTCCAGAAGGACGCGCACATCTTCGAAGTGGAGGCCTGTCGTCGGCTCGTCCAGAATGTAGAGCGTGTTGCCGGTCGACCGCTTGGACAGTTCGGTCGCGAGCTTCACCCGCTGCGCCTCACCGCCGGAGAGCGTCGTGGCCGACTGCCCCAGGTGGATGTAGCCGAGACCCACGTCGTTCAGCGTCTGCAGCTTCTGCTTGATGCGCGGCACCGCGTCGAAGAACTCCAGTGCGTCCTCGACCGTCAGTTCGAGCACGTCGGCGATGTTCTTGCCCTTGTAGTAGACGTCGAGCGTCTCGCGGTTGTAGCGCCGACCCCGGCAGATGTCGCACGGGACGTACACATCGGGCAGGAAGTGCATCTCGATCTTCACGAGTCCGTCGCCCTGACACGACTCGCACCGCCCACCCTTCACGTTGAAGGAGAAGCGGCCCGGCCCGTAGCCCCGCATCTGGGACTCGGGAAGCGAAGAGAAGAGATCCCGGATCGGCGTGAAGAGGCCCGTGTACGTGGCCGGGTTCGACCGCGGCGTCCGCCCGATCGGCGACTGGTCGACGTCGATGACCTTGTCGATCAGGTCGAGTCCCTCGATGTCGTCGTGCGGGGCCGCGACCACCTTGCTCCGGTAGAAGTGCCGGGCCAGCGCATGGTACAGCGTGCCGTTCACCAACGTCGACTTCCCCGAGCCGCTCACGCCTGTCACGCAGAGGAAGGTTCCGAGCGGGAAGGAGGCGTCGACCTTCTGGAGGTTGTGACCGCTGGCCGCTCGAACCGTGAGGACCCGCTCGGGGTCGATCGCGCGGCGCTCCTTCGGCAAAGCGATCTCCCGCTCGCCACGGAGATACGCGGCCGTCAGGGATCGCTTGGACTTCAGGACGTCGTCGATGTCACCGGCCGCGACGACCTCTCCCCCGTGACGCCCGGCACCCGGCCCGAGGTCGACCACATAGTCGGCCAGCCGGATGGTGTCTTCGTCGTGCTCGACCACGACCACGGTGTTGCCCAGGTCCCTCAGGCGTTCGAGGGTCTGGAGTAGGCGGGCGTTGTCGCGCTGGTGGAGTCCGATCGACGGCTCGTCGAGGATGTACAGGACGCCGACGAGGCGACTCCCGATCTGCGTCGCGAGCCGGATCCGCTGCGCCTCACCACCGGAAAGGGTTCCGGCCGACCGTCCGAGCGTCAGGTACTCGAGGCCGACGTCCCGCAGGAAACGCAACCGCTCGCCGACTTCCTTGAGGATCGGTCCGGCGATCTCACCCGGAAGGGCGTCCACCCCGCGGGGCGTCTTCCGTTTCTTGCCCCCTCCGCCGTCGACGGGGAGCCCCTCGAAGAAGCCCGCCGCATCGGCGATCGACATGTCGACGATGTCCCCGAGGGACCGATCGGCGATCGTGACGGCCCGCGAAACGTCCCGGAGTCGGCTCCCGCCGCACGTCGTGCACGGCAGCGTCGACATGTACTCCTCGAGCTGGTTCCGGACCTTCTCGGACTGGGTCTCCTGGTACCGGCGCTCCACGCTGGCCAGGACACCCTCCCAGTGGTCCTCGTAGTGCCCGTCGAACTTCCCCGACCCGGACTTGTACGGGAAGCGGATCTTCATCCCGCCCGAGCCGTGGATCAACGCGTGCCGCACCTCTTCGTCGAGGTCCCGCCACGGCGTGTTCGGATCGAACTCGTACGCCTCGGCCAGACCGGCGATCACGGACCGGCGCAGGTGCCCCGACGGATCGCCCCACGGGAGGATGACGCCCTCGAGGATGGTGAGGCTCGGGTCGGCGGTCAGCAGACGCGGGTTGACCTCTTTCCGCGTGCCGAGGCCGCCGCAGTCGTCGCACGCGCCGTACGGCGAGTTGAACGAGAACTGGCGGGGCTCCAGCTCGGGCAGGCTCGTCCCGCAGTTGTCACAAGCGTAGTGCTCACTGAAGACGTGTTCGACGGGGTCGTCCTTCGTCTTCCCCTTCCCGTGCTCGAGGACTTCGATGATCCCGTCCCCTGCGCGTAGCGCCGTCTCGACCGAGTCGGCGATCCGGTCCCGATCCTTCTCCCGCAACACCAGTCGGTCGACGACGACAGAGATGTCGTGGTTCTCGTACCGGTTCAGCCGGGGTGGATCAGTGAGGTCGTACGTCTCACCGTCGAC
Organism: Gemmatimonadota bacterium; assembly: GCA_030430625.1. Classification (GTDB taxonomy): domain Bacteria; phylum Gemmatimonadota; class Gemmatimonadetes; order Longimicrobiales; family Gaopeijiaceae; genus UBA2589. The sequence goes on from JAUIKL010000024.1 coordinate 4,461, forward strand.
GCGGACACGGACGAACCCTTCGCGCCGTGACTTGTCGAAGAGCTCGCGGAACTCACCCTTCCGACCCCGGACCAGGGGAGCCAGAACCTCGGCGCGCACGCCCTCGCCGATCCCGAGCAGTCGCTCGACGATCTGGGTGGCCGACTGCCGGATGACGGGATCACCGCACTCGGGACAATGGGGGGTGCCGACCCGCGCCCAGAGGAGCCGGAGGTAATCGTAGATCTCGGTCACCGTGCCGACGGTCGAGCGCGGATTTCGGCTGACCGTCTTCTGCTCGATCGAGATGGCCGGAGACAGGCCTTCGATCGAATCGACGTCGGGCTTCTCCATCAGTCCGAGGAACTGGCGCGCGTACGCGGAGAGGGACTCGACGTACCGGCGCTGCCCCTCGGCATAGATTGTGTCGAAAGCGAGCGAGGACTTCCCCGAGCCCGAGAGTCCCGTGATCACGACGAGACGCTCTCTCGGAAGCTCGACCGTCACATCCTTGAGGTTGTGCTCACGCGCACCGCGGACGATCAGCTTCTCGCCCGCACCTACACGCGACTCCGCAGCAGAGGTCTTCCGCTTCGAGGCGGATATCCCCGTGGTGGCAGCTGTGGATGAGGTCGATTTCGGCATAGCCCGGAATACTAACCCGCGTGGCAAGTCGTTCTCAACACGGGGAGTGCGACGACGAAGGGGGCGAGCCCGAGAGGGCCCGCCCCCCGGCAGGAATCGATCGGTGGTACGGCCGTCTCCGACCGAACCGACCGACGGTATCGTCCTGGCGTCAGGCCGGAATACGCAGGTCGACGGCCTCGATGGCGGCGATCCGGTCCTCGGTCGCCGGGTGGGTGCTGAAGAGGCTGCGCATCATCCCACGCGCACCCGAGAACGGGTTGATGATCGCCATGTGGGCGGCCGCCGGGTTGACGTCCATCGGCACCCGCTGAGCCGCCGACTCGATCCGGCGAAGCGCGCTCTGCAAGCCGGCCTTGTCCCCGGAGATGCGCACGGCCGTGGCATCGGCCTGGAACTCGTTCTGTCGGCTGATGGCCATCTGGATGATCACGGCCGCAATCGGCGCGAGGATCGCCATGGCCAGCGCCACGAGCGGGTTTCCGTCGTCGTCGCGCCCACCACCGAGAATGAAGCCCCAGCGGAGGATGCTCCCGACGAGCGTGATCGCGCCGGCCATGACCGCCGCGAGCGTGCCGACGAGCATGTGCCGGTGCTTGATGTGTGCCAGCTCGTGAGCGATCACCCCTTCGAGCTCCCGCGCGTCGACGCTGTTCATCAGGCCGATCGTCACACAGACGACCGCCTTCTCGGGGCTACGCCCGGTCGCGAAGGCGTTGGGCTGCGCCTGGGGCGCGATCGCTACAACGGGCATGGGCAGGTCGGCCCGCTGCCGGAGCCGGTCGACCATGCGGTAGAGGTCGGGCGCGTCCTCCGGCCCGATCACCTTCGCCTCGTACATCTTCAGAACGGCGCGATCGCTGAACCAGAACGCGCCGACGTTCATGACGACCGCGATCGCGAAGAAGAGCATCGCGAAGGCCGAGCCGCCGATGTAGTTCCCTGCGAGCACGAAGAGCGCCGTCATGACGCCCATCAGCCCGAACACTTTCATGAGCTGCATCTATCGATTCCCCCCTTCGGTTGGGCCGTCCTGCCCTGGTGTGAAGCCCCATTCCCGGAAAAAGAGGACTCCGAGGATGCGCTCACTCTCCAGGAGGCCGGAGGATGCGCCGAAAAACTGAGTTCCGCTTCTGAGAAATCGGTCCTCGAAGAAGCCCTCGACATTGTAGTCTTCGGTCAGTGCGTATTCTACCCGGACACCCCCGATCGGATCCTGGTCCTGTGCCCCCGCTCCGGGCGGCCGGAAGACGACGACCATGAAGGTGTCGTCCCCGAAGTAGCGCCCCAGCTCGACCTGGGTGTCGGCGATGTACTCCGCTCCCAGAGACTGAAGCGCGCTCTGCTGGACGGAGACGTAGTCGATGATGTCCGTCTCCTGCGCCAGCTGGTTCCCGATCTGGTTGAAGAAGGCGCCACCGAAGTAGGTCACCAGCCCTCCCTGGATGGAGCTTGCCAGGCCCGAGTTGACCTGAGCCAGGCCGTCGGCGTTTCGCCCGCCGAGCGCGGTGCTGGGTTGTCCGAAGAGCAGGTACGAGACGAGGTCCTCCTCCGCCAACCCCGACTCCTCCGTCGTCAGCGTCACCACGGGCTGGAGTAGGGGGCCGGTGACGGCTGCGTCGATGTCGAACGCGGGTTCGTCCGGTCTTCGGATCCGACTGGAGGCCAGGATGTCGAGGTCGGGGTTCAGCCCCGGCCTTCCCTGGAAGGAGACGGTCCCCTCCTGGAGGTCGAAGGAACGCCCGAGCACGAGGTGCGATCCGCGGACAGCGTCGAGCTCACCCAGAAGGACGAAGTCCCCGACCGAGCGGTCGTAGAGGACCTGGAGTTCACCCGCCAACTCGATGTCCGACTCCAGCGACCGGAGCCAGCTGCCCCGTGGCACCGACATCTCGACGTTCACACGAAGGTTGTCGAAGAAGGGGTTCTCGAAGCCTGCGAGCAGCGGCTGGGTCACGAGCGCCGTCGTGTCGACGCCGAGCCCGGCGTCGAAGAGGAAGGAGTCGTCCGCCAGGTCGACGACGCCAGCCGCCCGCTGGAGTTCGTCGACGTAGATCGTCCCCTCGTCGACGACGATCGCCCCTTGAGCCAAGGGCCGACGGTAGTTCCCCAGGAGGTCGAACTGCCCGCTGATGATGGCGAAGACGTCCGGCCGATCGACGGCCTGGAAGCCGTCCATGGCAAACTGAAGGTTGAGCCGAGGGTCGGAGAAGGGCGCGAGGGACACCCACCCCGACACCTCCGATCGACCGGTGCCCGTCGACACCAGGTCGACGTCCACCGTCCGGTCCGGGTTGAGGCGGAGTTCACCATTCACTTCGGTGTGGCGAACACCGATCGCTTCGATCGACCACTCCCCTTCCGAAAGGGTCAGGACCCCGGTCGGTTCGGGTGCCCGCGGCGTCCCCTCCAACCAGACTTCGCCGGAGATGGTGCCGAGCACCGACTCGAGGGAAGGCACGAGTGAGAGTGCGATGGCGGCGTCGAGCGAATCCGCCGCCAGCCGCACGTCCATGGGGGCATCGACGATCCGATCCTCCACGCGGGAGAAGGACAGGTCGACCGGGAAGTCTCCCCGCGCACTGACGGCCATCCGCGCTCCGTCCCACCCGTCCATGTCGACGGTGGCCACCCGATCTTCGTAGTCGATCGTCCCTTCGATACGACTCAACTGGACAGCTTCGTACCGCCCACCGTCGATCCGAACATCGGCCTCGATCCTGGGCGAGCGCAGCTGCCCCCGGATCTCGACGTCCAGGTCGACCCGGCCCCCGATGTCCACGTCGTCGACCTGGGCCACGTGCAGCACCTGCTCGGCGTGTAGACCCTCGATATGGATCGACAACTCGGAGCCGCCGCCCCCGGACAAGCTACCGTGCGCCAGCAACGACATCGGGTCCTCACCGGCGCGCCCGATCCGGAGGCTATCCACCTCCACCAGGTCCGGGGACCACAGAAGGCGGGACGGCGCTTGGAGCACCCACTCGTCCTCCTGGACTCGGATCGAAGCCTCGGCCAAGTCGATCGATCCGCCGACCGAGTCGAAGGCGAAGGTGCCCGCGGCGCTGTACTCCTCCCCCTCCATCCGGACCAACTCCAACTCGCCATCACCCTCGCGGTTGAACATGTCGGCCACGAAGCCGCCGCGTTCGAACGTTCTCCCCTCCCACTCGATGCCCCGACCGAGAACGCCGATCTGCCAGTCACCCGACAGTTCAGGAAGATCGGTCGCGGTGAAGTACACCTGCGCGGAATCGAGGTGATTGGCGCGGTACGCGGCGCCGACGACGTTGACCAGGACGCCGAGGTCGAGATCGGTGATCGACCCACTCACCGAAGCGCTGCCCAGGACCGAGCCCTCGAGCCGTACATCGACGGCTCGCGGCAGTGTGTCCGGTTCGATCCCGGAGAGTCGGAAGAGGTCCGCCTCGAGCGCCGAGATGCTGTCCTGCACGAGCAGGGTATCGCTCAGCCCCATGAGCAGCGGCCGGAAACCCACCAGTGACGGTCCCTCGAAGTCCACGTGCGCGCTTCCGAAACGTCCGGCCACCAGGCCGAGTCGCCCACGGGCGTCGAAGCTGATGCCCCCCACGGTGCCCTCGATCGACTCGGCCACGAGCACACCCGACTCGATGCGCACGGCAGCCTGGGCGCTGTCCACCCGGAGCGAGGAAACCGAAGAGGCGTCGGCCGTCATCGTAGCCGCGAGGCCCAGCGAGTCGAGCCCGAAGCCGACGCCCTCGACCTCGAGTCCTCCCGTCCAACGGGTGCTGTCGGGGACGGCCGCCGTCAGCGCGTCGACGGGAAGATCGGTGGCCTCGGCGGCCAGGGCGTAGCCCGACCGGGGCTGGGTGCCGTCGAAGCGTATCGTCACCCGCGCGAGTCCGCCGTCGACAGCGAGGTCGCCGGCCACGACGAGGTCGTCGATCGGGCCGTCGATCCGAACCGGACCGGAGACGGTCCCGCGGAGCCGGAGTTCAGGGGCCAGCGTCGACAGGGCGCCGACGGCCAGGGGACGGAGGTCGGCATCCAGAGATGCGATCAGACCGCCATCATCGACGCCGGGGAAAAGGGTCCCGCGCACTTCGGCCGCCGAAAACAGTCCGTCCGGAGAGGTGTGATCGACAGAGGCGCCCAGTCGGATCTCCTCGTCCGCCCGCCCGTCGACCTCGACGTCGAGACGCCCGGTACCAGCCCACGGGAAGCCGGGCAGCACGGACTCGACGATGCCCGCGTTGAAGGGTTGCACCTCGACTCGGAAGTCCGTCGCGCCCGGATTGTCACCGAAATGGACCGTGCCCGAAAAGTCGGCGTTCGACGGTCGACCGCCGAAGCCCCGCGGCACGAGTGTGACCTCCCCGCGGGTCGTGAGATCGCGGAAGGTGCCCGAGAAGACGGCTTCTCCACTCAACCAGCCCTCGAGGGGTAACTCCCTCTGGAGCCACGGCTCGAGCCGTTCGAGAGGGAGCGGGTTCGCCTCGACCCGCAGCTGGTCGAAGGACATCTCCCGGTCGAAGCGAACCGGGCCGTCGATCAGGAGATGACTGGCTTCGAGCTCGACCTCCGCGTCACGGACATCGACGAAGACTCCGTTGTCCACACGGAGTCGCGTTCCGCCGCGGAATCGCCCATCGGGAATCCGCCCGTCGATCCACTGGAGGTCCACCAGATCGGCCCAGCCGTCGGTCCTCAGCTCCGACCGGAAGATCCACGGCCCGTCGGCGTCCTCGGGGCCGACGCGCATCTCCCCTCGAAAGAGGGAGCCCGACATACGAAAGGCACTGCCGGTGACGGCGAGTCCGGCCGTACCGAAGTCGACCCGCCCGAAGGCTTCATCCACCTGAAGCGGGTCCTGGAGTATCGAGATGCTCGACGACAGCGATGCCAGGCGGGCCGAGAACTGGATGGCGTCGTCCGGAGAGAGGATGGCTTCTTCGAGATCGACGTCGAGAGAGTCGAAGGCCAACTCCCGCAGAGGCTCCCCGGCGGGCCCCTCGATCGTGCCTACCCCACCGGCCTCACCGGGCATCAGAATCCGGACGCGGCTCTCCCGCAGCCCGACTCGACCGAGCGTGAACGGCCGGGACGGCGCCTCCGGGCCCACGGATGGCTGCTCCGGCGCCAGGAGCTCCGTGACGTTCATCGACTGCTCGCGCGTGTATTTCGAGATCTCGAGATCGAGACCCCAGACGACGACCGAGCGCACCGGAGGCCCCCCGAGCACCGCGTTGATGAGCGAATACCGGAACTGCACGGAGTCAGCGGCAAGGAAGGGCCGACCGTCCGACGTCTGCAGCGTCACCCCTGCGAGCGTGCCGCCGGTCAGGAGGGTGCCACTCCGCACGGCCTCGACCCCGAGGTCTCCAGCGAAGATCCTCTCGGCACGTGACATCGCGGCGTCGAGTGCGATGGTATGCCCCCGGGCCGTCTGGGCGAGCAGGATGACCGCCGCGACCAGCAGGAGCGTCATCCCCGAGAACGCCCGCCAGACGCGCTTGACCCAACGACGTATACGAGCCGCGACCTTGAGGCCGCGCCTCTTCATCTCATGGGGGCGCTGCGCCGCCATCAGAACGCCTGCCCGATCGACACGTGGATCTGCAGACCTCGGTCCTGGTCGCGGACGCCGAACAGGAAGGGTGCGTCGAGGAAGATCAACTCTCCGGTGCTGACCCAGTCCAGTGTCTGGTCACCGAACTGGATACGGTCGCTCGATCGATCGGTCGCGGGGTCGTACGGACGAAGACGAGCGGTCACGACCGGCAGCGCCTCCTCCCCCCTGAATCGATACGCGAAGTCGAGTCGAATCGGTCCCACGGGGCTCGGGATGCGAAAGCCCACGCCCGGCGTCGCCTCCATCGAGGCGAGTGAAATCGACTCGTTCGTGCCCCACGCCTGCCCGACGTCTCCGAAGAAGACGACCTCGAAGGGGCCTCCCACGGGAACACGGAACTCGAGGTTGGCCTCGAGGAGCCGTGTGCCCCCGGTGGGCTGCGGGTTCACCGTGGCCCCCTCCAGCGGTCGGCACGTCCCCGAGTTCACACCCGTCACACTGCAGCCCCCGTTTGCGGGGTCCAGCAGGAAACGGGGGTCTGCGTAGAGAACCCGGGGGCCGAGCCGGCTCTGCGCGAAGCCGCGAACGGAGTTGGCGCCCCCGGTATAGAAGCGCTTCTGAGGGTGGACGATCCGGGCCGCCTCTTCTCCGGGTTCGACGAGCCCGTCGAAGTCTCCGGCCCCGACCCACCCACCACGGAGCCGGGCGGCCAGGACCACGCGACCGAGCGGGGTATAGCTCGACCCCTCGGCCACGACGCGGTCGTAGCGGAAGTTCGACCCCGTCCATCCGCCCGCGTGCTCGGCGTCGACGAGCAGGCGTGTGCCCGAACGGGGGCTCAACAGGTCGTCCGACCGGTCCTGGGAAAGGGTGAGGCCGATGGGCGACAGCGAATTCGCCCCCTCGAGTCGTCGGATGTCGTCCGGACTGCAGACGAGAAAGCCCGTACAGAAGAGGACGTCGTCGGCGTCCAACTCCGAGATCTCGGGCCGATAGTAGCCCAGGAGCTGCGTCTCGTTCGAGATCCGCCGGGACAAGCCGACCTGGGCTCCGATCGCGCGCCGGATGAAGACGTCGGGCAGCGACTGGCGCTCCATGAAGACCGACGCCGTGAGCGCGTTCCGCGTCGAGAAGATCCACGGCTGGACGAAGTCGAGAGAGACGACCCCCGTGAGCCGTGCGAAAGCGTCCTGACCACTCTCGCGGCACAGCACGTCGCGGAACTGAGGGGCCAGCAGGTTGCCGACCCGCCCCCGAGCCTGGAGGATCCGGCCGCCGCCGAGGAAGTTCCGCGCCGTCCAACGGGACTCCAGGTTCAGACACTCGGCCGTACTCCACCCCCCGCCGGCGCGCATCCTGTACGCGTCCCCCTCCTGCACCACGATCGAGACGTCGACCACAGGGTTCTGCTCGACCAGCGTCGTGTCGAGCTCGACGGTGGCGTTCCGAATGATATCGAGTCCGTACAGCCGACCGCGGGCTTCGTCGATGCTCGAACGAACGAACGGGTCCCCCGGCGTGAGCTGCGCCGTCCTCAGAACGGTGCCGTCGTCGAGCGAACGCGTACCCTCGACCGAGATCGCCCCCCAGCGGGTCTCCGGCCCGGGCACGATCTCGAAGGTGACGATCGCGTTGAACGGATCGTCCGCCGGCCGGACGACGCTCCGAAAGACGTCGGCGTACGCGTACCCGTTGTCCCCCAGGCGGGTCATGAGCGAGTCCCGCGTCGCGTCGAGTGCGAGTCGGCTCAGGCGGTCGCCCTCGACAATCGGCAGGCCGTCCGTCAGCCCGACGTCCTCGAACGGCTCGTGCCCGAGGAAACCGATCGTGGAAGCCACCACCGGACGCCCCTCGTCGATGCGGAAAACGACCTCCGTCGTCTCGCTCGTACCGGCGACGGTGGGCGAGTCGACCTGAACGTTGAAGAAGCCGCGAGCCTGGTACCAGAGAATGAGCCTGGCCCGATCGCGGGGGAGGTCCCGATCCCGGAGTTGAGAGCGGTTGAGCGCGAAGTCGAAGCCGAGCCAACAGAAGGGCCGGTACACGAAGGTCCGGCACTCGGTCTCGCGGGTCGCGATGGCCCTCGAAAGTGAGTCCTCGGGAAAGGTCTCGTTGCCCTCGAACGCCACGCGCGTGACCTCGGGCCCGCGGAGCTGAGCCTCGACCTCGGCGGGCGCGCCCGCGAGCAACGCAGCGAGCGAGACGACGAGTCTCCACAGGCTGCGGGCGGCTCCGCCCCCCGGAGTCCGTCCTCTGTCCACGGCCTCAGACCTCCGAGGGCGCGTCGACCGCCTTCCCGTGCGGCAGAGCGCGTGGTGAAGACGCGGGAATCTCCTTGGGCTTCATCTCCTCGCGGGAAAGGAGAATCCGCGCAACGTACCACACGGCTGCCCCGACCGTGGCACCGACGGCCACCGAGGTCACGGCGGCGGCCACCTCCTCCTCGCGAGACAGCGCCTTCTTCCGGTAGCGCGCCATCAGACCGGCGCTCCCGAGGGGGCGTCCAGGTCTCGCGTGCCCGGCTCCAGGGTGAAGTCGACCGGCTCTTGCACCTCGAAATCCACGCCGTCGGCCTCGCGGACGTACGGTACGACCCGGAGGGCCGTGTCGGTGAAGTGGTGCAGACAGACGCTGTTGCGTGCGCGTTCGGGGCCACGGCCACGCCGCGAGGTCGCGGTGCCGGTGGCCAGAATCGGGAACGCGCGTCCTTCGTCACCGATACCCGGCACGTCCCGAGAGCTGTTCAGGTGCAGCTGGTGAACATGCCCCCCCAGAACGACGTCCACACCCATCTCCCGGAAGCGTCGCACCGCGGTCGCGGCATCCGGAAGTGGGGAGCCGCCGTCCCCGCTCGGCACCGGGACGAAGTGGTGGTGCGCCACGACGATCCGCCAGTCGGTAGTGGGGGCATCCGCGAACGCACGCTCCGCGAAGAGGAGCTGTCCGGACCTGAGTCGTCCGTTCACGATGGCGCGACGCGGAGCCGAGGTGTTGAGGGAGACGAAGGTGGCTCCCTCGATGCGCACCACGGAGTCGAGCGGGTCGCTGGTCGAGAAGCCACGCCACGCCCGGTACGGAACGAAGACCCGCTCCCACAGGCGGTACAGCGGCACGTCGTGATTGCCCGGAGTCACGACGACCGGGGTCGGCGCGAAGTGTTGGAGCAGCCGGTGCGCGGTGGCGAATTCCCGGGGCTTGGCGCGCTGTGTCAGATCCCCGGACACCACGACCGCGTCCGGCCGCGTGTGTTCGAACAGCCTTACGAGCGCTTCGGCTGCGTGGGGTTGATAGGGCGTGCCCGCCTGCAGGTCCGAGGCGTGGAGCAAGGTGAGGGTCCTGCGGGGCACGTCGTCCTCACTCCGCCGGGGCGGTCCGGGTCTTGGTGAGACCGACGAAACCGACGGCCACGATCCCGAGGCTGATGATCTGCGCCAACGTCAGGATGCCGAAGAAACGGTCGTCTTTGGCACGCAGGAACTCGACCAGGAATCGCTCGAAGCCCGCCATGACGAGCCAAAGCATGAAGAGCCACCCTTTGGCGTGGCCGTGGTCACGGATCCGCCAGAGGAGAAAGAAGATCAGCGTGCTCATGCCGACCTCGTACAGCTGTGTAGGATGGACGGGCACGACCTGGCCGTACTCCTCCACGAGCGCCGGGTCGACGGTGATCCCGAACATCTGCTCGATGTTGGTGACCGTCGTAGCCGGTGTGCCACGGGGGAAGCGAACGCCGAAGATCGAGTCCGTCGGGCGCCCCCAGTCGTCTCCGACCATGAAGCAGCCGACACGACCCACGGCGTACGCCAGGGCGAGGGCCGGCGCGATCAGGTCCGCCATGGCCGGGACCGAGAGCTTCTGCCGCCGAATCTCCCAGATGACCAGTGCGGTGGCCATCAGGAAGCCACCGTACCAGACGAGCCCACCCCTCGAAAAGAGCATGGCCGTCGGGTTGGCCAGGAGCTCGTCGAAGTTCAGGAGAACGTAGTACCCCTTCGCTCCGAGAATCCCCCCGACGACCGCCATGAAGACGATGTCCCACGCCTTCTCGGGGTCCTCCCCGGTTCGGCGCAGTTCGGCACGCAGGACGTAGCCGCCCGTGAGAAAGGCGAACAGCATGAACACGCCGAACGACGTGATCGGCGATCCGCCGAGAAACGGGACCCAGTCGGGCACATCGAAGAAGACAGGATACATAGCCTGTTAAGTTCGTGGTTGAGCGGTCCCACCGGAACCGTTCTCTGTCGTGAGCCCCGGGAACGGCATTCCGGAGTGCGCGGAATCCGACATCTCCGCCGTCTCGCCCTGCTCGTACCGGAAGCGCGCCGCTCGCGCGACCATCGCACCGTTGTCCAGCGAGAGACGCGGAGACGCGGTGAAGACGTGACGATCCCCGGCTTCACCGACCGGCGTCGCCGAGAGAACGCGCGCCATCTCCGCCCTCAGCAGAGTGTTGGCGCTGACGCCGCCACCCAATACGACGCGCGGGCACCCGGTCTGTTCCACGGCTCGCATCGTCTTGGCCACGAGAACGTCCACCGCAGCCTGTTGAAACGAGGCGGCGATGTCCGCACGGGCAGCCTCGACCGCCCCTTCCCCACCCTCCTCCTCGACCGAACGAACCAGCTCGACCACCGCCGTCTTGAGTCCGCTGAAGGAGACGTCGTAGTACGCGGCGTCACCCGGACGCTGATCGGAGCGGAGCATCGGCCGAGGCAGGCGATACCGCTTCGGGTCGCCGTCGACGGCGGTTCTCTGGATCGATGGCCCGCCCGGGTAGGGGAGGCCCAGGAGCTTGGCGACCTTGTCGAACGCTTCTCCCGCGGCATCGTCCCGGGTCTGCCCGAGGAGTCGGTACCGGCCCCACGCCTCCGCGTGGATCAGCATCGTGTGCCCGCCCGAGACAAGGAGACCGACGAAGGGCGGCTCCGCCTCCGGGACTTCGAGGGACGGTGCGAAGAGGTGCGCCTCCATGTGGTGCACGCCGACCCACGGTCGATCCAGCCCCCACGCGACGGCCTTGGTCCAGCACACACCGACCAGGAGCGCACCGATCAGGCCCGGGCCGGTCGTCACGCCGAAGACATCGATGTCCTCGAGCGCCACCCCCGCCTCCCGAAGGGTGCGGTCCACGACCGCGTCGACCTTCTGGAGGTGGGCCCGTGCCGCGAGCTCGGGGACCACGCCACCGAACACTTCATGGACGTCCTGGGAGAGGATCACGTGGCCGAGGATCCGGTCCTCCGCGTCGATCACCGAGGCGGAGGTCTCGTCACACGACGTCTCGAGCCCGAGCACGAGGGGGCGTGCCCACGCGCCGGTCATCCCGTCCCCGGCCCGTCGATCGCTCGGCGCACACGTACCCTCTCGACACCGGCCACGGCCGTGACGAGAGGAGGGACCCCCTCGATCTGGACACGAACCGTTCGTTCTTCGCCCGGGGCCATCCCCTGGAGAAACTCCGGCGGCACCCAGACCCGCAGCATCTCGGGGTCGAGGGACGTCACGAGAGAACGGGCCCCGACGAGGCGCAGCTGAACCTCTTCCGGCTCCACGATCACGTCCGCCTCACCCGGCGTCGGGATGGCCAGGACGGTGATCCCCTCCAGGACCCGCTCGACGAGGCCCTCGACGCGTACGCCCAGAGTGGCCGTGGCCGGCACGACCGAAGCTCCCATCAAGCCGGCTGTGTCGATCGGGATCGAGAAGGCGCCGGACCGGGAGATCCCGGCCAGGTCGAAGGGAACGAGGGAGAGTGAGTCGAGCATCGAGACCCGCGAGCGCGGCCCTTGCACACGGACGACCTCGGGCGACATGTCGATCTCCGCCGCCAGCGCGAGGTGGTCCGGGACCCGCCCGATCAGTCGGGACGCCACCGGGACCATCCGGACCTCGGCTTCCTCGAACGAAACCCTGATCTCCTGCGGCGTGATCGACTCGACGATCAGGCCCGGGCGCTCGTGCAGTTGAACCCACTCCCGGCGAAGGGTGATGACGGAGTCGCGGGAGCCGACATCCGAGATCGGGATCCGGATCGTCGTCCCCTCCCGGGCCAGCCGAATGATCTCACGCGCCGGGCCACCGAAGCGGACCTCCACCGTCGTGGGGTCGGGTTCGTTGGCGAGCATCCACGCCGTGTCCGCGATCTGGAAGTGGATCGGGACGGATGCGAAGGTCTCCTGATTGGCGGGCTCGGTCTGGACCAAAGCCCACAGGAGCACCGAGAGACCGAGCGCCGACAGCTTGAGGCGCCAGTTGGTGAAGAGGGCTTTGGACCGGGGTGACACGGGGTCAATCCGCCCCGAGGAGCCGCCGGATCAACTCCACGTTCTGGGGCGCATCCCACTCCGTGGGCCCCGCCACCTTCTTGTGGATCAGACCGTCCTTCCCGATCAGGAAGGACTCGGGCACCCCGGTGGTCTGATACGTATCCTCGATGTCCGCGTCCGGGTCGTGCCAGATGGCGAACGTGAGGCCCAGCGATTCGGCGAACGCCTCGAGGTCACCACCGACCTGACCGCGGTGGTCCTGCTGGCCGGAGGGAGCGTCGACCGAGACGGCGAGGATCTCGAAGTCCTCCCCCTCGAACTCGGTGTACAGCCGCTCCATCGACGGCATCTCCACCACACACGGACCACACCACGTGGCCCAGATGTTCACGAGGAGAACCTTCTCCCCGATGTGGTCGCTCAGAGCGACCTCCCGACCCGACATGTCGTACGCCAGGAAGTCGGGCGCGGTATTGCCGGTGATAACCGGTTGTCGGCTCTCCCTCGTGACCCAGGCGAACGCGACGACAGCGGCCACGCCGACGATGGTCCAGAGGTAGGGCGAACGGGCGAAAGAGCGCTTCATCGGTGGCTGGATCCAGTGCGGGGCGTACCCTGAAGACTACGATACGCGACGGTCAATGTTCCGACCCGATCCCCCGTCGTCCAACCTTCAGTCTCACGCCACTTCCGCGCTCCAAACGGGTGTCCACGGGCGGGTCCTGCTCGACCACGATTCCCTGGTCCCGACCGAAGCGGAAGACCTCCTCCACCTCGTCCACTTCGAGCCCCAGAGAGTCGAGCACTTCCGTGGCCCGGACCTGGGTCAACATGAGGAGATCCGGCATCGTGACGACCGGTGGACCAGCACTCACGACGAGTTGGACCTGGGACGGGAGGGAGACCACACTCTCCTGCGCCGGAGACATCGAGATCACGTGACCTCGCGGCTCCTCTCCCTCGGCGGTGACGACCGTCACCACGAAACCGCTCGCCTCGAGCACCACACGCGCCCGCTCCTCGGCGAGTCGCCGCACGTCGGGTATGGACCGCGTCTGCGGCCCGGCACTCACGGTCACGCGGATCGGCGTGTCCGGTCGGGCGACCTGGGTCGGCAGCGGGGACTGGCCGATCACGATGCCCGCCGGAACCGACGGGTGTTGAAGGGAGTCGACCGGGCCGATCTCGAGCCCCGACCCGGAGAGCCGTTCGATGGCGCTGGCCATACCGAGACCGTTCAGGTCGGGGACCTGGAAGAGGTCTCCGGGCGGCGCGGGAGCCGGAAAGAAAAGTTGGGTGGCCACGCCGTAGCCGAAGAGCCATCCGAAGAGGGCCAATCCACCGACGACGCCGAGGAGACGCCAGCCTTTGAGCCGCTCTCCGAGGACCGTGCTCCGTGGACCACTTCGAGCGCGGCTCCTGCCGACCTCGGTGCGCGGCGGGACCGCGGATCCGGATCCGCTGACGGCACCGGCCGGAGCGAGCCCCTCCGATGCGACACCACCCTCGATCGGGTCACCCGATAGCGAGGGCGGAGGCGACGAAGAGCCGCCGCGCCGCCGCTTGCGGTTCCGGCCCAGCGAGTCGCCCATCTTCACGGTGCTCTCCTCATCCGCGCCGCGAAGGCGCCGTCGAATCCTGATCGTTGGGGCCACACCCTCAGATGGCCCCGCTCATCGAGCCACTGCGGATCCACCGCATCCGTCGGCTCGAGTCGGAAGTCGGGGTGGTCACGGAGGAAATCCTCGACCACCCGCTCGTTCTCTTCCGGCTCCAGGGTACACGTAGAATACACGAGCCGGCCACCCTTCCGTACCCGCCCGGCCGCGGCGCCGAGGATCGACCGCTGGAGCAGACCCATCGAAGCGGGGGCCTCGGGAGCCAGACGCCAACGCCCGTCGGGGTGTCGCGCCAGCGTCCCTGTCCCGGAACAGGGAGCATCCACGACGACCACGTCGACCTCCCCGATCGGGGGGGCGGACGCGTCCGCGACGAGCGGCGACACGTTGTCGCGACCCGTCCGCTCGACGTTGTCTCTGACCATGCGGGTCCGCGGCTCGGAACGATCGGCGGCGAACACGCGCGCCGCCTTCTTCGACAGAGCCAACGCCTTCCCACCGGGTGCGGCACAAAGATCTGCAACCATCGTGCCCGACGGAACGTCGGCGAAGCGAACCACGAGGTTCGCCGCCGGGTCCTGGACGATCGCGGGGTGTGCCACAGTCAACGCCTCCGCTACGGACGCACCCCAGGGCACCCGGACACAGTCGGAGCTCTGACCGACCGCCTCGGCCTCGACGCCGGCACCGCGAAGCCGGTCGACCGCAGCTGTCACCGAGCCCTCCAGCGGAACGAGACAGCTCTCCGGACGTCGGTTGTTGGCGCGAACCAGCGCTTCGACCTCCTCGAAGGGCATCCGTTCCAGCCATCGGGAGACGAGCCAACGCGGGTGGGAACCCCACGCCACCAGGTAGTCGAGTGGCTCGGCCGAGGGATCCGGGAAACGGTCCGGTCCGTCCCCGGCCCGGCCGACCTTTCGGAGGACCGCATTCGCGAACCCCGCCGCCCCCTTCCCCGCCTTCTCTCGCACCTGATCGACTGTCTGTGACACCGCCGCGTACTCCGGAACCCGATCCATGTACAGGATTTGATAGGTTCCGAGCCTCAAGAGTTCGCGCACGGTGGGGTCGGTGTTCTCGATACCGTCTCGAACGAAGGCGTCGAGAAGGTGATCGAGGCGACCCCTGAATCGCGTCGTACCCCACGCCAACTCGTGGCAGAAGCGACGTTCGCGGTCTTCCAGGGTGCCGGCCACACCGTCGAATGCACGGTCCAACCGTCGACCTCGCTCCGCTGCCAGTCGGACGTCGAGCGCCGCCGACCGTCCCGCGCTCGGAGTGCTCAGTCGAGCATGCCCCTGGTCGGAGACGACGGCACCCCGATCTCGCGCGAGGGCATCCGACCGGCCAGGTACGCCAGTCGCCCCGCGATGATGGCGTGCTTCATCGCGTGCGACATTCGGACCGGGTCGTCGGCCGCCGCGAGCGCGGTGTTCATCAGCACACCATCGACGCCCTGCTCCATCGTCACGCACGCGTGCGACGCCGTACCGACCCCGGCGTCGACGATGATCGGGACCTCCAGGCGACTCTTGATCTCGCGGATGAAGTACGGGTTCACCACACCCAGCCCGCTCCCGATCGGAGAGGCGAGGGGCATGACCGCCACACAGCCCGCGTCTTCGAGTCGGAGCGCCGTGATCAGGTCGTCGTTCGTGTACGCCATCACCTTGAAGCCCTCGTCGGCCAGGACCTTGGCCGCTTCGATCGTCCCGAAGACGTCGGGCAGCAGGGTCCGCTCGTCCCCGATCACCTCGAGCTTCACGAACTCGTTGAAGCCGGCCGCCCGGGCCAGACGCGCATACCGGATCGCGTCCTCGGCCGAGTAGCAGCCGGCGGTGTTGGCCAGGAGGAAGAACTCGTCGGGGTCGAGGTGGTGCAGGATCCCCGCCTCGGAGCTTCGATCGAGATCCACACGTCGGACGGCGACGGTCACCATCTCCGCGCCCGAAGCCCGGATCGCGTCGACCATGACCTCGTTCGTCTCGTATTTGCCGGTCCCGACGATGAGGCGCGACTGGAACGAGACGCCCCCGATCTCGAGGGGGCCATCCAGGGCTCGCGCGTCGGCGATCATCGTATCAGTGCTCATACTCGGTCCGGTCTCATCCGCCGCCCACGAAGTGGACGAGCTCGAGGGTGTCTCCGTCGGACACCGTGTGCGCCGCGTAGTCGTCGCGGTCGAGGATGTCGCGATTCAGTTCGACGACCACCATCCCGGGGTGGAGGTCGAGCGACTCGAGCAGGGTGGCCACCGTGTGCCCACCGTCGATCGCTCGGTCCTTGCCGTTCAGTCGAACCTGGATCGTGTCCTGTGTCATACTCCCTCCCGCGCGCCGTCGAGGGCTGAAATGTACGAAGCCAGCGCGCCGAGTGAATCCGGTGCGTCCCAAAAGCCGCGAATGACGGCCACACCCGAAGCACCGGCACCGACGACGCCCGCCACGTCACGTGGGCCGACTCCCCCGATCCCGACGAGGGGGAGGTCACCCGCCCCCGCCGCCAACACGGCCCAACGGTCGAGGCCGAGAGCCTCGGTGCCGGGGTGGGATGCGGTCGTGTGCACCGCGCCGATGAACAGGTAGTCGGCACCGACCCGAACGGCCTCCGACACCTCCGCCACGTCGTGGCAGGAAAGGCCGACGAGGGCCGATGGAGCCACCTCCTTCGCGTCCTCGACCGCGAGGGATCGCTGGCCGAGGTGAAGGTCGGCCCCGACGGCAGCCGCCACGTCGACCCGATCGTTCACGCTGAACGCGGCTCCCGTGCCCGCGATTCGGGTCGACACGTCATGCGCCCACCGGAAGAGGTCGGCGCCGGACGCCCGCGGTGCGCGAAGGTGGACGCGCACACGAGGCCCTGCGCGATGGGCGGCTTCGACCAGGAGGTCGCCCCACCCGGTCCGGCGGACGATGTCGTCGTCGGTCAGGATGTGCAGCACGTCGACCTACCCGAGTTCGGCACCGACCTCGACGCCGCGGCCGTTGATCCAGTCCGCCGCCCGCATCCGCTTCTTCCCCTGCGGCTGGACCTCGGCGAACGCCACGGCCCCGTCTCCAGCGCGGACGAGAACCCCGATGGAGGAGTCCGCCGCCACCACCGTGCCCGGCTTCGCACCCTCGGCTCGGACGGGAGAGCCACCGTTCGTAGCGGGGAGGTGGAACGGGGCATCGGCCAGCTCCGTCTCGGACCAGATGGAGGGCCGGAAGAGCTTCAGCGTGCTTCCGTCCAGGGGCGACCAGGCGCCGGGAGCCGGATCCATGGCGCGAACCAGGTTGGCGATCCTCCGGGCGGGCCGAGCCCAATCGATATGAGCCGTCTCGCGATCGATCTTGGGTGCGAAGGTGGCGCGCTCGTGATCCTGCTCGACCTCGACGGCCTGACCGACGGACATCAGGGCGAGGGCCTCGACCAGCGCTGCGGCGCCGACCTCCGAGAGACGGAGGGTCAGGTCACCCGCCGTCTCGTCCGGAAGGATCGGCTCTTCGACCTGGTGGATGATCGCGCCGGCATCCATCCCCTCGGCCATGCGCATGATCGTGATGCCCGTCTTCTCGTGACCTCGCGCGATGGCCCAGTTGATCGGTGCCGCGCCGCGAAGCTCGGGGAGGAGCGAGGCGTGGACGTTGATCGATCCCAGACGCGGCACGTCGAGGACGAACGGCTTGAGGATGTGTCCGTACGCCACGACGACCGAGATGTCCGGCTTCAGGGCACGGATCCGATCGACGAAGTCGTCGGTGCGCGGCAGGTCGGGTGTCAGAATCTCGAAGCCCGCGTCGAGTGCGACTTCCTTGACCGGGGAGGGCCGCAGCCGGCGCCCACGGCCAGCCGGTCGGTCCGGCTGAGTCACGACTCCGACGATCTCGAAGCCCTCGTCGTCCAGCGCCCGGAGGGACGGTACCGCAAAGGCGGGGGTACCCCAGAAGAGGATCCTCATCCTACTCGTCTTCGGCCTCGGCCTCGATCTTCTTCCACTTCTTCAGGAGCATCCGCCGCTTCAGCGGGGAGACTCGATCGATGAAGAGGACCCCGTTCAGATGGTCGATCTCGTGCTGGAGAGCGCGACCGAAGAGATCGTCGGCCTCGATCTCGACCTCGTTTCCGACTTCGTCGAAGCCCTCGATGCGGATCACCGCGGGCCGCTGAACCACCTCTTCGAGGCCCGGAATCGAGAGGCAGCCCTCCGACTGCTTCTCCGTCTCCTTGCTCTCCCAGACGATCCGAGGATTGATCAGGGCGATGCGCTCGGGCTCCTCACCCTCGGCCTCCCGGCGGAGGTCGACGACGAGTACCCGCTTCGAGAGCCCGATCTGGGGCGCGGCGAGCCCGATCCCGTCGGCATGGTACATCGTCTCGTACATGTCCCGGACGAGGCGACGGAGGTCGTCGTCGAAGACCGTCACGTCCTCGGCCTCCGTGCGGAGGACCGGGTCGCCCATCATGACGATGTCGCGGATCATGCCTCTTTCGGCTCTCCCTTCACGTCCAGCACCGATGCAAGACGGGTGCGGTCGACGGTCAGCTTCGTGTTCTCACCGGTCCGGATCGTCAGCCGGTTGTCGTCGACATGGACGACCTTTCCGATGATCCCGCCATTGGTGACGACCTCGTCCCCCTTCTTCACCGCCTTCAGCATGTCCTCGTGCCGCTGCCGTTCCTTCGCCTGCGGCCGGAGGAGGAGGAAGTAGAAGATCGCGAAGATGAGGACCATCTGGACGAGGAAGATGGTTCCCGAATTGCCACCCTCTCGGGGTACGGCGAAGAGAAGAGCGAGGGCGTTCACACGGTGCTCCCGGCGTTGTGATAGCGGTCGAGCCAGTCTCGGCTCCACGCGGTGAAGGTTCCATCGGCGATGCGACGCCGGGATTCCTCACCGAGTCGGACGAGAAAGCGCAGGTTGTGGATCGAAATCAGGCGAACCGGCAGCCACTCGGAGGACACGACGAGGTGGCGGAGGTACGCCCGGTCGTAGCGGGAGCAGGTGTAGCAGTCGCAGCCCGGGTCGATCGGGCGCGTATCCTCTCGGAATCGCGCGGCCTTCAAGTTCACCTGGCCCTCTTCGCTTGTCCACGCGGTGCCGTGGCGGGCGTTTCGGGTCGGGGCCACGCAGTCGAACAGGTCGCACCCGCGGCTGACGGCCTCGATCAGGTCGTCGGGGTACCCGACGCCCATCAGGTAGCGGGGTCGGTCCGCCGGTAGCACGCCATCGAGGAGTTCGAGCGTCCGCCACATGTCCGGTTTGGACTCGCCTACGCTCAGTCCACCGATGCCGAAGCCCGGCCAGTCGGCCATGTCCATGAACTGGTGCGCATGCTCGAGCCTCAGGTCGTCGAAGACGTTGCCCTGCAGGATCGGGAAGAGCGCCTGGTCGGGTACGGCCCGCTCGTCGGCCAACTGTTCGAAGCGAGTCCGGCACCGTTCGAGCCAGGACAACGTGCGCCGGTTCGCCTCGACCGCCGTGGCCCGATCGCATCCACCCGGCGGGCATTCGTCGAAGGCCATGATGACGTCGGCACCGAGCGTACGCTGCACCTCCATGACCGACTCCGGCGTGAAGGTGTGTCGGGACCCGTCGATGTGGCTCTGGAACTCGACCCCGTCGTCGTGGACCCGGCGGATCTCGGCCAGGGAGAAGACCTGGTAGCCACCCGAGTCGGTGAGGATCGGGCCGTCCCACCGCATGAAGTCGTGGAGGCCACCGAGGGATCGCACGAGATCGTGCCCCGGGCGGAGGTACAGATGGTACGTGTTCGCGAGCACCATGCGCGCCCGCAGCTGCTCGACCTCCTCCATGATGAGGCTCTTCACGGTGCCGAGCGTGCCGACGGGCATGAAGGCGGGCGTCGGGACCTCGCCGTGAGGCGTGTGGAAGACCCCGGAGCGAGCCGAGCCTTCGGTGTGGTCGAGGCGGTAGTCGAACATCACGGAAAGGTAACCGCGCCGGCGGCGCCCGATCGTGCCTCCAACCCATCCGCACGACGCGGCGTCTCACTCCTTGCACCGACACTGGCAACACATACTATGTTATACATACTATGTGATGCGTACGCGGATGGAGAGAGGACGATGACGCTCGAACGGGAGTGGATGAGGGGCGCCGCGCCGATGGCCGTGCTCACACTGTTGGCGCGGCGCGAGATGTACGGATACGAACTCGTCGAGGCGCTCGAGCGGGACTCCGACGGTCTCCTGGCGATGGGTCAATCCACGGTGTATCCGCTCCTCTACAACCTGGAGGGCAAAGGCCACATCGAGTCCGTAGCGCGCACCGCGGCCAACGGCCGGAAGCGGAAGTACTACAAGGCCACCGCGGCCGGCCTGAGGTGGCTCGAGGGGCAGCGCTCCCAGTGGGCCAAACTCGTGGCCGCCATGTCGAACCTCGGCGTGGCCGACGACGCCGGCGCCGTATGACCGAGGGCCCGCTCCCACCCGAGATCCGCGCGGTGATCGACCAAGTGCTCGACGCGGCCGGCCTCGGATTCACCCAGGGCCGGGACGAAACCGAGCAGGATCTCATCGAGCACTTCGAGGACGGGCTCGGTCGCGGGATCGACGCCGATACGCTGATCGCCCGATTCGGCGACCCGCGGGCAGCCGGAGAACGAATCGCACGAACACGACCGCAGGTGCAGGCGCGCCGACGCGGAGAACCCAAGGGGATGACGATGACGATCGAGGTGTGGTGGCAGGAGTTGCAGCGGGCAGCCCGAAGGTTGGGACGGGCGCCGGGGTTCACGGCAATCGTCGTCCTGACGCTCGCTCTCGGCGTGGGCGTCAACACGGCCATCTTCACGGTCGTCAACGGCGTCATCCTCCAGGAGCTGCCCTACGACGAGCCCGACCGACTCGTCCGCATCTACGAGCGGCACGAGGAGTGGGGGGACCTGGAGTACATGCGGGCTCCCCTCATCGGTGAGATGCGCGCGTGGGACGAGGTCTTCTCGGACGTGGCGGCGATGTACACCTACCGCGAACAGGGCGCCGACCTGACGGACGGGGACACGCCCGTTCGGGTGAACGCGATGGCGGTGTCGTCCGGCTACTTCGAGACGCTCGGACGAAGCCCCCTCGTCGGGCGGACCTTCGGCGAGGACGAGAGCTGGGGTGCAGGCGAGTACCAGGACTACCCCGTCCCCGAGGAGGCCATCCTCAGCCACCGCCTCTGGGAGGGCCACTTCGGGGAGGACCCGCAGATCATCGGCCGGACGGTCCAACTCGACGGCGTCTCGGTCGAAATCGTCGGCGTCATGCCGGCGGACTTCCGCGACCCCTTCGGAAGTCAGGGCGACCTCTGGGTTCCGCAGAACATGCGGCCCGGCGGCGGCAACCACTACAGGAACTTCTACCTCTCGGGCATCGCCCGTATCCGGGACGGTGTCGACATCGGCACAGTCGACGACCGGCTCGTCGTCCTGGGCGACGCCCTCGTCGAGCGTATCCCCGAGGCGGTACACGGGACGACGGCGGTTCGGCCCCTTCAGAGCGACGTCGTCGGCGAGACGCGCCAGACGATGCTCTGGATTCTCGCTGCGGCCGCGGCCCTCGTCCTGCTCACGGCGTGTGTGAATGTCGGCAACCTCCTCTTTGCCCGCGGCCTCGGTCAGGATCGAGCCCTGGCACTTCAGGCGGCGCTCGGGTCGGGCCGGGGGCGCCTGGTGGCGTCGATCCTCACGGAGCACGCCCTGATGGCCGGCGCCGGAGGCGTGCTCGGGCTCGCCTTCGGAGCCGCCGGCGTGAAGCTCCTGCTGGCGGTATCGCCCGACGCCCTGCCCGCCGTGGCCGACATCAGTCTGGGTCTGCCGGTCTTCGCCTTCGCCTTCCTCATCACGGGTGGTGCCCTGCTGGTCTTCGGACTCACGCCCGCGCTCCGGATGTCCCGGACCTCACCGGCCGAGGTTCTCCGGGCGGGGGACCGAGCCTCGACGGTCGGACGGCTCGTACGAAGGCTCCGCGACACACTCGTGGTCGTTCAGGTCGCGGCGGCCCTGGTCCTTGTCGTCGGCGCGACGCTGCTCACGCGAAGCTTCGGTTCGCTCCTCGACGTCCCCCTCGGGCTCGAACCCGAGGGCGTCGTCACCTTCGAGGTGCACCTGCCGGGTGCGCGTTATCCGGAACCGGCCGACCGGGTGCGTTTCCACGACGAATACCAGGAGCGTCTGCGCTCCCTGGCTGGCGTCGAGGCGGTTGGCGCCACCTCGTGGCTACCCGTCAACGGTCGGTACCACTCGTGGGGCTTCCAGTGGTCGCCGGACGCGGAACCGGGGGACGACGAGTCGTTTCGCTCGACCGACGTTCGCATGATCCACGGCGACTACTTCGCGGCGATGGGCATCCCGATCGTTCGCGGTGCACCGCCGGCCGACTTCGACCTCGAGGCGGAGCAGCTCGTGTGGGTCAACGAGGAGATCGTCAGGAGCACGATGCCCGACGTCGACCCCCTCACCCAGACGATCCGGCTCGCGGGCGCCGAGCGACGGATCGCCGGCGTCGTGGCCGACGTTCCCTTCTCGACTCGGGGCGAGGTCTCTCCGAAGAGCTACGTGCCGCACCGTCAGGGCGACGCCCGGAACTGGGCGCTCACCCAGACGGTTCGGGCCTCCGGGGACGCTGCGGATCTGCTGGAGCGGGCCCGTGGCGAACTGCGGGCAATGGACCCGGGCCTCGTCCTCTACCGACCCCAGGGTATGGTCGACCTGCTCGAACGGGTGCGGGCACAGGACCGCTTCGCGACGATGCTGATGGCGGCGTTCGGAATGCTGGCGCTGGTGTTGTCCCTCATCGGTACGTACGGCGTCCTGTCCACCTCCGTGGCCAGCCGCACTCGCGAGATCGGGATCCGTATGGCGCTCGGGGCCGACACGAAGACGGTGCGAGGTCTCGTCGTCCGCTACGCGGCGGCCCTCACGATTCCCGGGGTCCTCTTCGGCCTGGTCGGCGCGTGGATCGCGAGCCGGTGGATCGAGGCTCTTCTCTTCGAGGTCGGCGCCGCGGACCCGTGGTCGTATGCGGGGGCCCTCGCGGTCTTCTTCGGGGTCGCCATCCTGGCTGGCTGGCTCCCCGCACGCCGGGCGACGCGCGTCGACACGGTACACGTCCTCACGGCGGAGTAGCTCGAGGCTCGCCGAGCCGGGCCGTCTCCCGAGAGGCGGTCCGGCCCCGGCGTCGGGGTCCGGATCAGCCGGCGCGGGGCGTGATCAGCCGCCCCGTGGCGTGATGACCATGGCGTCCCCGTACGAGTAGAAGCGGTACCCGGCGCGGACCGCCTCGGCATACGCCCGCATCGTCCGCTCGTAACCGGCTCGGGCCGCCACCAGCATCATCAGGGTGGACCGGGGGAGGTGAAAGTTCGTGATCAGCCCGTCGACGACCCGAAAGTTGTAGGGGGGACGGATGAAGAGTCGGGTGTCCCCCGCACCGGCGCGGACCCTCCCGTCCCCCGCTGCGGCCGACTCGAGCGTCCGTACGCTCGTCGTCCCGACGGCCCAGACCCGCCCACCTTCGTTCCGGGCGTGCTCGATCGTCCGCGCAGCGTCCGGGGACACCTCGTACCACTCGGAGTGCATGCGATGGTCGGCGGGGTCGTCGACCTCCACGGGTCGGAAGGTGCCGA